>DAOTTL010000124.1:0-9778 GCA_034438135.1 Ktedonobacteraceae bacterium | reverse complement strand
AATGACTGTTCCACCATCAGAACCCGTTCTGGCTTGCAATGTGCAAGCGATTCCCTTGGAGATGCGACCAGTTCACGCCGCAGACACTCAACGTCTGATTGCCGCAATTCAGGAAATACAAACGCTTCCCACAGGCTACGCTTTGCGGCTACCCAATGAGACAAACCTGTTACAGACTATTGTAGCTTTTATCAGCTACGAACGACTCTGCTGTCCCTTTTTTCGCTTTGTCCTGGAAATAGAGCCAGAGCAGGGCGCGGTCTGGCTCCGTTTGACCGGAGACACGGATATCAAACCCTTTGTACAGAGCGAATTTGCTCTCCCATAAAAGCCCTCAGAGAGGCAAATTTCCTGGCGGCTGCGCCGCCATATCTTCAGGAGAAAAGGCTGAGTTTGTCACCAGCTTCGCTGGTGACAAACTCAGCCTTTTCTCCTGTCTTTTGGGAGAGGGGCAGCTTTACAAGCCGCTGAAAAGTTAGGGACGACTCATAGAAAAAACATCGTGCCCAACCAATCTTTTCTTCACTTAATCTGAAGTAGGAGTGCGCCAGAAGCGGCGTGTAGTCAGACTGTCTCCGGGTTGCGTGGCGGTGGTACTGACCAATCCAGCGTGCTGTAAGTGTTGTAATGCCTCCAGGACCGCGCTGGGACGCACCTGTAGCTGAGAACGTAATTGCATAAGCGTTCTTCCATCGTGAGCAGGCAAACTTCGCAACACCCTCTCGCTCAATTCGCGCTGCCGTTGTTTCTTTTCACGCAACAGGGGGGAGGTGGCTTGCGGCTGGATGGATGGATGTAGAAAGCGAAGCTCAAATCGGCAGACGGCATGCCCCTGCTTGAGACACTGTGGGTGATATATCTGCACCTGTTCCCCGTAACGTTCGGCAGCGCCTTCGATGGCTCCTATAAGCAACGAGCACAACTGGCGTGGACTGTCATAGATTAGTATCAATTCATCGCGAGCGGGCTGCTCGTAGGCAAAGAGTGGCGGAGTCAGACCGTCAGGGGTGCGTCGCATTTGCAGGTGTGCCTCACGCATGATAAGCAAGAGGTCGCGGCTGTTTTGTACCTGCTCAAGCAAATAGGCACAGCGGTGACTGGTGAGTCCATTCAGGATGAAATAGCGTCCGTAGTCGCGCAGCAAGGGGTCTGCCGCATGTCCCGTCAATTGGCAAGCGGCACCTACTCCCGCCAGCAAGATGGCATCATCGTAGACGTGAGTCGCCAGAGGCGCAGTGGATGGCGTTTCTCCAATGGTAGCACGGTAGGCGTGCAGTAAATCCATGCCAAAACGTTCGGCTAAATAATGTTCCCATGTGACAAAAATCAGTCCATGCATCCGAAAGATCCCTTCTTCGATCAAATAGAGCCATCAAACAGTGAGAGTGCTCTCTTAGAACCATTAACAGTGAAAGGGCTCCCTACACGAGAGGAGCGTGATTGAATTCGATATTTTGCCAGGGTGCGTCCTGGGGAAAAAAATTGGGAGTGAGTTGGCGATCTTGATAAGGCTGATGAAAAACCGGAGTTACCGAGCCTGAGATAGGCGGCACGATCCAGCCCCAATCCGCGTATAGACAGCGACCTGCCTGCTCTTCGCGCTGCTGATGCAGTACGAACTGACGAGAAGCCGTGTGATGATCGACAATGCTGACACCAGACTGGCCAAAGGAATGAAGCACCGCCATGTTGAGTTCAACCAGAGCGCGATCCTTCCACAAAGTCCGGTCCGAGCATGTGTTAAGGCCCAGCAGTTCAGCGATAATAGGCAAGAGATGGTAGCGGCCCTCATCGCCCAGGTTGCGTGCTCCAATCTCGGTGCCCATGTACCAACCATTAAAGGGAGCCGCTGGATAGCAAATGCCCCCAATTTCCAGGCGCATATTGGAGATAACTGGTAGCGCGTGCCACTTGAGACCCAGTTCGGCAAACCAGGGATGGTCCGGATGCGAGAGTGGGACCTCCAGTACTATCTCGCGCGGCAACTCAAAGAGCTGCGGTGCTTCCCCTGGCATCTGAATGACCAGTGGCAACACATCAAAGGACGAAAGAGTTCGCGGAGGCTGCCAGCCCAATTGCTGAATGGCCTGTGTGAGCGCAATCTGCGCCGGGTCGCCAAGCACCGAACCATCCGGAGAACGGTAGCCCGCGTAGCGGATCAGCTGTGAGTTCCAGATACGAATACCTGGCTCTCCCGACACCTGGGGAGCGAAGATGCTGATGAGCGGACGAATCTTGCCGCCGTTGGTAGCCAATATCACGTGCTCGACAAGAGCTGCAAAGATCTCATCAACGCAGGTGAGATGGCGTAGATCGCGTACGGAGAGCGATTGCCAATGCAGCCGCCCAATGCAGCGTGTGCTGTTGCGCCACGCCAGTTGCACACCATAAGCCAATTCTTCGTCGCTGTGCCAGTAGGTACCGCTGCGAGTAATTTCGGCCTGCATCTGGGCGAGCCTATGAAAGGGCATAGCTGTAATACCTCCTTCATCTGCCGCCTGCTGCAAATACTGCACCGCTTCACTTATGAGGTTTTGTAACGAGTGGGCATCCAATACTCCTGGAGTAATCTCGTCTTCATCACTCTGCGCGAACCGATGGATCATAGGTCTCTTGCTCCTCTCAGTACTTCAACTACTCTCTTAAAAACGGGCCATCTAATGGGACGATGCAACTGCATATATGGCATGTGTCTAACTATTCGAGTAAAACAGCTTTAAAGAGAAGATGAAGCAGAAGGGAAAAGCAGCTTGAGCTTCCGCAAACACCTTGAGCACAGCATATGCAAGAAGCAAGCTATGGAGCACGAGGAATTCTGCTTCCTTAACTGACTGGGAGAACAGAGTTCCCCTGGTTCATAAAGATAGGGCGCGTGGGGAACCCGCGTTCCCGATGAGGAATGGTATCTTCTGCTCGCCAAACAGCTCGATGCAATAGAATCGGCTTTCTATCGAGTGAGCACCGAGAGCATCTTGAGAATACGCAAATTTGGTTTACTTTCTTCACAAGAACGAGCTATAAAAGAATTATAGCGTAAACAGTGAAAGTTGTAAAGATTGATGATCATCGTTATACAAGATGGTACTTAGTATCACCGGATACTTTTTGCTTGCTTGCACAGCGATCGCGAGTATAACTTCGTGCCAGTATCGGATAACAGAAGTCTCTGATATAGTGGAGATTGAGGAGGAACTGACATTGCCACAAGCCAGTGTACAGGTTCGGGTACCATTCTCCGATGTAGACGGTTCGGAGCACATTCACAGCGCATTTCACAGAAGAAATAAAGCAGGACAAGTTGGATGAAGCCGCACCAGCCGCGAGAGGAAAGATAACGATCGTCACGATTGACCCGGAGACTGAACAAGCCAGACCACTACCCGAAGATTTACGGCACGCACTCAGTACGGACTAATCGACAAAGCGCGAGCAGCTTTTTCTTTCTTCCTACTGTACGAGAGGCACGCAAAGCTGGATAATCTGTTAACTGCCGTCAGGGTATCCACCGCGATGCAGGACCATAGGATAGTAAGGCAGCGTGTCAGGCTTGCGAACCGACGCCCGCCACCCATCAGGATAGGGTTCCAGCCCCTTAAATAAAGGCGATAGCTGTCTGGAAGGCTCGCCGACCAGACGCTCAAGCAATATCCGCAGATTACCGACCTCGTCCTCGCCGAACCGCTCCCGCCAACGCTGCTCGATAGTATCGAGCAGTTGACTATACGTCTTCCGAGCCTTCTGACCCTTCGGGGTAAGATGAACAACTTTGAACCGACTGCCAGCCGGATCTGGCTCGACTACACCGAGGTGCCTCTCCTGGAGAATACCCATAGCCATACTGATCGACTCCTTCGAAACTCCCGTCAGGGATGGAAGGTCTCGGAGCTGCACCCCTTGTCCACTGAGAACACGCAGAACGTTAGCACTGATCGCCAGCGATACATTCGACTCGCGCTCGAACTCAATGGCGAACGTCAGAAGCACCCGTGAAAGAAGTGTCAACAGAGAGAGATGAGACAGACCGCTGGCAGCAGGAGTTCGCTGCCCGTCATCGACCTGCCTACCGAGAAAATCATCCTCACCGGATTGACTCTTTATGTTGAACAGTCCATAACTCAGGATTGGGAGACAGTCAGGCAGCATGATATCGACCTGACTGATCAGCGCCCACAATGATTCTCGCAATTGATCGATCTCGTCCTTACCGAACCGCTCCCGCCAGCGCTCCTCGATAACGCCAAACAGCGGTCGCCATACCTCCTGAGCCTTCCGACCACCAGGAGTAGGACGGATCACAGCGTTCGGGAGAGGTTGTTTTGAGCGACTGGCAGAGGGATCCGGTTCGACAGTGATGTATCTCCAGCGCAGCATACCGGCCAGATTCGTCCCAGTGCGAGCGAGACGCTGCAATTCACTGACAGTTACGCCCTCTTCGCTGACGAACTGCATACAGTTCGACCACATAACCAGCGACGTCAGCCAGGGAGATGGGGAGGAGTTAGTTCTTGAGCCATAGGACGTCGTCCGATGCGGCATCTGATGCTCAAACTCGTTGTCAAACTCTATCGTGAACGCAACAAGCACCTGGGAGAGAAGAGCCGACAAAGGGAGATGTGATGCCACCTCTCCCTCCTGATCTGATCCTGACGGAGACGGTTGCATCTGTTGCCGATCATCGACGTGTTCTCCACGTACTCGTTTGCTCTGGGACATAACATTACCCTCTCAAATCTAGATAGATTGTTCTTATTATAAGCTTTTTCGCTCCAATTTTCCAGTTACTCTTTACTTCCTTGCAGGGCTTCTCAAAAGTCACTTTTAAGGCGTTGCCAAACCCCCTCACAGGTATAGGTTTTTGTCGATCTTCTGCATCAGTCTGGCAGGCCACCCCACCCCTTTGAAAGAGAGCAACTGGTGTGTTTTGTGGCGCGAATGAGCCACGAAATACACCAGTTGCTCTCTTTCTTCTCTCTCGCCGGAGGCGAAGGAGGGAAAAGCGAGAAAAACCTCTACGTGTAAGTGCCAAACCTCTCCCCAGGAAAAAAGAGGCTCGGAGGCAGCGCGATCGCGCTGCCTCCGAGCCTCCAAAAAAGGTGGGCGGGGAAAGAAGCGACTGTTGCGAAGCCCTGTAGAGGAAAAACAAGAAAATAGAAAATGGCCAGAGAAGCATGGTACAATGCGAATTACGATCAATCATGTTGCTAGCAACATTCTCCCTTTCTCTGTGAGGATTGTATTCATGTTTTCGCGCGAAGAATTACTACAACAGGCCAGGCAGGTAGCCCTGAATGCACATTCTCCCTATTCACATTTTCGTGTAGGTGCGGCTCTCATTGCGAACGAGCAGCTTTTTCTGGGTGTCAATATAGAGATCTCCAGCTATGGACTGACGCTCTGTGCTGAACGATCAGCCCTGGCTGCGGCTGTGACTGCCTCAGCTACTCCAATTACACAAATAGCAGTAGCATGTATCGACGTCTCCGCCAACGCATCAGCCAATGAGCGTACACCCTGTGGAGCCTGTCGGCAGTGGCTTGTCGATCTCGCGCCACAGGCAGAAATCTACATTGATGGTCTACCAGAAACGTTTTCAGCCGAAGACCTTCTCCCCTATGCCTTTGGGTTGTAAAATCAAGATTCACCTGGGAAAATACCTGGTATTCCTTTTTGTCACCTTGACAAAGCGTTTTCCTCTTGTGTACTCTATGATTCCCAGAAGAAGTTTTTGTATAGGGGTGACCTTTTCAAACACCTCCTCCCTCGTATAACTTAACTGCACAGCTTCACTGAAAGGAAGCATGTATGGCGGTAGGTGTGAGAGTGCAAAACGATAAGCAGTACGTTCATCTCATGCATAGTTATCCGATATCCCCTCTTCTCTGCCGAGCTCACGGCAGCGTCGCTCACGCTTTTCTTCCTCTCTTAGCCGTCCATGAATTAACTTTTCCATCTACACACGCTCAAAGGAGTTCTCGGCATGCCTTCGCAATTTAGTCTTGGCATTGAAGAAGAGTTTCAGATGGTAGACAGTTCGACCGGGCATCTTTGTCCGCGCATTCAGATGGTTCTGGAAAAAGGAGCTACCCTCTTCGGTGAGAAAGTCAAACCAGAAATGTTGCAGTCAACGGTTGAAATTGTCACAGGTATCTGTCCGAATATTTCGGCAGCCCGTCTGGAGTTACGCACATTACGTCACCAACTGATTGATCTACTTAGACCAGAGAGGATGCAGCTGATTAGCGCAGGCACACATCCCTTTGCCCTGTGGCAGGACCAGATTTCTATGTCTGATGATCCACGTTACGCAGAGCTTGAGGAGGAGCTTCAGGATGTGGCTCGTGCGGTCCTGATTTTTGGCCTGCACGTTCATGTAGGTGTAAAGGACAAGGCAATGGCTGTTCATATCATGAATCAGGCTCGCACCTGGCTCCCGCATTTGCTGGCTCTCTCTACAAATTCGCCATTCTGGGCTGGCCGTCTTACCCACATTAAATCTTATCGCTCCATTGTATGGAAAGCCTTCCCACGGAACGGGATCCCCGATGTGTTTCCACACCAGGACGACTTTGATCGTTATGTTCAAACCCTGGTTCGCAGCGGATGTATCGACAATGGAAAAAAGATCTGGTGGGATATTCGCCCTCATCCCTTCTTTGATACGGTTGAATTTCGCGTGTGCGACATGCCCGCAACCCTGGAAGATACGCTTGCCGTAGCAGCGCTCTGCCAGGCCCTGGTCGCCAGACTGATCTGGCTTGATGAACACGGAATGGCTGTCCCTGTTCTACCACGAACATTACTTGAAGAAAATAAGTGGAGAGCCAGTCGTTATGGACTGGACGCGCAGATACTCGATTTTGTACACGATCGCCGCCTGACTATGCGTGAGTCAATCAGTGAACTGTTAGACTTTGTAGACGTGGTAGTGGACGACCTGGGTTCACGTCGAGAGATCAATTATTTGCGTGAGCTGCTCGCAGATCCTCGCGGCACAGGCGCTGATCGCCAGATAGAGGTATTTCAACGCACGGGAAACATCAAGGCAGTTACACAGTACTTAATAGAACAAACGCAGCACAGTATTTCTCCCTCTCCTGGAACCTCCTGACGGAGAAAGCTAACCCACAAGTCCTGATGGCTTGTAGGGTGCTGAAACACCATGATATACTTGGCGAGAAGTTCTCTCAACGAAGAGGAATGCGGTGGTCATGTTCCGAGGTGACAACTCTATGCACAAAAAACTGGTAGTGCTGTTTCTCGCTTTGGGGGTTCTGATGAGTCTATCAGGAGGCTATGTGGTAGGTGGCTTGTACGCATATTCACGCTATCAACAAAATAATCTGGCTATTCAGGAGCATTGCGGTGGGCAGGCTCCTGTACATATTTGTGTCAAGGCACCTTCTGCTCTTTTCAGTGCTTATTACCCTTCCTATGTTACAAACCATACATCTCTGTTCACAGTTGATTATAGCAGTAATAGCTCACTGACACTCTTAATTAGTGTCAGCATACAGGGATTTAGTCAGGTTGAGACACATACGGTCAATGCTTCAAGTCAAATACAAACGACCGGATTTATCCCGCCAATTATGGGAGAACAGACATTGAAAGGGTTGACCGCTGAGGATAATGCTTCGCTGCATGTCCACGTGATAGATAGCACCGGACGTTCCTACTATCTGGATGATAGCCCTCTGGTGCTGCATTCTCGCTGGTTAATGCAATGGGTGGCGAGCAATCGACTGCACATAGCAGCCTGGGTAACACCCGGTGATGCAGCAATTGCCCGGTTGGTAACGATAGCGGGTAATCACCTGGCAATCCAGCCAGCGCCTGCACCAGGAGCGATGATCGGCTATAACAAAGCGACGTCACGGGCTGTACGCGACCAGGTAGATGCACTCTTCGATGCCTTGCGTCTGGATTACCATATACATTATGTCCAGGCAGGAGTGCCTTACAGTGGTCCTGGCGATACCAGTCCCTCGCTACAGACCATCAAGTTACCTGCTGAGGTATTGCAACAGCAGAGCGGTATGTGTGTGGAGTTGACGCTGCTTTTGGCCGCTGCGGCAGAGAGTATAGGACTGCATACCGAAATTATCATTATTCCTGGCCATGCCTTTCTAGGGGTTGCCGTACAGCCTGACAACGCACTTTTTGAGTATTGGGATGCGGTTCAGGTCAATAATGGTGTGGCGGGCGATTCGGCGAATGTGGCAGCCGATATTGAGTACCAGCAAAATACCAGCCAGTTGATCGATACGATTCTGATCAGTGATGCACGTCAGCAAGGTATTGGCCCGATGGTCTAGTCTGGGGGTGAGACTATGGGTACAATCGATTTTCCGACATGGTTTAGTTATGGTTGCTATGGTGGTCTGGCCTGTTGTATGTGCGCCATGGCCATGAATGCGCTTTTCACAGCCCTGCGCAAGCGGGGAACAACGCGACAGTTAGCCGGGGCAATCGTCTCCTCGGTTATCTCGGCGCTTCTTGTGCTGCCAGCAATTCTCTGGTACCATCGACAGTTTAATGGCCCTACTCAGATCGCACTCTCGCCCCTGGAAGTGGGGTTCATGCTGGCCTATGTGGCAATATGGGGCTGGGCCTGGCCATTTGGAGTGACTGTCGTTTATTTTCTTTTCACCCGTCCACGCGATTCAAATACCGATGCTCACTTGCAAGGTCAGCGTAAAAAACGTTCCACGAACGCCCGGGAAGAGGCCGTAGAGGGACCCAAACAACGCCAGCCAGGAGTGCTGGCACCTTTTGTCTACAGTGCTGACACGGCCTGGGGGTGGCTGGAATACAATAACGGAAATTTTCTCGGTCAGGAGTTAGCCCTCAAACGTTCGGTTGTTTCTATTGGACGTGAAGAGGACAATGAGATCTGGCTGGACGATGATATGATTTCACGCTATCATGCTGAACTCTCCTGGGAAAAAGGCCAGGCCTATGTGACTGATTGTGGGAGTCTCAATGGAATCTCGCTCAATGGTCAACGCGTTCATGCCTCTCTTCTGGTCAAACACGGCGATGTGCTGGAGATCGGCGCGAACTCTTTTCTGATGAAATATGCTCAACAACCTCTGAATGAGGATGATTTGGATGATCCTCTGCTCCCCCAACTCCGCAGAATCTCTCAGTCGCGCCATACTTCGGGTGAATATCCGCCTCAAGGATCGCACCAGAAAGAGCTTGCACTTCCCACCGTCGCGCTGTCACATGATCAGAAAGTCTACTTTTCGCAAGAACAGACACCAACCTTTACACTCCCTGTCACTGATGTGACACTCCACGAGACCATCGAACTCTCCCAGAATGCCTCACAATCTCATCCCAGCGGCTTCTGTCTTATCTCCAACGGCGAGACACCTGGACATCGCTTTCTCCTGAACAACATAACGATGACAATTGGACGCGGACCAGAGTGTAATGTGGTGCTCCAGGATGCATCTATTTCGCGTTGTCATGCCCAATTCTCACACCAGTTCGAGGGTGATTATGTGCAGGATTTGAACAGCCGCAACGGTAGTCAAGTGAATGGGGAACCGCTCAGTGGACCACGCCTCCTGAAAACAGGTGATGTCATTTTGTTGGGCAGTGTGCGCCTGGAATATACTCTGATCTACGATGAACAGACCAGACCCGTATCATCGGTGCCCTCATTACTTTCTCCACTACCTGTCTCGCTCGTCGCACCTTCACAGTTACGCCTGCCTGACAGGCTAAAAGAACAGTTATGAGTCATCCCTCGTAACTACTCAGGTGCCCT
>DAOTTL010000123.1:0-8077 GCA_034438135.1 Ktedonobacteraceae bacterium | reverse complement strand
GACCAATCGCCGCAGTTGCGTGCCCAGGTCGAGCAGGCGCAAGCGACGGCACAACGTCCGCAGAATAAGCATGGGGAAGCCGCGATTGACCTGGCAGCGGGCCATGAGGGAGAGCCAGAGTTGCCGGGAACCTTTGTCAATTATGACGCTGCGCCGCGAGAATATTCCTTAAGTGTGGCCCAAACCATCTTGCACGTCCACAGCAGGATTGCTGACCTGTATAACGAGCCGATGAACCAGGTCGAACAGCAGCTTCGGTTGACGATCGAGGCGCTGCGGGAGCGCCAGGAGCATGAGCTGATCAACAACCGGGAGTTCGGGTTGCTGTATAATGTGGAGCGCAAACAGCGCCTCCACACCAAAAGCGGCCCGCCGACACCTGATGATCTCGATACGCTGTTAGCGCGGCGCAGAAGTACCCATTTTTTTCTCGCTCATCCTCGTGCCATTGCTGCATTTGGCAAAGAATGCAATCGCCTGGGAATTCACTCGCCTGCTGTTGAATTGAACGGCGTCAAAATGGCGGCATGGCGAGATGTGCCTCTGTTGCCTTGCAACAAAATTCCCATCACTGACAATCACGTGACTGCTATCCTTGCGCTCCGCACGGGCGAGAAGAGTCAGGGCGTCGTTGGCCTGCATCAAACCGGCATTCCTGACGAATACCAGCCGAGTTTGTCAGTCCGGTTTATGGGTATCAATGAGAAGGCAATCATCTCCTATCTCGTGAGCGCCTACTATTCTGTCGCGATCCTTGTGCCCGACGCGCTTGGTGCCCTGTTCAATGTGGAAATTGGTCGCTGAGGAGACCAATCTAAAGACAGAGAATGAGAGAACTGGCATGGATCTTGGATTACATCGCAAACGTGCCTTGATTACTGGAGCCAGTCGTGGACTGGGGCTTGCCATCGCTCAAGCTCTCGCTGCCGAAGGCTGCCGACTTGCCATCGCTGCACGAGGACAGGACGCGCTTGAGGACGCAGCACAAGCTTTGCGCCAGGCTGGAACTGAAGTATTGGCACTTCCTGCTGATGTAACCGTTCGTGCTAACCTGGTACACCTCGTCGAGGAAACCTTGCGTTGCTATGGCGAAATCGATATTCTCGTCCACAACGCTGGAGGAGCAAAGGGACAGGATATCTTTGATACGAGTGAGGTAGACTGGCAGGAAGCCCTGGCGCTCAATGTCACCGCATTAGCAACGCTCGCTCAATTGATAGTTCCCTCAATGAGGACGCTGGGGGAGGGTCGCATTATCGCGATCTCCTCCATCTTCGGACGCGAATCTGGCGGCAGGATGGCCTATAACGCGCTCAAGGCAGCCTCGATCAGCTTGACGAAATCGCTGGCTCGCGACCTGGCAAAAGATCATATCCTGGTCAATAGTGTAGCACCCGGCTCTCTCCTGTTCCCTGGCAGTTCGTGGGAGCGCAAACTACACGCGGATCCGCAAGGCATCAAGCGCTTTATGCAGAACGAGCTTCCTCTGGGACGCTTCGGGACTCCCGAGGAGGTGGCGGCATTGGTCGTCTTTCTCGCATCGCCTGTTGCCTCGCTGGTGACGGGGGCATGTATTCCCGTGGATGGCGGACAATCACACTCCACTATTTAATAAGATGGACACATGACAAACCACCGTCTCGTCATGGCCGAGGTCACAATTCCTCTGCAAACCCCAGAGACGCGATTTGCTGCACAATTTCGTCGCGGTCTTCTGCATCGGGCTGAAGATGCAGATACTTCTCCAGGTCACTTGCAGCTTCTCGCAAGCGTTCCAGATCAAGCAGCGCAGTTGCTCTGTTCTGATAGAAAACTGCCTGCTCGGGCGAGCGCGCGATGGCCGTGTCCAGATCGTCAAGAGCCTGTTGCACCTGTCCTAGCTCGTAGTAAACAACTGCTCGTGCGGCAAGCACAAGCGGCTGTTGAGGCTCTAATTGTAGTGCCACGCAATAATCTTCCAGTGCTTGCTCTGGCTTGCCGCCCTCGAAGTACATTTCTGCTCGCCCAGCCAGAGCCAGGGTTTCCTGAGGACTCAGATCCAGGGCGCGAGTATAGGCGGCTATGGCCTCCTCGATGCTTCCCATCGCTCGATAGCATTGTCCAAGGTTGATCCAGACTTCTGCATAGGGAGGACTTAGCTCAATAGCTTGCAGATAATCTTGCTCTGCTGCTGCCAGATTTCCAGTCTTAAAGTAGATACCCCCGCGCTCATTGTAATATTCAGAATAGTGGGGGTCCATGGCTATCACAGTTGAGAAAGTAGCCAGCGCGTTTTCAATCTGACCAGTTGCAGCATATACCTGCGCAATATTATAGACCAGCACTGAACGATGGAGACGGTGTTCCTCTGGTGAAAGATATTTATCAAGTAAAGTGAGACCTTCTTGACATAATGCGACAGCATCTTGCGGCTGTCTTTGCTGGACGCGGACATAGGCCAGTCCATTTTTGAGAAAAACAATGTAAAAGTAGCGCTCTGCATCCGGGAGATCTGCTGTGTTGAGCAGTGAGATCCCATACTCTAAATGTTCCACTGCTTTGGGAAGATCGCGCTGAGGTAAAAAGCGGGCATACAACATTGCCAGAAAATAGTGGTTCTGCGAGCAGGAAGGTTGAGTATGGATCTGATCCATGACTTTCTCTTTAAGAACTTTATAGGCTCGCTCGACATACCCGAGTGTCAGATAGCAGAAGTAGAGTGCGTTCACCGCCGCTGTATAAAATAGAAAATACTCCTCCAGGAGCGTATCCAGATCGTTTTCAACCGCATCGCAATACTGAAAGCCAGCTCCATAGAGACCCAACTGGTTAAAGCGACTGATAGCCTGTATTTTCCAGCGCAGAGCCGCATTTGCGTTGCCGCCTCGTTCCCAGAGATCAATCAGTTGAGGAACGAAGATATCGGCCAGCACAGAGTCCTGTTTTATTTCCTCTTCGAGTTTCCGGGCCTGTTCAAGGATGGTTTCTGATGAAAGGGCGAGAGGAGGATCGATCGAAAGGTCCAGGCGAACAAGATTGGAACAGGTGCCAGGAAGAAACTGGTTGGCTATAGGTTCTCCGCTTGCTGGTGAGACGGCCAGAAGCAGGGTCAGTTGCCACTGAGAGCCGCGTCGGCGCATGCATTCTGTAAAGAAACGTTGGACCAATGCACTGCTCTGCTCATACTGATCACAAGCAATGACCAGAGATTTTTTTGGTCCTGCCTGGTACCATGTGTCCAGGAAATCGATCAATCCATGAAGACTACGGTAGGCACGATCCACTGGATAATTGCGCACGCGTTCATGTCCCTGAGCCAGGTCGGTGAGCGTAGGATGTCGTACGCTGATCCGTCGTCGCAGAAGAGGGGCCGCCAGGCAAAGTTCGTAGCTGTGTTTGTTGAGGAACTCAGGATCCTGCTGCTCTACCTGAGAGGCAATATCTTCCAGCAGGTCCTGTAAACCAGCCCATACCCCGCCTGTCGTGAAATCGCAGGAAAGGAGCCAGGTGGTCGCGCCCAGGGTTTGCTCAGCTTCTTGAAGCCATTGTTGAAGCAGGTTTCGGCGCGATGTACCAGAAGCAGCTTCCAGCAGAAGAACTTTGCCAGCCATATCTCGCGCTGGTCGGGGCATGTTATTGTCGGGATTTACCATGAGCGACCTTCCTTGCTAAAAAGAAACTGCGAATCCAGAGGACAAAACCGGCTGTTTGTACCACCAGGGGAACCATTATGAGGATGAACCATCCCACAATGTCCACTGGTGCCAGTGATCCAGGGAGCTGACCTTTGAGTAAAAAGGTTCCTAACTCAAAATAATAACCCAGCAGAATAGGCAGGCCAATGAATACGAGTGCGGCAAGGGACATGATGCGTCCGACGATCCAGATCAGCCCATAGACTCGAATAACGCGCATTTCGCGCACAGGAATATGGCTTTGATCCACACGTTTGATCAAAGGCAGCAAACGTGAGCACTGATTACGTAGAAATGTTTCTGTATCGCCTAGCAAATCTTTACAGTTGAATGCGATGGCAATTACATAGTAAAAGTCGGTGCGTACAAAAAAGTAGCATTCCCAGAGGAGACGCAGCAAATAGGTAAAGAGTGCGATACGACAGCAAAGCAATGGTATGGAGGATAGATTGACCCATCCATGCTGTTGAGCAAAGAGCAGCATAATCAGGAGTCCCGCTGCTGTCGCATCAAGCAGAGAACCTGCCAGCACCGCTATGAGGCGCTGACCTTTTGAGGCCATCCATATGCCCGTCATATCTGTCTGCGCAACTACTATCCACAGGCGATGACTGATCCCGAGTTTCGCGGGAACATCGGCTGCGCGAGCTGCGATTAGATGGGCCATTTCATGAAGAAAGACCGATACAAAAACAAAGAGAAAGAGGCTGATGCTCGTAACTGTCAGATTCTGCTTAAAGACCAGAATATTCGAGGAGGGAATGAGTGATAGGTCAGTGATAGCCAGGAAGAAGCCAACGATGATGCAGAGGAAACAGATGCAAAGGACTGGAGGACCGAAGATACGACGTGCGATCTTCTGAGGGAAGGACGCAAAATGATACTGTTCTCTATTGGATCGAGATGGGGAAGAAGATCTGGCTTCCTGATCTGTCAGAAGAGCTTCGTTGTGCTTTTCGCTAGTACTGCTTGAGACAAATCCTTCGCTTTCCAGCAATTCCAGGAAATCTTCTATATCGGGTAGCTCCTGATATTTTTCATGATAAAGTGCCTGGGTCTCTCCAACAGTTTTGTCTTCTGCCAGCCAGTTTAAAATATCCACCGCTGAAGTGGGGAGAGCAAGAAAAGTGGTTTGGGATGCATTGGCAATGATGGTTTCTTCTCCATCAAGGCGTTGTGTAAATGGCATAACAGTTATCTTATGATCTGCCAGGTACGAGTTCATATGATTTCCATCCCTACGTGCTATCGATGCAGAAAAAGCTGTGGGGATGTAAGCCTCTGACAAGATGCCAGATTGATGAAAGGGCTCCATCCCCCTCTTTGAAGCCAATGCTATCCATTGTCGAAGGAATTTCAAGCTATATGTGACGGGAAACGAAAAAGAATAAAGCTATCATTCTTCTGCTAAAAATTCCTCAGGGAATGGATAAATTAACAATAAACTGGTGGGGGACAGGCACCGTATAAAGCTGCTGTCGTCTTTACGGTCTCAAGCTTGCGCACACCGATCTTTTTCATGCTTGTGTCTCCTTTCGTTATATTATTGATTTGTGTATCAACATGAATTATTATACGGTGAAAAATGCATAAAATCAAGGAGATACTATTCCCCAAAATTAGGGAATATAATAGCCGAAGCATTGTTATAAATTACTTTTATATAAAAATAGCTAACAATGCTCAGGATCATTTGAGAACATATAGTAAAGTATAGCAATAAAAAGATATTCTTTGAGGTAAAGTGAGGCTTGAATGGTAGGAGCAGGTACAGTACTTATTTTTAGTGCTGAACTGCTTTTTTTAAGACCACCTTTCATTCTAGAGGCAACTATCACAGATTCCTATTCTTCAGATCAAATTTCCACCTGTGCTGTTTGAATGTGTCTGGGAGTGTTCCTGGACAAAATGTGCACGCAAGCCTGCCAGCAACAGTGACAACCCTGTGTGGAAGCCCAGGCGGATGAGAAAAGAGCAGGGGTGCGAAGAAAAGCAGCAACGCAGGGAAAGCGTTCTTCATCAAGAGAAAGCCTCAAGGCAGGCAGATGGTTCTCGTCCTCGTCAGACGCAAGAGAAAAGGGGTGGGCTTGTAAGCAGTTCCTGCTTGTTCGTAAAGTGCCAGTACAACGACGGGTTTTGAATACCCAGGAACGTAGCAAGACGACGTATGGTCAACCCATCCATCCCAACTTCACTCGCTCACTCAGGCGTGCGAGTATGGCCGGGGGTATCTGAGCCAGCGCCTGTTCATCTATCTCGGCAATTGCGCAGATGGTTGTAACGATGCGGCAGATGCTCGCATAATCGCGCCCTACGTTGGTACAGTGACCCTGTAACACTTCAAACTTGTGCTTGATCTCAGCGATTGAGCCCTTGACATTGCAGGCATCGCCATATTGCGCCACCAGCTTGAGGGTGACTTGCTCGCCGCTCCCACCAATTAAGAGAGGGATGTGTGGCGTTTGGACGCCTTTCGGCTGGTTGATGGCTCCTTTGATCTGGTAAAACCCCTGGATCCTTTAAAGAGACTCCTGCGACTTCCGCAGTTGCTCGAAGGATGCATTCCGGCAATTCATCCCTATCCCCTCTCCATTTCAAGCCAGATGGCACCCTGGCGACTACTCTCGATCACCGTAGAGATGAACTCCATACCGCGCAAACCATCGGAGACGTTCGGATAGTTTCCGAGCGGCGACTGACCTGTCTTTACGCGCCGCATGTCGGCGATGGCGTCGCGATAGATAGTGGCAAAAGCTTCATAAAAGCCCTCGGGATGGCCAGGAGGCAAGCGTGACGCGTTCCGGGCCTGGTCGCTCAAATAGGGCTGGGCAGTGCGCCAAACCTGCTGTGGTTGACCAGGCTGCTTGAGGATGAGCAGATTTGGCTCCTGCTGCTGCCACTCCAGCCCTGCCTTGCTCCCATAGATACGGATGGCCAGGCGATTCTCTTCCCCCGCCGCGATCTGCGAGCAGGTCAGCACTCCTTTCCCTCCGTTGGAGAGGCGTAGCAGGATATTGGCGTCGTCGTCCAGCACACGACCCTCAACAAATGTAGTCAGATCGGCGCATAGCGCCCTGATGCGTAGCCCGGTAATATATTCCAGCAAGTTCTCGGCATGTGTGCCGATGTCGCCAACGGCTCCGCCCAGACCGGAGCGAGCGGGATCGTTACGCCATTCTGCCTGCTTGTTATTTTGGTGCTCGACCGGCTCCATCAGCCAGTCCTGGACGTATTCGACAAGGACCTTGCGTACTTCGCCAATTACTCCTTGCCGCACCAGTTCGCGGGCCTGCCGGATGAGGGGGTAGCCTGTATAGGTGTGGGTCAGAGCGAAGATCGCGTGTTGCTTCTCAACCAGATCGACCAGGTCGTGTGCCTCCGCGAGGGTCAGGGTCATCGGTTTGTCGCAGACCACGTGGAAACCGCGCTCCAGGAATGCTTTGGCTACCGGGAAGTGCAGATGATTGGGAGTGGCGATGATTACAAAATCGATCGAGTCGGGAAGCGTAGCCTCGGCCTCGGCCATGTGTATATAGCTCTCGTAGCTGCGCGGCAGGTACCAGGATGCCGCGCCCTCACGCGCCTTCTGGGGATCGGCGGAAAGCGCTCCGGCAACGACCTGAGCCTGTCCGTCGAGTTCGGCTGCGATCCGGTGGACAGCGCCGATAAATGAGCCCGGTCCACCACCGACGATACCGGCTCGCAGTCTACGCTGCTCTTTTTCCTCACTCATAACCTTTTCCTTTCTCTATCGATAACGCACCCGGTGATGTAGCGTTCTGCGCGTGAGGTGCGTCTGTCTTCGCACTCAAGCCTCAAGGCCCAGGATCTTGCGCTTGGAGTACTCGTCCTGAGAGCCGCCTGCGAAATCGTCGAAGGTCGGTTTTTTCACCTTTTCGTTTCACCGGCGGCAGACGGGGTTACTATGAAGAACAAGGGTTTCTCAACCGTCGTTTTTTCCCCGCCCCCACCCTTTTTGGAGGCTCGGAGGCAGTGCGACCGTACTGCCTCCGAGCCTCTTTTTTCTCTGGGGAGGGATCTGGCAACGGCTGAAACGCGACGTTTGAGAAAACCTGCTATGAAGAACAGGGTTTCATTGACGAGACCGAATGCCCAGGCTACCATTACTCGAAGAACGCGACCGTTAGCATCTCCGTTGTGCGTTTGCAGGAAAACGCAAGAAACAGCCTTCTCTCTGATAGGCACGGGATGCAAGCATCTCAATAGACACTCGGATGCGTTGTCTCGTGACCTGGATGCTCTCCATTACACGGCCCGTTCTTAGTATACACAAAGTTGTGAGAAAGATCATTACGTTCTGCTTCGGTTTTCAGGGTTTCTCAAACGTCGCATTTTTCCCCTCCCCAAGGGAAGAAGATGGATGGAGGCAGCGCGACCGCGCT
>DAOTTL010000122.1:0-6797 GCA_034438135.1 Ktedonobacteraceae bacterium | reverse complement strand
AGATACGCATTCTACCAATCACGGGCATAGGAGAAATTCGCTCAGGAAATGACCTGGGCGTGATTTTATTTGCTGCACTTAGCCAACAACAACTTCTCCTCCAAACTGGAGATATCCTTGTTGTGACACATAAAATCGTCTCTAAGGCCGAGGGCCGCATCATAAAGCTCGCGGAGATCGAACCCTCCGAGTTAGCACGTAAAACCGCACAACGTTATGATAAAGATGCACGTCATGTTGAAGCCGTGTTGCGTGAAAGCAAGCGCATTGTACGCATGGACCACGGTGTGATCATCTCTGAGACCGAGCATGGCTTTATCTGTGCAAACGCAGGCATAGACGAGTCAAACGTCAGTGGCAACGAGGGTGAGCTAGTTCTGCTCCCGATCGACCCTGACCAGTCGGCGCGGCAACTGCGGACACGCTTACAGGATTTAAGCGGAGAGAGCAAGACGCTCGACTTTGGGATAGTGATTTCGGATACCTGGGGACGTCCCTGGCGCAATGGACAGGTCAATATGGCCATCGGGACGGCGGGTCTGGAGCCTCTCAGCGATTATCGTGGACAGACCGATCCCTACGGCTATGAAATGCATGCTAGCGTCATCGCCGTAGCAGACGAACTGGCCTCCGCCGCTGAACTGGTTATGGGCAAGATCGATAAGATACCAGTCGCGCTGATCCGTGGTTATGCCTATACACGCGGTGAGTCAAACGCCCAAACCTTGCTACGCGATCCCGCCACCGATATGTTTCGGTGATTGTTGTCCTCTTTTTCAATTGGTGAGTATACTATGACATTAGATACGCAACGGGAAAGTCCTGTGTACAACTCGCATGCAGGAACGCTCTCAGAGCTTCTACGAGGACGGCGCACGGTACGTCAGTATCAGGATCGTGCCGTTTCCCGTGACCTGATCGAGCAGGTATTGGAGGCCGCCCGCTGGGCACCTTCTCCCCATGGTCGTCAACCGTGGCGCTTTGTCATCCTGACTCGTCAGGAATTCAAACAACGGCTCGCGGACTTTATGGGGGCAACCTGGCAGAGAAACCTGGAGATGGATGGTCAGGCTAACGAGGTCGTCAAAATACGTCGTGATAAATCAATCCAGCGCATCCTGAACGCGCCAGCGCTGATCATTCCCTGTCTCTACCTGGAAGATCTGGACCGCTATCCAGACGCTCGTAGACAGGAGGACGAGACCACTATGGCCATCCAAAGTCTGGGGGCAGCGGTGCAGAATATGCTCCTGATGGCCTACGACCTGGGTCTTGACGGTGGCTGGATGTGTGCGCCACTCTTTTGTCCTGAGGTCGTCTGTGAAGCGTTGGAACTGGATACCCATCTGATCCCGCACGCCCTGATTACGCTGGGCTATGCGGCGGCTGATCCCCGGAGACGTGAACGTCTCCCACTCGATGCGTTGATCGTTCGTTTTGATTAGAGGTTGTGAGTATGATTGTAGTTCTGGCTGGCGGCGTGGGCGCAGCACGTTTCTTACAAGGTATCGTTCAACTCGTTCCCCAGGAGGAAGTCACGGTTATCGTCAATACAGGTGACGACCGCGAATTCTATGGACTCAATGTCTCACCAGACCTGGATAGCGTCATGTACACGCTGGCAGGACTGGCAAATGAAGCTCAGGGTTGGGGTATACGCGACGAAACATATAACGCGATGAAGCAGCTAACCGCCTATGGTCATGAAGACTGGTTTGCCCTGGGTGACCGCGACCTGGCAACCCACATTCACCGCACATACCTGCTGCGCCAGGGTCAAACCCTGAGCGAGGTCACGCACGATCTCTGTCAGCACCTTGGACTCAGACTCCACCTGCTCCCAATGAGCGATCAGTCTGTCCAGACGCATATTCTGACACCAGCCGGACTCATCCATTTTGAGGAATACATGGTTAAGCGCCAGTGTTCAGATCTTGTACAGGACATTCAGTTCATCGGTGCATCAGACGCGAAACCCGCACCCGGTGTTATGGATGCTCTTAAGGATGCCGAGGCGATCCTGATCGCTCCGAGCAACCCACTTGTGAGCATTGGCAGTATCCTGGCCATACCAGGTATCCATGATCGCTTGCACGAGGCCAGCGGAACGGTCGTCGCGGTCAGTCCAATTGTTGGCGGCTCGCCAATTAAAGGACCCGCCGATAAACTCATGACCGGTATGCATATGGAGGTCTCTCCTGTAGGCATTGCCCGTTACTATCGCGATTTTCTTGATGTAATGGTCATCGATCAGCAAGACGCTCATCTGCTACCAGCCATCGAAGATCTGGGTATCCCTGCTATCGCTACAGATACGATTATGCGTGATATGACTGCAAAAACCGCGCTCGCCTCTTCGGTTCTGAGCGCAGCCGGTCTCCACAGGTTTTTGACTTTGTAAGTGAAACGTAAAAAATGAAGTATAACGCGCTTGTACCGGTAAAGGCGCTGAACCAGGTCAAAAGTCGCCTGGCTACGCACTTTTCTCAACATCAACGGGAAATGCTGGTTCTAGATATGCTCCAGCACGTCCTGCACACCCTTAGCGATAGCGAACTCTTTGAACAGATCTACGTGGTCAGTCCCGATCGTAGGGTTCAGGAACTGATTCTAGATTGGGATGCAGAGCCGCTCCCGGAGATGTTACCGGGACATAATCCCGCGCTCCAGGCTGCCGCACTCACTATTATAGAACGCACTGCCTGGCGGCATGGCGCGTACTCGGCATGGACCTCGCTGCGCCAGCGCAACGGGCTACATGGTCAACGCCCTGACGATACATCTCATTTTTTGCAAGATGTGGCTCTGCTCACAATCTCCGCTGACCTTCCTCTCATCACAAAAGCTGATGTGCACGCCATGACCTCCCTGGCGGAACACTATCAGGTCACGCTCGCCAGCTCAAATGATGGCACCGGCACAAACGCCATTCTTATGCGCCCTCCGCTGGCTCTGCCCTATCTCTTTGGACCACAAAGCCTGCCCACCTATGTACAGACCGCCAGGGACCTCAAGCTCACCTATACGGTCCTCTCAAACGCCCACCTGGGCTTTGATATCGATACATTTGAAGACACACAAAAGCTAGAGCAGAGCACCTACCAATGGTCCTCCCTCTCCAGTCTCGCCAGCTAAGAAGAAGGAGAAAAGGATGAGATTGCAAATAACTTCGCTATTTGCAATCTCATCCTTTTCTCTAGAACTGTGCATAGTGCACAACACACCCATCTCTATTTCGTGTTTTTTACACATTGAGGCAATGGCTCAGAATGACATTTAATAAAGAAGGGAAATCAGGGACCTTCTGATTCTCTGAACCCAGAAGTTATTTTTCGCCTGTTCATCCTTAAGGAGCCATTTTATGTCAACTTCTGAGATCCTCACGATGGGAACAGCAGCAGCAATGCCTGATTTCTTTGAAGCAGACGACACCGATACGCTTCATGCGTTCCAGTTGCGTACTTTTCACATGGCGGATTATGGGCAGGTCATTGATCTGTGGCTGCGGACTGGCATTAAAGTTGGGCCAACGGATAGTCGTGAAGGCATTCGGCAAAAGCTCCAGCGCGACCCTGATCTCTTCCTGGTGATCGAAATGGATGAGCGCATTATAGGCGCGGTCATGGGCACCTACGATGGCAGACGAGGCTGGGCCAATCATATGGCCGTAGATCCGCAGTGTCAGGGCATGGGACTGGGTGCAACCTTGATGGGTGAGTTAGAGTGTCGCCTGCGTGCACGCGGTTGCGCCAAGGTCAACCTGATGGTCAGACGTGACAATGCCGTAGTTCAGGGCTTCTACAAACGTCTGGGCTTTGAGAATGACGACGTGATCTTTATGCAAAAGTGGCTCTAGTGCAACACAGAAAAGAACGGTGCATAGGAGCTTCTCTTTACGCACCCTTTTGTGGGACCAGCAAAAACCTACGAAAGAGAAGTACCAGGAGCAGTCCCCACCTCTCGTACAATCAGTTCAAACTGCGTATAGTTGATATCAGTAACGGTGCCACTCCACATCTTTTCTCCTAAAACGGGTAACGCTGGCTCGATCCGCTGAGTAACATCGTCGTTACTGGTAACCTTCCCCAGCTTATCATTCCAGAGAGCAAACATCCCACCGAGTAGATGAGGATCATCCGGCTGCAGGTTCAGAGCTGGATTTGTGAGACTGAAAACAGAGGGATCCCAGCTTGTATACAATAACTGAGTATCAAGAAAATCGTGATAATAGTTTGCATGGGGCACGATGTACAGAAGAGCATCATTGGCATTAATAATTGAGAACCCCTGACGATCCATATCGACAGGATTGGCCCACTGATTATTCCAATCCTCGATAACGATATTACTCTGAACCTTGATCTTGCTCGGCATAAGTGAGAGGCTGCCCCACATTCTAACCGTTTTGCCCTTCTGATTCAGGAAAGTATCTGTGTTATTGATAAAAGTGCGATACTGATCGCTATCACGGGCGTCGTACTCATCCATTCCCATATGAACCTGCGAAGTGGTAAACCACGGCAAAAACTCGCTCCATAAAGAGTTCACAAACTTCTGACTGGCGGGATTATCCAGATCAAGAAACTCTTTCGAATACTTCTTGCTCGCCAGGTCCGGGCGATACTGCGTTAAGGCCAGTGCATGAGCTGGCGTATCGATCTCAGGGGTAATCACCACGGCGTGGGTCTGGGCAACCTGCTCAAGCTCCTGAATTTGCTGTTGAGTATAGGAGCCATCTTTGGCGGCCAGACCTGGAAATGCTGGACTATTGAGACGAAAAGCAGCATATTTGTGCTGCCAGTCGGGACTATCGCCTCCGCCTATCTCGTTATCGTTAAAATGAAGTTGAAAATCGTTGAACTTATACCAGGACATTAAACGCACATAGTCCTCCAGCAGGGGGAGAGGGATAAACTTGCGCCCCACATCGAGCATAAATCCGCGCTCTTGATAGCTCGGATAATCACGTGCATAGCCCTTTGGTAACTGTGTATGAGTTGCATCATTGTGAAGGATTTGCAGTACGGTTCTGGTTCCATAGAACACACCATTGACCGTACGTGCATTGATCACCACGCTGGTATCTATAGTAAATGTATATCCTTCGTTACCGAGACCACTATCCCGTGTGCTCAAGGTCAGAAAGAAATTGCCTGAGCCGGGATCACTGGAAACAGCCGTGGCCAACGTTAGATTTGTCTCGGAGCGAATATCCTGCTGAAAGAGTTGAGCAGTCGCCAACAACTGCGAAGCATAAGCTGAATCAACCACGATATTCGAACTGGCGTTGAGAAAAACTGAACCACTACCACCATGCCATTCCCGTAAAACGGGCACAACCGTAGGCTCTGGATTGGCGAAAAAATTAATTGGTGCAAATAATTGAAAGGGGAAAAGGGTGACAAAAGCGACAATCATACCCAGCAGCACAATGACTAACCACGCGACTCTGCGGTTTTTCAAAAGAAACTCCTTTAAAGGCCAGTAGGATCTGATGTTATCCTTGCACCGAACACAGCCACTTCAGACATGGGATAGAATTGCCATCTCAGTATAGTTTCCACGCCCTTACTTCGTCAAACCTGGCAGTGAAAATGTGACTTATAAGCCAGCGCGATCCTGTGCCTCTTCCCGCAGCCGTTGCACGTCGCGCATCGGTGGAACGCCGAAGAGGCTTTTATACTCGCGATTGAAGTGGGAGGCGTCATGGTATCCCACGCGATAGGCCGCACTCGCAGCGTCGAGGTCTTCGCCCAGCATCAGACGGCGAGCCTCCTGGAGGCGCAACTGTTTCTGGAATTGCAAGGGACTCATCGCCGTGACAGCCTTGAAGTGGTGGTGCAAACCCGAGACACTCATTCCCAGCTCGCGTGCGAGCTGCTCGATGCGAAGTGGCTGATCAAAGTCTTGACGGAGTCGTCCGACCGCTCTGGCAATGTGAGGGGTATAGCCACCCTGAAGAGCAAGGTGAAGGAGTCGGCCACCCTGTTCTCCTATCCGGAGTCGATAGACAATTTCCCGCGTGATCAGCGGCATGAGCATCTGCGCTTCGGCAGGAGAATCCACGAGTCTGACGAGCCGCACGAAGGCATCCAGCAGGTTCCCATCCAATGGGCTGACGTCGATGGCTCTCATATCGGCATGGTCCCTCTGCGAGGCGTGAGCGGCCTCAACCATGACTGAACTGACGACGGCGGAGGAGAGTTCCAGGCGGAGACTGAGGTATGGCCGTTCCTTCGAGGCTTCCAGAACCTGACTGACACGGGGCAACTCGACAGTTGCGAGCAGATACCGTGAGGGATCGTACCGATAGCGACTGTCACCCAGAAGGACCTCTTTGCTCCCCTGGGCAATCACGCACACGGATGGCTCGACCACACTGTGAACCGGTTTGAGAGGCAAGGAACTGCGGGACAGGTGAAGTCCCGGAAGCGGCTGGACGGTCCCATCCTCGCGGCTGGCTCGCCCGATCCGCTCAACCAGTTCCACACGGTTGGCTCGCACTCGCTAAGCCTCGCGTTCTGCCTGCTGGAGGATCATTACATTCATAAGGACCTCTTCTCCTATTTCTCCGCCGCTCATCTGAAAAATGGTGCAGAATAGTTCAACCATTTTCGATAATCATTCTACCACCCTGTGCGACGGCATATCTATAATGATCTCCAGACAGAGAACATGTCTCTGCTATCGAGAGCTCCCCCTCGCAGGGCACTATTGCCGAAGACAATTCATGGGCGAATGGCCTGGCCCCATGCTTTTTTTGAGGTATTTCGAGCAGAGCATTGCACGCCCTGCTC
>DAOTTL010000121.1:0-8792 GCA_034438135.1 Ktedonobacteraceae bacterium | reverse complement strand
TCGTTCTTTCTCTGTTTGGTAGCACATAGGCGTAAGCGTGAGTGTCGAAAATGGAGCAAACTCCATTTTTGTCATCTGCAAAATGTTGTCGATTTGTTCGGCCCCATTCGCGATTTCAGCACTATCGCTTCCTACAAGTTCTTGTGCCATCTCTTGAAGATTCATGATAGTGACCGTCCTGCTGTTTTCCCCTGGTTGGACGCTTCCGGGAATGAGTTCCTGTTTCTCATGGGCTTTGGAGCCAACGAAATGATCCTCCAGAAGAAGCGCCTGGGCAAACGTTGGCCAGGCATCTGCAACGACCAGATCATCACGTTGATCTTCTGCCTCTCCGATGAGCACAAACGTATGATCAGTCCCTTTCAAGACAACAATCCGGCAGGACACTTTGTCATGCAGAAATTCGTAGACGAGGCTGGCGCACTCTCTACAGGTGGCTCCTTGAGCGACCTGAGCCGCCAGTGCAATACTTCCACTCGTTTCACCCTCACCCTGTGGTAACCCGAAACGTGCGCTCGCTTTGGCCTTCTCCATTCTCCTGCTCGCATTGCCAGCGGTAGCCAGGGCAGCCAGCAGTTGATTCCCCGCTCCGAAAGGAAGGAGGTGCTTCGCGTAGGCAATGGCGTCATTCGCGAGTTGTAGCCGACCTTTTGTCAGGCTTGTTATCTGCTTGACTTGTGGCTCTCGATCGAAATAGAATCTCATCTCATGCAAAAGAGCCTGATATGCTGCTTGAGGATCTGGCGACTTTTTGACACTATTTTCCAATTTGACCAGCTTTTGCTGGTCAATAATTCTGTCGCCATAGTACTTGCCAAATTTCTGAAATGGGATAGTGAGTTTGAGACGCTGGTCCATAATCACCTCCTGATGGGACAGGCGAGAAAATCACCTTTGCTGGATGAACCAATCATGGAGTCATCACACCTGATTTTGACTCTTCACTTGCAACCCGAGAATAGTTCTCGCATTGCATGGGGGAATGTGCTATCTATTCCTCCGTCTCTCCTGGCTCGACCCTTTTTGGAAGACAGTCAAAGCGGCTTTCACCTCTTCTTTTGTCGAGAGAGGCATGCGAGGAGTATCCCTCCAATTCCATCAATTTCTTGTCTATTCCATTAAATGCTTGAGTATTACAACTATAAAACAGAACTGAGAAAATGTATATCCCTCTCTCGCAGTTTCAGCGCTTCCTTTGACCAGAGGTCAGTTACCTGTTCTACTTCACCGACTCGCTCTACCGGCGATGGAAGAGTTCGCTCGATACACGTTTTCGTCGTTATTCGTGCTGGATTTCGCACAGTTTCAGTGCTTGTACCTCTGGAGGGATCGAGAAAAGTGTTTGAATGTATGGAGTCTGTGTGTGAGCTTTCCCAACTGCATGCAGTCACGAACAGTGAGAGCACTCACAATATCTCGTCTCGTTCGAGGGGGTAGTAGCTGACGGTACAGATAGTCGTGGTAGAGCTTCACTTGTGCTACTGAACGAATTGATCCTGGTTGATGGGTACTTGAAGGCAAGATGCAGCTTATCAGTGCTCTCTTTTGGAGACGTGAGGGGTAGGAAGCAGACCTGAGTGCAGACCTTTGTCCACCCCTCGCCACGCGAGGTGCCTTGAGAAGCCTGGCGAGCACATACTTTCTTGAATGGCGAAAAATCTCAATGTAACAAGAAAGATACTGAGAAGGTTCATGAAAAGAAATGATCAGAGGCCTCAAGGATTTGTCCTAACAACGTTGGCTTTCCTGGAATGAATCGTCGATTGCTCAATGAAAGAAGAGAGACACGTCAAGTGAAGGAGAGCGATAATCTCCACTTCCAAAAACAAGATCATAGATCAGCGTGGGAATATGTTTCGTTATTGGTCATCCAACAGAATTTTCGGGTGGTGGTTTGTGAAAAGGAAGAACCGTTTGCCAATGTTTAATGGCCCTTTGAAGACCTTCAAATATATCGAGATAGGCTTTGTCACGAGGCTTCCAATAGGCATCAGTGATGGATTTCCCATTTGATGGCAACGGCTGGATCTTTCCAAATTCGGTATTTTTCCAGGGAGCTGGACGAAGAAGAATAGGTATGACCCAGGCTTCATTTCTTCTATGCCTGAGAACGGCCAATCGTACTTGTTTGCCTGCACAATAATCTGAATTTAAGAAAGAGAAACTGATCATCAAAAGAATAATATCAGCTTTTAAAACGTGTTTTTCCATTTCATCCTCTATCTCCATGCCAGCGATAATATCGTAATCATACACAAAAATCCCAGGATGCTGTCTACGTAGCGTCTCTAAAACTACCTGGAAATCTATGATGAGCTGCCGGTCTTTTGGGGCGTATACCATAAACAATGTAACTTCTCGCACCAGCTTTTATATTCTCCAAGGAGCACCTGACAACTGCATTGAGAGCGAAGATAAACTCATTCAGAGATGAGAAAGTACTCACATCGTAAGCAACATACCTCTTTCCTGGTTCTTCGCGCTTTTAGAAAAGAAAAAACTATTCTAATTGTATGCAAATAACAGCAATGATACCATTGACAAAAGTTCTATTCTCTTTGAATGAGACTGTGCTTTTGCTTGTTCTTTTTTTCTTTCTCTGCTATTATTCTGACGTATAGATACATTGACAAATTTGAGATATTCTACGAGTGAAATACTCAGGTATTTGTGGTATTGGAGGCGAACGAGAGACATGGCACGACGTAGTGGATTGGTCCGCGCACTTGCACAGACCCAGCGTGAGGCTGAAAGAAGACGAACTGCGCAACTTCAAAACATGGCAAGGCTTCAAACCCAGGCCGCTCGCGCGGCTGAAAAGGCACAAAAGGACTATGAGCGTGCTGTCACTGCTGATCAGAAAGAGCGTGCGAGGCTTTATGCGGAGTCGAGACTGGCGCAGGTCGCATTTCAAAATGAGCAGTTGGAGCAGAACATACAATATTTGGAACACCTGTTACTTGATGCTCTTGCGAGCGATCCCTTTATCCCTCTTCAGTCATTAAAGCAATTGCTCACACTTCCAGCATTCAATCCAGGTCCTCCTGGTGTTCCTGAACCGTTGCCCCAATGGAGTGCCTATATACCTGCTGAACCAACTGGTTTCCAAAAGCTTCTTCCTGGCGGGAAGGAGAAGCATGCTCAAACTCTCATGAGAGCACAAGAAGCTTATAGAGCACATGTGGAAGCGCATGCCAGCCGTGAAGCAAATCGTCAGCAGACTTTAGCACAAATGAAGAGACAATACGATCAGCAAGTTTTTGCCGAGCAACAGCGCATTACCGCCCAACACGCAGAAATCGATGCGTTTCAACGAGATCTTGAGGCAAGGTTGCCTCAGGCTGTAGTCGAGTATTTTACCATGATTCTTGCCGCAAGTACGTATCCCGAGGCGTTTTCGCAAAAAGTAAAGCTGGCCTATGTGCCGGAGTCCAAACAACTGGTGGTTGAATATGACGTGCCAGCATTTGAGGTAGTACCAACCGTTAGTTCGTACAAATATGTCAAGGCGAAAGACGGTGTGACCGAGACTGCTCGACCTCAAACCCAGCGGAAAGTGCTCTATGCTTCGATTATTGCTCAGATAACGCTGCGAACGCTCTCTGAATTATTCAGAGCAGACCGTCTGAGCTGTCTGGACATGATCGTCTTCAATGGATATGTGGAAAGTATTCATAAAGGCACTGGACAAGCAGTCCGTACCTGTCTCGTGACAGTACGGGCCAGCCGTGACGTGTTTACTGGACTCAATTTGAGTCAGGTCGATCCTCAATCCTGCCTGGCTGTCCTCAATGCCTCTGTTTCAAAGAGTCCATCGGAACTCGCACCTGTGCGTCCAGTGTTAGAGTTCAGCATGGTGGACTCGCGCTTTATTGAGGAGATTGATGTGCTCTCAGGCCTGGATCAGCGTCCGAACCTGATGGCATTAACGCCTTCAGAATTTGAGTCACTCATTACGAATCTCTTCCAGAAAATGGGTCTGGAGGCTCGCCAAACGCAGGCCTCGCGTGATGGCGGCGTTGATTGTGTGGCGTTTGATCCACGCCCAATCTTTGGAGGCAAAGTGGTGATTCAAGCCAAACGCTATAAAAATACGGTGGGAGTCAGTGCCGTCCGCGATCTTTTTGGAACCGTTCAAAATGAGGGAGCCTCAAAGGGTATACTCGTCACCACGAGCGGATATGGCAAAGCATCTTTTGAGTTCGCTGAAGGGAAACCGTTAGAACTCTTGAGCGGGAGTAACCTCTTATACTTGCTCAAAGAACAGACAGGCATTGAGGCGAAAATTGAAATGCCGGATGGCTGGAAAGACGTTCAAGCAGATAGCTAGTCTTGTGAGCAGAGGACTTCGAGCCAGAACTCATTGGGTGAGTTCCTTGAACGGTTCCTCGTAAAAACGATGAGAGCTTTTCACAAGAAGAGCTGAGAGAAGAATCAGACAAATGGGAGGGAACCATCGATGACTGGACCGACCTCTTCTCCTCCGCTCCACCCAGATATGAAACGTGAGTTGAAGCAACAGCTTTTCGCGCTGTCTGCAAGAAGTTTTGAATTCTTCGCAGGTGAGTTTTTAGTCTATGTTGGTCTTGAGGCTGTTTCAGTGACTCGTTATATCGGAGATGGAGGGATCGATGCTCAGGGAGATCTGGTAACTGAGCGTTTCCGCATTCCTGTGGGTATCCAGGTGAAACGGTATCGAAAGAACGTGCAGCGGCCTGACATTGATCGATTTGTGGGTGCGTTATCCGGGCGGTTCTCTCAAGGCTTATTTTTGACGACAGCAGACTACGCGCCCACTGCCCGCCAGAAGGCGGCGCTGTCCATTCCTCATGTCCTGACTATGAGCGGCGACCAGATCGTGGCGATTATGATCGAGCATCAGCTTGGGCTCAAAGCTGCCTCATTCCAGTCTCAGAAGGTCGAGATTGATCCTGACTATTTCGCGGCGTTTGAGTCCATGAGAAACGTCTTTGCAGGCCGCGTGAGAGAAAGTTCTCAAGAATACGTGACCGCTGCTTCTCTGGCGGCTACTGAAGGGAAATTGGAAAGACAAACCATTGAACTGCGACCAGAGGAAGATCTTCTCTCCCTCAATGCATTCGGCTATGCTTTACGGGTTGATCCAATGCGTGTGCGTCGCTGGGTTGAGAACGGTTTGCTCCTGCCGGATGCTTCGCAGGTATCAGGCGATCGAACAAGCTACTATTTTCGACGTGATAAGGTTGAACAGGTACGGCGAGAACGTGGATTAGAGACCATTCCCACCTCGATTGAGGAATGGAAGCAGGAATTTCTTGACTTTATGAAAAGCCGCAATCTCTCACGATCGTACAAACCTGTGATGCTCAAGGCCTTTTTCAGTCTCGTTGATCGTGATGGAAAAGTCTCTCTTGACGACCTTGCCAGGACATTTCGATCATACTACATCCAGCAATTGGAGGCAGGGCAGCCTCTAGAGCAGAGCAATTCTCTGATGGACCAGCCGACTGAGGCAAGCGATCAGTCGATCAAGCGATTGATCATCACTCATCCTCTTGAGCGTTTTCTGATCAAAAATTTCATTAGCTATTTCCCCGAAGAAGACCTATTGCAGATTGCTCCACGCCTCTGGCACTCCCTTTTCCATTACGAAGTGAAAGATGCATTGGCCAGCGCCGATGAGCAAATTGAGTACTACCGTGCTCGGCAGAGAGGAAAATGAGAGTTCTTATTTCTAATAGGCGGTCGCCAGGATAGGATTTTCTTGCTTATAGCATATCTTTTCCGAAAAAGGCGATAAAGAAGAATAGATAATTAGAGAGGCTTATGCGCAGGTAGCTTATAAAACTATCGTGGTATGTGCTAATGTTCTTTGCATTATAGAAGTGCGGTGTTATACACAAACCAGGGAGAGTCGTTCCATGGCATCCTTGAGCAGCCGTCGGTTGCTTTTTCGTTGGTGGTGAAATAGGCTTCGTCGATTTCAACGTTGATGGATGTTCCCAGCCATCGCTCTGCTCCACTGGCGAAGAGGAGACCGGAATAAGAACTCGTGGTGGTCCTCCACCGAGCACAACAATCTGATGACCACCATGGGAATCAGTGACGGGCTACGCCTTTTCATCGCCTCCGTCAGAGGGTCCCACAATCTGTTGTCCTGTGGGATCAACATTGGTTTCAGGATTACTGCCAACGTAATTGTAGGGGTCTATGGCCTGCGGATTACCCTGCTTCTTGTCAGGAGAGAGAAACATACCTACGACTGGATCGTAGGAGCGTGCGTTATAGGAGTCCAATCCGTGACCGGATCAGCTATCTGACCAGTCTACCCTTTGGCTGTCCTGATGGTACCACGACTATAGCGTTTATTGCCATACGGACCATAATCCTGCTCTCCCTGGACAGCACTACTACTCAGACTCATCAGGACACTATCCTGCGCACTCGTCAGATCATAACTAAGACTCGTGCCGTTGAACGAAGCGATTGACTAAAGGCTCGGTAGCCACTTGATCAAAGATCTCGCCTATAGTCTTCCCCAGCAGCATACCAGTCTTAAGAACAGCAACTAGATGACGCAACCAGGAACTCATCGTTTTTTATCAGTCTTTGCCTTCTTGAAGCATTCTACCAGCGTGCGCTATCAATTTATGATGGCCAATCAGCATGACCACATCACTACATAGTGAGCAGTTTTATGCCCACGATCTGCTTTATCGCGGAATTGTTTATTTAAGGACCAGGATAGTTATTTCACAAACCACAGAACCATTTGCCATTCGAGATGCTTGACGGAGAGCTTGCCCCAATGTAGACTCTAATGTAGGAGGATCATTATGCGAACCCAGTCAGCCGACACGTCGCCAGCATTTGAACGGATACAGATTGCACGCATCCGCAGTTTCCCACCAGGGAAAAAGTTCCAGTCGGTGCGTAGTTGGACCCAGACCATTACTGCCATGAACAGCAAGCAGAAGCAGGACCCGCTTTCTGAAGAACAGGAGCGTGAGCACGCTGCTACGTTCATTGAACGCGAGTACGGCTCTCATCTCAAAGATCTGTTCCGGGGGGCGATCATCCAACAACGTCACTGGAAGCCTCAAGCTCCAGACGTGCAAGAGGCGCTCCTTCCCTTGCTTGATGTCTGCGAACGTCTGAGCATTCCATCCATGCTCATTGGCTCCATGGCAGAAAGCATTTACGGTTTTCCCCGCGCGATACATGACCTTGATCTTCTCCTCGATGGCTTGAACCATCCGTTTTCAATTCTGGTGAAGCACCTTGCACCACACTATCTCTTTGATCTTCCTCCCTCATCGACTGTATGGCCGACGCACGTTTGTCTCTTGCATCTGCGGCATCTGATCAAACTGGACGTATTTCTTCCAACAAATGCCTTTGCTCACATGATGCTCCAACGTCGGCAAACTGTCCAGCTTATCGAGGGACGCCCACCCTTCGGGATTGCCACCCCCGAAGACCTCATTCTCCAAGGTCTTCTCTGGTATAGTCAGAGTGCAAACGGAAGAGACGATGTGTGGAATGATCTTCTGGGCGTCCTCAAGGTTCAAGCCCTCACGATCGATGGTGACTATCTTTGCCAGCAGGCGAGGACATTGCATATGACAGGTATGCTCGAACGCATCTTCTTAGATGCGGGCTTTCGCGACGGGAATGCCGAAACGGGAGCACCTCGCCCTTCTGCTCTTGACGGGGATGCTACGAGAGGAACTTCTTTTCAATGATGAACGCCCCTGACATTATTCAAGCTCTTACCCCACTCATTGATGCTTTTGAACGCTTCAATGTTCCTTACTATATTGGAGGATCAGTTGCCAGCTCCATTCACGGGAAAAGACGAGCAACTCAGGATGTCGATCTCATTGCTGCGCTCCAATCCGGGCATATCTGGCCTCTTGTCAGATTGCTCGAAGACGAGTATTACATTGACCAGGATATGATCCAAGATGCGCTTCGTCGCCAATCCTCTTTCAACGTTCTTCATAATGAGACAGGCATTAAGATTGATGTATTTGTTTTGCAATCTAACCAGTTTTCCCAGCAGGAACTTCAGCGGGCCAGGGAGGAAGTTCTTGATCCTGGAAGCCGTCTCTTTCCGGTCGCTTCACCGGAAGATGTGGTTCTCAGAAAGCTCCACTGGTGGAAGATGGGAGGAGGAGCCTCAACGCGGCAATGGAACGATCTGGTAGAGGTTCTGAAGCGTCAGGCTCTGACGTTGGATCTTGCCTACCTGCGACAGTCTGCTCCGCTTCTGGATATCAGTACTCATCTGGAAGATGCACTCGCTGATGCGGGTCTCTCACAGTGAATTGCATTCTGCCCTTGAGAAAGGGCACCAGGCCGCCTCGTCACCTCTGATTTGACATCTTATCCCATCGTCAACCATTGATTTAGAACTGGTTCCATAGAAGTTTTGCCTGATTTTGCGCTCAAGGTGGAGCGTAATAGAGTGTCAGAGACGGCAAATCGCGGTTTCATTGTCCTTTGTTTATTGTTCCATCGGGAGAAGAGATCTCTTTCTGGAAAACGAACCTTGACTGTGGCGACACAGGTTGTGGAAGTCCTCCCAGATGTTCCTTGAGCGCTTCAAGCTATTCGCCAGATGAATCCAACAGATTTTAAGTGGTTCTCTGCGGCCATTATCCTGGCACTTGGTCAGGGTCATTGTTTCCACTCACATGTTGGACAGAGCAGCGATCACGGAGTCGATGCCAAATTGCTCAATACATTTGGCTTACTTGTCCTGGTCCAAAGCAAACGCTTTGGGGCAGAGACTTCGGTCGGGTCGGGGC
>DAOTTL010000120.1:0-7642 GCA_034438135.1 Ktedonobacteraceae bacterium | reverse complement strand
TAGTAGATCACGATCTGGGTGGTCCAATCTGTATGGCCATAGAGCCACGCAGCCTGATCTTCTTCTACATTGACGCAGCCATGGCTGCCATTAGAGGCAGAAACATTGCCGCTACTATCCTGGTGTGGGTACTGAGTGCCAGGACCGTAGTTATTGCGCCACCAGGAATCGTGGACAAAGAAGCCGCCCCAGTGGTACAGGATTGCATAGTGGATGTCAGTGGGTGCGTAATAGAATGGTGAACTTGGCGGATCGCTTGATTTAAACACCGTTGGCGACTGGCGGTTCTGAGTCGTCCAGACACCTGGGAGAGTTGGGCGTTCCCAGCGACCGGTAGTGATCAAGAAAGAGGTCACCAGCTTCCCATTGTTATAGAAGCGTAGTGCCTGCTCGGCCATAGAGACCATAATCACCGTACCAGTTTTCAGGCTGGGATAGTGCTGCATCAGGCCCAGATCGGACTGATGAACCTTATTATACGGAGTTGGATCAGCGTAATCCTCCTGGTACATCGCAAAATTAAAGAACTCGTTGTTATCGTCGGTTACAACGGACTGATAATCGTCAGGTGTAACGGACCAACTATTCTCGCGCTGGAGCCAGTAGCCAATACCATTCATCGTATAACCTGAATCGGGGATATAGTTGTGCCCGTCAGATTTATCATGGTAGAGATGGGCATTGCCCCAGGCCGTCGCCTCTTTATCCAGCTCCGTAATCAGATAATTAGAAGCGCCCATTACCAGATCATCGTGCATCAAAGAGATATCACTATCGATTTTTTTCGATACTTTGAGGTACTGGGGGATCGTAGAGGCTTTAGACATCGCCACCTTATCGGAGTTGTAGAGTTTCTGATAGGGGCTATTATCAACGCCATACGTTTTGAGGAGCGTCAGATTTTGTTGGAACGTCTCCAGCTTGGCGGTGCCCACATAGGGGAGGGACTGAATGGAGCTGACCACAGCCAGTTGGTATTGGGCACTGATCGTCGTGTTCAGCTTTTGGAAGTCAGTCATTGTTGTGCCGAGATTAAAAGCGGAGAGATCGTTCGTATATTGCTGCTGCATAGCAGTGACATCGAGGTGAGCCTGTTGCATCTGGTTCACTGTATTTTTAAAGGTGAGCAACTGAGCATAAGTTGTGCCCATAAAGTTCAGTGTTTGTGTCGCATCAGTTGCATCTTTGCTAATAGCAATATAATCGTTTGGATATTGGGCAGCGGTCAGACGAGTTTGATCGGCAGTATAGCGCAGAGAGAAAGCCTGAATATTACCAGCTTTTTTTGACTGTTGAGTGGTCAAGGCTTGTTTAAAGCTTTGCAGATCTTGCTGGGTCTGACCCTGGTCCTGGCCAGTCACAATGGCAACGACCTGTGAGAGTTTACTCAGTAATTGTTGATAGCTAGAAGTTTGATTTTTATAGTAATTATTGACTGCGGTATCGTCGAAGAGCGAAAAAGGCACACTGGTACTGGTGAGTTTTTGCTCTTGCTGAATAATAGGTTGTACAGACGACGTAGGGACGCCGATGCTTTTTGCATGTTGGAGTTGTTGATCGAGTTGGGTATGAGAACTATTGGCCTGTTGTTGCAGGGTTGGATTACCGCCGCAAGCACTGAGCAGGAACATTATCCCCAATAATGTTCCTGCCAGGATAGTATGGCCTAAGCGGCGAGAGCGAGCTCTACGCATTATGGATTACCTCCGTCCACTTCTGGACTTCGCTTTCTGTTTGCGCTTCTCTTTTCGTGCGGCCTTGCCCGTCTTTTTACCACCGCTACCACCTGAGGCTGGCAGTGCAGGAACCCCATCAGGCATTCCTGGCATACCAGGAATACCGCCACCATTGTTTGCTGCATACTGCCTGGCCATTTTCGCCCAGGGGCCTTTACCGCTATTGACCTGGCGCATCATCGTTCGCATCTCGCCGAACTGGTCGAGAAGTTGATTGATTTCCTGTGGTGTCCGACCACTACCACGGGCGATGCGCTTCCGTCGGCTACCGTTGAGAATTTCAGGATTGTGACGTTCATTAGGAGTCATAGAGAGAATAATGGCTTCGATGTGTTTTAGCGGGTCTCCTTCCAGTGCCTCTTCTAATCCGTCCATTTCGGCCATCTTGTTGAAACCTGGCAGCATTTCCATCACGTTGCGCAATGGACCCATGCGTTTCAACTGGCGCATAGCGTTCAAGAAATCTTCCAGGTCAAACTTGCCCTGTTGCAATTTAGCCTGAGCTTTGAGAGCTTCTTCCTGGTCGATCGTTTCCTGTGCTCGTTCGATCAGAGAGAGGACATCGCCCATTCCTAGTATACGCCCTGCCAAACGGTCGGGATAAAAGGGCTCCAGTGCATCAGTTTTTTCGCCTACGCCCATGAATTTAATCGGTACGCCGGTGACCGAACGAATTGAGAGCGCGGCTCCGCCTCTGGCATCGCCATCCATTTTTGTGAGGATCATGCCAGTGAGAGAAACGGCTTTATTAAAGTCATCTGCTACCCGAACGGCTTCTTGACCAGTCATAGCGTCGGCGACCAGCAGGACTTCGCGTGGATTAACGCGTTGACGGATCGAGATTACTTCCTGCATCATGCGTTCATCGATATTGAGACGACCAGCGGTGTCCAGGATGACGACTGTAGAGGCCAGTTCGCGGGCTTGATTGAGCGAGTGAACGCATATATCGACTGGATCGGACCCGGCTGGTTCGGCATAAACGGGTATTGAGAGTTGTTTTCCCAGGGTTTGGAGCTGATGAACGGCGGCGGGACGATACATATCTGCGGCGACCAGTAGGGGTCTATGGCCTTCCTTTTGCAGGTATCTGGCCAGTTTAGCTGCGGAAGTTGTTTTACCTGATCCTTGTAGGCCGACCAGCATAATCACATTGGGTGGCTGACCACTGAGGTCCAGGCGGTTCTTTCCTTCGCTGCCACCGAGCATCTCGACCAATTCTTCATTGACGATAGAGAGCACCTGTTGTGCGGGAGAGAAGCTGCCTAATACTTCCGCGCCAACAGCTTTAGCTTTTACGCGTTCAATAAATTGTCGGACAAGTCTCAGGCTCACATCAGCTTCGAGCAGGGCCAGACGTACCTCGCGCATTGCCTCATCGACATCCGCTTCAGTTAATTTGCCTTTGCCGCCTAAGTTACTGAAGACACCTTCAAGTCGTTTTGATAAACTTTCAAACATTGCCATAAATGCGTGATCCTCTCTCCGCCTAACAACTAAAATTTCCCCAATTATATCACGTCTCTTCACTTTTTTTGATAGAGAGTTTTCCCCTGAAAACATGCCTCACTATTACAATCGATTAACATACTTAAATGTCACATTGCTTTACTCTTTGGCTATATTTGATCGCAGCTGCCTCACCCTGAACATACGCATCATCTCACGTTTTTCAGTGGCTTGCAAAGCCGCCCTTCCCTCCGAAAAAAGAAGAGGCGAGTCTGGTTGGTGGGGCATGTTTCCCGTCAACCAGACTCGCTTCTTCTTAAGAAAAGGGGGCGAGGCGGCCTGCATAGCAGGTCGAACGCCTTTTGTCCTGATTTGGAAAATCAGGGTGACTCATATTAGGAGATTCATTGTTCCAGCCAGATTTGTTTCTCTTTGCTGGACATCGTACTTTTAGCGAGGGCTTCAGAGAAACTCTGACGGGATGAGCCCTGTTGTTCGTGTCTGGCGGCCTCAGCGGTCTGGCGACGGTTCATACCGATGGTGGGTTGGCTCTGATTGAGTAGGTTTCCAAACTGTTCGGAGGTAATCTGAAAAAAAGTGGCCAGGCGAGAGAGTTGGCGTTCGCCGAGGCTCTGGAGTTCGATCAGGCCATCTTCAAATTTTTTCCACACATCTACGCCCAGGTTCAAGCTACGGGCTGTGGCCATCAGAGTGAGGCCGCGACCAGTGCGTAGTTCGCGGAGAGTATGTGCGCTGAGGGTAGGAACCTGGAGTTTGAAGATATGTTCCAGGGCGTGTTGCATAGCGCGTTGAGTGATGGGAAGAATGGCTGGTTCGGATCCGGCTGGACTGGTTGCGTGATAGGCTGCCACGAAATCGATCAGAGCATCCTGGAGGTCGGGATAGTTGTGTAAGAGCGTGAGTTTGGCTTGAGTATCGCCAGCTTCTTCAGCAACCAGCCAGGCCATTTTTATTTGGAATAGTTCATGAGAATTCATATGAGTATCCTCTTTTCCTGTTTACTGGAACTGTGCGGTACGAAATCTGGCGGCTTGTTCACGAGCCAGGCACTCGCGCAGATAAGAGCGTGCTTTTTCATAGCGCAGGCGAATAGTGCGTTCGGTACGTTTGCAAATAGAGGCGATATCGTCCCATTTCATGCCCTCGATCGCACGCAGGACCATAATTTTGCGATCCAGGGGATCAGAGAGGAGGGTCAGGATACGCAGGCTTTCCTCATTTGCATGCAAGTGTTCGTACTGATCGAGTGGATCGGCGACATCGGATCCGGGAGGGGATTCGCCATCGACGGGAGATGGTTGCAAGGGTTCCATAAGAGAGCGTGGTACATGATGTGGGCGACCGGTTGGGTGTCCTTCAGCGTCTCGTTGGTAACGCAAGCCTTCCTGACGGAGGATCCGATTAAATTCATCGACACAGAGGCAGCGGGCATAGTGAATAAAGTTCTGTGTCATAAAGAGTTCTTTAGGATTGAGGGCTTCGCGCAGCAAGTGTTCGGCCATATTAGCCATAGCCTCCTCGCGTAATTCGGGTCGGTGGCGAAGTCCCCAGGTATGGCGTTGGAACTCAGGGCTACAGCGTCCAAGCAGAACTGTACTTAGCATCTGGCTTGTTTCGATGTCCCCTTGTCCATGGAAAGAGCGGATAGCCTGTACAATTTGGATTTCGCTGATTTCATAGCGTCCCTCAGGTGTTCTCCGGCTCAGATTGTCTTTTAGAGTGGGGTCGTGCGGATCTATCATAGTGTTTCCCCCAATTTTTAGAGAAGCATAGAGATGCTCATTTGTATTTTGTCCCTGTGTATTAGCTATTCTTTCTGGTGACAGCAAAAGTGGAAAGTTTTTGAAGTTGTCTCTGGATATAGCATACCATAGACTGTTTTCTATGGTGAGGGAAGGTGAGATTGTAGGGGGAGGGTTTCACAGGGTTTCGCAAAAGTCATGGCTCAGTAGTGGTCAAACTTTTTCCCTCTTTCAGGGTGGGTGGGGAAGAGAAGGACTTTGCGAGGCCCTGAAGGTTTCACAAAACGTTTTGAATATTGGATCAGCTTCATGTTACAATAGAAAAAAAGAGGAGGAACTTTATTTTGGAAGAGATTCAGAGTCAGAATGAGGGTCAGAGGCCAGAGATAGTTGAGAGGAAGCGTCCAGTTTTGCCATCCTGGCCGACCTCAATGCCGGGGGCTAAAGTAACGGAACCGCCAGTGGGCACACGCCGGGTTAATTTGCGTACGGAGCAGGTAGTTGAGCTGGATTACGATCAGGAAGAAGGAAAATCGTCTGCACGAGAAAGCGACGGAGGCAACAAGTAGAGTAGGGGGAATAGAAGTGATTGATCTATTGCTCGAAGGGGAAATGTTTGGGGGGAACTGGCCGAATTTTTGCTGAAATAGCTCAAACAGAGTAGAGGCGGTAAGATACAGTGGCAGGTGCTGATGCAATAGATCACCCGAGCTATAAGTTGGACGATCTATTGGAACTCAATTTCCTGGTAGTGTTTTACAGAGGAATACCTGAAGGACTTCAAGAGCCGAGATGCTCGTAAGGATCAGGAGACATTCTCGTCTATAAACAGGTTGAATAAAGCCTCTAAACAGAAGTATAACAAGTCTGATGGAATGTTCGGATAAGGGCTAGAGCGTAAGTTTCGGCGGTGTGATTTTGAGGAGTAAAAAGAGTGTACCTTAGCCCGGTGAATGGTTTGAGGTTACAGGGTTTTAGCCGTCGTTCATGTGTTCAAGAGCGACGGTTTCTCCATTTTTGGGGTGTTTTTGAGTCATTTGTGATTGCTGAGCTTGTCAAGAATAAAAGGGTCTGCGGCGGCTTCTCAAGGGGGTTTGCGGTACAATTGACGAGTATGGTAGAATATGCGTGAAGAGGCTGTAGCTCAGTGGATAGAGCGTCGGTTTCCTAAACCGTGCGTCGGCGGTTCGAGTCCGCCCAGCCTCACTTCGTGAAGCCGCTTCTCAAGTGGCTTGATGCGTTCTCCAGCTTGATGCTTTTCTCTTTACTGTTCAGCTTTGACAGCAACGCTCCTATTCAGCGACCCGGGTAGACAACAGTGTTCCCAGGCGGTTGACAGCTTCAGCCTGCAAGGAAGGCAGCACGTGCGAGTAGGTATCCAGGGTCAGACTAATCTGACTGTGCCCCAGAATCTCCTATTTTCAGCAGGCACTGGATATACGACAGCGACGATTGGATCCAGATCATCCATCAATAGCAGAAAGTCTCAATGGTTTGGGTGCACATGTGCTGAGGCAGCGTTTCTACCAAGAGGCTGAGACTCATTTACTATGTGCTTTATTACTACGTGAAAACGTGTTTGGACCTGATCACAGCAGCGTTGCCCAAACTCTTCTCAAGCTTGCTGGGAGCAGTATGGGCCAGGGAAAATTCAATGAAGCAAAAGCTTATTTCGAGAGAGCCATACAAATTACCAGGCAATTATCTGGAGAAGAACATCCCGATATCGCTACTTGCTTTGCAAATCTGGCGATTCTCTCTGGGATGCAAGGTTCTCTAAGAGATGCCCGGCATTTCTTAGGTCAAGCTCTTGCTATTAGAACCAGTATCTACGGTCCCGAGCATTCAGAAACTATAGCACTTCATATGATAAAGGAGCAACTCATGTAGTAGACACTAATTTTAGAGCATAAAGAGGGTGATGATCTGAATTAGAGAACTGAGATAGAAGAAAATGAACTACTTGCTTGTATGGACGCTTTGGGAAGAAGGATCCCAACTTTGAGTGTTATTGAAGGAAATGTCGCTGAATGTTCAATCCATACTCCTCATGAGAACTTTCACCTTTACGTTGTATCATCTATTTCATGGTCGCATATTGTTTTCAGTGGATGATGCAGGCTAAAGAAAAATGCCAATGGAAGAGGTAGGGAGAGAAAAAGCATCAAACAAAGGCACCCGATAATAAAAAGTGCTAAGAGCATGCCCCAAACGGCTTCCTGGAAGAGAAAACACCGCACGCAGAGCCAGATATTATAGACTTCACCACAAAGAAGGCCTCCATAGAAGAGCCAGGGCGAAAAACCACTTCGTCCATTGAGAAGTCTGTCGTGAGAGATAGTAGAGAAGAGGGTTCTAAAGCAACGTTAGCGACTGGTGAATGGTTTGGAGATATTCAGGGGGCATCAGGCAGCGATGCACTACATGCTGAAAGCGGTGCGTACAATGCTCTTTTAAGCACCATAGACACTCATGAAGAGAAACTTAAACAATTCGCAGATATCTTTCTTGAAGGCGGAGAACATTTTACTGAGGAGATGCATCAACAAGCAAAAATAGCTGTTTTTGATATAATTGTGCAACAAAGTACCATCAGGTGTGATGGCCACAAAGCCAGTTGTTTTATGTGTACGGCAATTGCTCACGTGTTGAATGTACCGGAAGAGAAGAAAGATCAACGGGGCTATGGTCAGT
>DAOTTL010000119.1:0-3502 GCA_034438135.1 Ktedonobacteraceae bacterium | reverse complement strand
GCGCAAATGAGGGTTAGATATGACCGCTTGTCGTGAGATACTCTCAGGAGAACAGTTGTCGTTGCCAAATAGGAAAGAGCACTTCAATGACCGCACTGCCTTTTAAGGCCCTTGTCCTCGAACTCTTGCAGCAGGAACATCTGGATACAGAAGCTTTTTTGCAGGAGTTGAACGAGAGCGAACGCACTGCCATTGGGACGCCTGAGCACTGGTCGGCCAAAGATCACGTGGCGCATATGACGTTCTGGCAGCAAGACCTTGTCCTGAATTTAACTGCCATTCTACAGCATCAGGAGTTACCACCGAGCACTCAGATCGAGGAAGATCTCAACTCAATGGTTTTTGAGAAGCACAGGACTCGTCCCTGGTCCGCTATTCACGCTGAATATGAGCAGGTCTATGCCGAACTCATCACGTTGATTGAGCAACTCGGCGAGGAAGATCTGACGGACACCAGGCGCTTTACCTCGATTTCCGGGGAAAGGCCGCTGTATACAGCCTTCCTCGGCAGTTGCTATGAGCACAACGAGGAGCATCGCGCACAGTATTATTTCGACCATCACGACCTGCCACGGGCAATCCAGATCCGTGAGGTTTGTGTCAATAGAGTCATTCAGGCTGAGGTGCCAGTATGGGTGAAAGGGAGTTTCCTCTACAATCTGGCCTGCTTCTACGCGCAGCAGAACCAGTTAGAGAAAGCTACCACACTCTTACAAGAAGCGTTGATACTCGCCCCCGGTCTCAAAGAGCGCTCAAAGAGCGATCCCGAACTGGGTGCCTTACGCGATCAATCGACCTGAACACACCCGATACCATATCGCAATACCCGCGCATCGTGTGCGAGATTCATCTGCATATAGACCTGCTCAACCTGTACCACGCTCCCCTTTCAAGTCAGGACTGAACGGGGGAGCGCTAAATCAGGCTTACCAGATCGTTTACACCGTAGATAATGATACAGCCCCAATGTGATCCTGAACGTTTTAGGATAAGGTGTGCAGGCGATGCTGGACAGGTTGCGACACATGTATGACGATACGCCAGACAATAGCCTGCAAAAGCTGGCCTGGATAGATCTCCCACTCACCAATCAACCTGACGCGGTTCAAACACCCGCGAATCTGTTGCTGCCTCGCGCCAACCAGTCCCCTCAACTGCAAATCCACCGCACGCCCTGGAGCTGACAGAGACTACCGGAGTGGGCGCACTGATGGCCACGTCCGTCATTGCCATGTCTGATTTGTTCATAGATTGTATTCCTCCATGGTATACCATTATGTAGATTGCTCCCGTGCATCTCGGCGTTGTGGCACGCTCACCCACTCAGCAACACCGCTCATCCAGGATCTATGCCGACTTGTTGATAAGCTCGTTGGTGACCCATCGTACAACGTTTTCGGGATATGGAGCGGACAATCCCAGGACGATGTGCTGGAAGCCGGCGTCAATGGCTTCAGCGATCGAGTCCCGGGTGTTGCCGGGGTGGTCGTAGGAGACCGGCAGGTAGATGGATCGGGTGATCGCAGCGGGGTCGCGACCTATCTCGGCGCAGAAGTGATCCAGGAGAACGCTTCGCTGAATGGCATCATCGATGTCGCCGCCGGGGATGTTCCACAGGTCGGCATGCTCGGCGACCACACGCAGCGTCGCGGTAGAGCGTCCTCCAATCATGATCGGCGGACGAGGTCGCTGGACGGGTTTAGGGTTGCAGAACGCTCCGGTGAGGTGGAGGTAGGTGCCGTCGAAGTCGAACGGCTCGGCCTCGGTCCACAAGCGCCGGATGACCGTACACGCTTCGGCGAGGCTTCCGACCGCGTAGGCGGAGTCGTGGAAGGGCAGGCCGTGTGCCTCGTACTCACGCCGGGCAACAGGGTGGCCTGGTCGTGAGCCTGCGCCGATGCCAAAGTCAAGCCGCCCACCGGAGACGACATCGACGGTCGCAGCAATCTTAGCCAGCATCGCGGGCGGTCGGAAGCGGTTGCTGGTCACGAGCAGCCCGAGGCGCAGTCGCTCGGTTTGTGCGGCAAGAGCTGAGAGCAGTGTCCAACCTTCGAAGGTTGGTCCGTTCGGGTCGCCAAAGATTGGCATGAGGTGATCGAACAGCCATGCATGCTCGATCTCTGGGATTGTGTCCGCCTCTCGCCAAACCCGCAGAACGTCGCTATAACTGACCTGCGATTGGGCCGTCGCAATCCCAAAACGCGGTCCAGGAGTGTGCACACTCCTGGCCACGTCCGTCATCGCCATGTCTGATTCGTTCATATGATTGTGTTCCTCCGTGCTATACTACTATCGGAGAAGTGCTCCGGTAATAGTATACGGAACGACGTTCCGTTTGTCAAGTTCTTGTGAGAGAGAGACTGCTCAAATTTAAGGTCATCCGAGTATCTATTAAAAGTGCAATAATTGGCCCCAAAAGTGCTGCAATTTGTCCCAAAAACACTGTACTTTTGGCCAAAAACGAGGCTTTTTCTACCCAAAAATGACCCCATAGACCCAAAAGGTGACGCAAAGCGACCCAAAAAGGTGACGCAAAAGCGCCAAAATGACGCAAAAATAACCCCTGCTATTATTTGCGTCACCTGGATGAGACCACTTCACAGCAGGTGGGAGGGCATGAGGTGACGCAAATGACGCAAAATGGCCCCTTCTTTTTAGAGTCTATACTAAAAAAAGAAAGAAGAAAGAAAAGAGAAAGGAATAGAAACATTTGCGTTTTGTGTCATTTGCGCCACACGATCCTCTTGGTGCGGCTTGCAGAGCCACCGCAAGCGAGTGACGCAAAATGCCCTCTCGCACTCGCTTGCGTCACCTTTTCTCTTTGCGTCACCCTGTCGTTCAGCTTGTTCGGCTCTGCCTGGACTGTCCACTTGTTGACCTGGCTACTAAACAGCCACGCTTATAACCCCTCACGTAGGGCATCATTATAAGCCCAGGCATCGAGTTCGGGCGGCTCGATATCCTGCTGAGTTAGCAGCGTGGATATCTGCGATCGATGATCGATGGCGTGGTTGATGGCCTGGATCACCACGATAACGGCCTGAGCATCGTAGGTTCCTCCGTCAAGATGGAAGATCGGACTCAGGTCCCTCTGCTCCGCGATAGCGATCAGTTCTTGGCCTGAATGCTCTGCCCGTCGCCGCAGCTCGTCGAAACCAACAAAGGTGGTGATCTCTTTCAGCGGCGGGAGAGGGGTTTTGCCAGTAAAGGACCGTACATACCCTTCTTCGGAAGCGAACAGGTGCATAAGGATCTCTCGCACGCTGCCAAATGTTCCCACTATAGTGGCGTCCAATTGTGCATCGGACAGGTGGGCACACGCGTCGAGCAAACGCAGGTTTGCCCAGAGGTTATACTGAAAAAAGTCGGGGAGTCCCAGGGTCATTGCTCTTATCTCCTTCTGTGATCTGTTTTTTTACAATAATGCTTCGAGGAAACAATCGGCGGCCAGGAAGAGTGGATGGAGAGATTGGTACAGGAAACAGGATGGAGTTAGCGGCAC
>DAOTTL010000118.1:0-8230 GCA_034438135.1 Ktedonobacteraceae bacterium | reverse complement strand
GGTAGATACCGTTGGCGAACCCTTCTGCCGAGGAGAGAGCGAGCACACTCCCTCCTTCAAGGCGAGCTTGAAAAAGGAGTTCGCCAACGGTCTCAAAGTTCGGGATGACTCATAACTTTTTAACCTCGAACTGAGATCCGCCATGCATTGCGGGGTGAGCGCAAAGATACATTTGCCACTAAAAGTGATCAGGAGGAACCTATGCCTATTTTACCCTTTAAGGGAATCTGGCCAACTATCGAAGATGATGTTTTTATTGCCCCCGGGGCGTTTATCATTGGCAACGTCACCATTCATAGCGGAGCAAGTATCTGGTACAATACGGTACTGCGAGGCGATAGCGCAGCTATTCTTATTGGGCACAAGACAAATATTCAGGACAACTGCACGTTACACGTAGATCCGGACATGCCTCTGACTATTGGGGATGAGTGTACTATCGGCCACGGTGCGGTGATCCACGGAGCGACGGTGAGCGATCGCGTTCTGATAGGTTTGCAAGCGGTAGTTCTTAATCTCTCTAAAATAGGGTCTAATACTCTAGTGGGAGCCTGTGCACTGATCTCTGAACGTAAACAGATACCTTCAGGTGTCCTGGCCATGGGCGTGCCAGCAAAGGTTTTGCGCAATCTCACTGACGATGAACTGGCTCATTTCCCTATAAGTGCCCAGGAGTACTATACTCGTGCACTTGAACATCGCCGCTCTGTCACAGAGATGCGCGAAGTATGAGAAAAGCAGTACAAAGAGGGACAGAATATGTTATTAGAAGCCACAATTTCTAAAATGCTGGTCAGTGGTGATCCATGGGCCAGTTGGCAGGGTTTCCAACTACCTGTCAGTGATGAATACATTTGCATCTGGACACCTCTGGGAACAAAGAAACATTGGAAACCGCACCACTGGAAACCAGATTTTTTCTATGCTGATTCTCATACACTGACCTATATCTGGCCGCATGAGTGGTTTGCCATCCATATAAGTTATACTGAAGATGGTAAATTTAGCTGGGGCTATTGCGATGTTACGCTGCCCGCTCCTGCATATACAAGTCAGACGCAGGATGTAGTCTATACCGATCTCTATGTCGATGTCGTCATTCGTGCTGATGGCAGCGTCTTTACGAAGGACCAGGAAGTCTACGAGCGAGCCGCATTGAAGTACCCCATTGTGGCAGAATCACGGCAGAAGTCTTATGAGGTTTTGGATTGGATTGAGATGCATGCGAAAGGCTGGACGGGTCCTTTCGAGGTCATGCCCCGCCAGCTTCTGGGTACTAATTGGGAAGAACTGAGTGACGAGAAGGTGCGCGAGTTGATGCAGAAAAGTCTCGAAAAGTGCTAAAGACGGATCTACAGGAACAACTCCAACTCCAGGGCATTACGGCCAGAAATGAGATTGATTTGCGACAGACCCTGGAGCAGCACGTAGAAACCTATACGCTTTTCAAGCTTGCTCCCTGGCCAGCTCGTCGTTGGCAGTGTCACTATCGTCTCATGCTGAAGGAGCAGATGTACGATGGTCAAAGCATCGAAGATGTATACGCTCTCGCTATTCTGGCTCGTCTGAAAGATGCTTAAGTATGAGTCATCTCTGCTTTTGCAAAAGCAGGGCAAAAGGCTTTGAGCCTGCTATGCAGGCTACCCCGCCCCCTTTTCTTATATGAGTCATCCCTCATTTTTGTAAAATGGGCAAACCCTCTTGCTGGCGGCTACGCCGCCAGATTTTCAGGAAGATATGGATGAGTTTGCACGCAGCTTCGCTGCGTGCAAACTCATCCATATCTTCCTTTTATAGGGGGAGGAGCGGCTTTGCAAGCCGCAGAAAAGTGAGGGATGACTCATATCACAAAAGATCAACCCTTCTTCTTTCTCACAGGGAGGGGTCTGGCAAATAATTGGTAAAGGCAGGTATACTAAGTGTAAGCAAGGAGAAGAGAAGAAAAGAGGACGATCCTCGACGGACCTTTGGATTTTTCTCTATTGGATTTTTCTCGTAAGGAAAATGGATTGGGGATGTCCCAAAATTGTCCGGTCCATGTTGCTAACACAAGGGTATCGTCGTTCTTACCAGTGAGAGCAAATAGGTTGCTTGTTTTAAGAGGTCCACGGATATCAGGATAAAAAGAATTTTGTATGTTTTTGAAAGGGACAGAGATCATGCTTCGTACAATGTGCAAAGGGAAAATTCATCGGGCAACTGTGACACAGGCGGATCTAAACTATATCGGTAGCATTACAATTGATCAGGATCTGTTAGATGCCGCGAACATTTACCCTTATGAGAAGGTACAGGTTGTGAACATTAATAATGGTTCTCGCCTGGAAACCTATACTATCGCTGGCGCACGTGGTTCCGGCGTGATCTGTCTGAATGTCGCAGCCGCTCGCCTCAACGCTCCCGGCGATATTGTGATTATTATCAGCTATGCCGATTTCGATGAGCAGGAGATCCGCCAGTTGACACCACAACTTGCGTTTGTCGATGCCGATAACCGTCTGGTCGAAGCAAAGAGAGTCCCCTTGAGCGAGATGCTGCCAGAATCTTTACTTGAAGCTGTGATGTAACGCTTTTGCAGTAAAAGCCATTCATTCAACTTCCCGGTTGAATGAATTACTGCAAGCATCCCCCCTGTCTAACGTTAGTAAGATGATCTATCTCTTCAGTTTCTCTCTCCCCATCTATCTATGCTCTTCTCAAAACGCAAGCGTTGCCGTATAATTGAAAAGGGCACCCATTTTAAATAGCAAGGTGCCCATCCTATCCTTGAAAAATATCTATCTTGGAGGCAAAATATATGGGCGGCCCTGAATTACAGTGGATAGACCCGGCAGGGGTCTTCTGGGGTGCACTCTTCGGACTCGTTGTCGCGCTCCCTACGGGACTTTTCCTCTCTTTCTGGATGAGCGGAGTACGCAATCGTGCTATGGTAACTGTCGGTGCGTTTATTGGCGGTATAGTTGCATTCTTGTTCATTCTCGGCTGGGCAGGCACTTTGATCTACGATACCGTTCTTCCTGGTGCAAGCGGTGGACCGGTCTTCTTTGGCAGTTTGCTCTTTTGTTCAGCCGCATCTATCTCTTTCGGCATTGGCTTCGATCTGCTCATTGCACGGGCCACACGTCGCGATTACCGCCGGGTTTCGACTGCCGGTTCTCACGAGTAGTCCTTGCGTAAGACAGCGAACCCTACAGGACGTTCATGTTTTATCTGCTACATGGCAATGACGAGTTTACGTGTCACGAGCAACTGAAAAAGCTTCGCGTACAGGGTCATTTCGACTATAATCAGGATCACTACTTCGGCGGTGAGGTCTCTCTGGCGACTATCACCGCTACTTGTAATACGTTTCCCTTTCTCACTGATCAACGACTGGTTATTCTTGAAGGTCTACCAAAAAAGCGTCGTGGCGAGGACGCTTCTTCTTCTGCCGCTTCCGAGAACAATTCCGGTACAGTAACCGCAGCCGCTGACGCAAAGGGACGGAAGAAAAAGGGCGGCAAGGGCGGTTCAGAGTCACGCGCTTCTTTTGAGAAGGGATTGGCCGAGGCTACCGCTGATATGCCCACATCAACGGTGTTCATTGTGTTGGTAGAAGAAGAACTCCCCGCGAGCAGTTCTCTATTAAAAGCTGGCCAGGAGCACGGCCAGGTGATACTCTCTACCCTCCCCAAAGGGGCTGCGCTGGAGAGCTGGATAAAAAAACGTGCCCAGGAGCACGGATCTAAAATCACAGGGGAAGCGGTATCACTGCTGGCAACCTTTATCGGCAATCAGTTGCGTCTGCTCGCCAATGAACTGAACAAACTGGCCACATATGTTGGACCGGGAGAGACTATCGAGGCAAGCCATGTGAAGTTGCTTTCAGCGGAGGTACAGGAGTCACGTATCTTTGACCTGACTGATGCTCTGGCGCAGCGCAATCGTACTGCCGCGCTCAATCTTCTCCACGATCTGCTGGCTGATGGTCTTCATCCGCTGGCGCTCCTGCCTACAATCACTTCGCAGGTACGTAACCTGCTGCTAGTGAAGGAAATGGCTGCCAGCGGCTTGAGAGCCACGCAAATAGCTGCCGCCATTGGCTCTCCTCCCTTTGTAGTTGAGAAAGCCCTGCGCAATGTCAATAAGTTCAGTGCGGTGCAGCTTGAGAATACCTACCGCCAATTGCTGGAGACAGATGCCGCGCTCAAGCGCAGTCGGTTTACTCCTGAGATGGCCCTTGACCTTCTCGTGGTACAGTTTGGCAGTTGAAATTTTGACTTTAGCGAAAAGAGGTAGTATCGGTGGGGTCGCAAGCATTCTCTTCTCCCTTGCAGCAGTTAATCGTTGAACGCATCGTGCACGAGGGACCACTGACGTTTGCCGAATATATGCGTATGGCTCTCTATGAACCTGGCTATGGCTACTATGTGAGCGGTCCTTCTCGAATGGGTTGGGAGGGAGATTATTTTACCAGTAGCGATATCTCGCAACTATTTGCTCACTGTCTGGGTCGTCAACTCTTGCAATTCTGGGAAAAGCTGAAACGACCGCATCCGTTTCGAGTACTCGAACAAGGAGCTGGACGAGGCCAGTTGTCCGAAGGCATACGGACATGGGCCGAGACCGAGTCAGCAGCATTTGGACAGGCTCTGTCCTATCAGACAAGCGATATTCGCTATGGACAGAACAGTCTGGTGAATTCTGCACAAGAAACGTTCCATGTCTTGTTCTCCAATGAACTGGTGGATGCCTTTCCTGTACACCTGATTGAAGTCCACGAGGGAAACCTGTACGAGGTCTATGTCGATGTACATGACAACCACCTGAACGAGATTCTGGCCCCGCTTTCTGAACCAGAACTCCTGGCTGTTCTGGAGAGAGCTCATGTCCCCTGGAGTACTTTCCCAACGGGTTGGAGAGCTGAAATCAATCTGGATGCCGCGCATTGGATGGAACAGAGCCTACAACTATTGCGCCCTCATGGCTTTCTGCTAACCATCGACTATGGCGACAAGGCCCGAAAACTCTATATCCGCGATCGTCGTCGTGGTACCTTACTCTGCTATTATCAACATCAGGCCAATGAGCTTCCGCTCCGCTTGCCTGGCGAGCAAGATATCACCGCGCATGTGAACTTCAGTACGCTTATTGAGAAGGGACGCGAACTGGGACTGCGCCTCCACAGGTACACGGCTCAGAGCCGGTGGTTGGAGGATTGTGGACTGTCCGCTGAACTGGCGAGTCGGCGCACACGAGAATTTGCCATGGCTGACAGCGCACGTGGCAGCGATCAGGGTCAGGTCGCACTGCTTGGATGGTACAACCTGCGTCAGAAAGCGGCGATCCTGAGCGATCCTTTCGGCATGGGAAACTTCAAGGTGCTTATTATGCATCGCTAAAAAAGCCCTGAGACGCTGTCTACAATCAATATTTGCGGGGATACTGATTATTGTCGTAGCTCTGACCATTGCCTGGATCTGCCCCCGTATTGGGAAGGGCTGTAGACTGGTTACTTGTATTTCCGAAGATAGCCGGGGATTGTGGAGATGAGGTGATCACCTGGGAACTGGCCGTCTGATTATTTTCTAGTAGTCCACAGGCCACGCTAACGCCATTGACTCCTTGCTTATGAACATCAACATACCAGGTACTATTTGTGTTGAGTTTAGATAAAGGAAACTCAATGTAAAAGCTACCACCCCTATCGGTGACTACTTTGCCGAGATCTTTCGCAATCGTTCCACACTGTCCCATGTCAAGGGTCACTTCGTAAGGAGTGGTCGAAAGCAAATTGTCAACCTTTACTTGCAGTTCACCATTTGAAACAGTAGCATTATTCTTAACAGTGGTAGTAGTCGGCACAAACTGTGCAAGCCCCTTTACTGCTGAGTTACCTGAGCCAATCACAGAGTTAGCCGCGCCATTGATAATGCTCGGTGCAAAGAACCAGATAATAGCGCCAATAATGACCAGTATAATCACGAGACGAGTCAAAAACCTAAGCACGCTGTTTTCCTCTCACTTGCACAAAACTACCTTGCTCTCCTGTGAATTTCTGCACGTATCGATGCAAAAACGGGCAATGACATATAGATTGCTTTCTCTTTATTATACACGCTGATGGATCTTTTTACAATTGAGCAGAAAAGATTTCAGGGTTTCTCAAACGTCGCTTTTCTCTCCGCCCACCCACCCTTTGTAAATGGATGGAGGCAGCGCGGTCGCGCTGCCTTCATCCATCTTGTTCCCCTTGGGGAGAGGTCTGGCCACTGCTGCGCAGTGACCTGACAATATCTGCAAAAAGTTTATTGAGGGGTTGCGTAGCTGTGAAGGCTTGGAACGAGGAAACTGACGCCGTAGTAGGTAAACAGCGTTGCAGCAAAGCCCAGAGCGAGTAACCAGCCGATGCGTTTGCCACGCCAGCCACGGATACCGCGAGCGTGGAGATAGACTGCATAGATCAGCCAGGTTACAAGCGCAGAAGTCTCTTTGGGGTCCCAATTCCAGTAATGACCCCAGGCATAGTTGGCCCAGTAAGCACCCAGGATCAGCGTTAATGCTAGCAATGGGAAGCCTGCAATAACAGCCTTATATCCCAGAGAGTCCGCAGCTTCAGCCGAAGGTAGCCAGCGGTAGCGCTGACCCTCGCCTCCCTGAACCAGGATGATCAGGCCAGCACCAAAGGCGACGCAGAAGAGCGAGTAGGCGAAAATAGCCACGCCAACATGAACGGTGAGAATGGGCATATCCTGTAAAGCAGGAATGAGCGCCTGCGAGTCATTGATCATGTTATAGGTGACGCCCATATAGACGGCTATGGCCAGAGTCAGGACAGCTATTGCACAGATATAAAGACCCCACGCACGCACGCGTTCATGGAAACGGGCCTCGAAAATGAGATAGCAGAAGAGCAGGGCCGTGGTAAAACTTAAGCTGAATTCATAGAGATCGCTCCAGGGAGCATGCTGCTCAACCACTGCACGCAAGGCAAGTCCAGCTATCATTACCAGAACAGTCAACCAGCCTAGCACCGAGCCAATACGCCCAATAGTGATCAGGCGACTGTTAAGAGCTATCGGCTCCTCTCCGTCCGGCTGCTCCTGGAGAATAACCTCGCTGGCGACCAGCGTGGCCACGCTTCCATCCTCGGAGGCTACCGCCCCCTGACTGTTGTTCGCTTTCTTACTACTTTTCCGACTGACAAGTTTTTCAAGTGCCAGCTTGTTTGCCAGACGAGCTGAACCAATAGTATACGAGAGATATACCAGAGTCATAATGGCGATCAGGCTCATCCCAGCGATAAATAGGTCTTGTGATAAGGCCGCAGTGCCATTGGGGGCGGTCGTTGCGGCTATTGATGAGAGATACATGCTCAACCTCGTTGTATGAAAACAAACGTGTATGGCAATAGAGAACTTTACGCGAACAAAGTGCGCACGATCCTTTCAAAATTGCCTGAAGCACCCTGCAATTTCCGTTTGATAGATAGTAGCATAGCTAATAACTTTGTGCAAACTCTCCCTGTAGTTCGTGCAGCCATTCCAATAGAGCGTCCGTCTGGTAGATCCGACTGCTCAGGATAATCTGATCGAAGGTTTCTGGATCAAGAATGCTTCTCGAACTGCGTTGCTGGCTCTTTAAGCTGGCAAGAAAGCGCTCACAGGTTACAATCTGTTGCTCGATTACAGGTGCAAGTTTTTCAGGAAAGTGCTGTTGGACAAAACAGAGCTTAAGGAGAAAAAAGATACGTATATCGCGTGGCCTCTCTACGGTCTCAATCAGCCATTGTTGGAAAGTTACGAGTCCCTTAGGAGTCAAGCGATACATTTTTCGTGGCGGACGTACTCCCTGCTGTTCCAGATCAGCTTCAACCAGGGCCAGTCGCTCAAGCTTTTTTAGAAAAGCGTAGAGCTGGCTCATCTCTATATGTACGATTTGCCCTAATACTCCACTCTGGAACCGTTGAAACATTTCATAGCCGTGCATCTCATTCTCTAGAAGGAGTCCCAAGATTCCATATTCAGCCGGTTCACTAATTCGCATATTTCTCCCACTTATCTGCTTTTCCTGCGAAAAATTCTCTCAAGATTATACCATAGGGAACCTATGTTCTTGTGGAGCGTACGATCGCCCCACAAGAACATAGTGGTTTGTTGATATTATGCATCGGCCTGACAGGCCACCTCACCCCATTTAAAAAAGAGGAGATGGCATGTTTTGCGGGGCTTCCGCCCCGCAAAACATGCCA
>DAOTTL010000117.1:0-2167 GCA_034438135.1 Ktedonobacteraceae bacterium | reverse complement strand
TTAAAAGGAATCAAAGGACAAGATGGGCAATAATCATAGGAATAAGATTCCTATGGTTCGAGCGTGGACACTCCATACGTGAGGGCCAAAGAGCATGTATGGTCCAGGCAGACGCATAAAAACCTGAGGAGTTCGAGAGCTAACTGTGCAAGATTGCTCTCAGACGATCTACAAGGGGGGGGGACAGATGCTTACAAGGAGAGGTTTCTTCTCGCTTTTCCCTCTGTCGCCAGAGGCGACAGAGGACAAAAAGAGCAACTGGTGTGGAGTGTGGCGCGAATGCGCCACACTCCACACCAGTTGCTCTTTTTTACATGGGTGGGGTGGCCTGCCAGGCCGACGCAGCAGATCGGCAAGCAACCTCTACGTGTAAGGGGGCCGAAAGCCTCTGGCTTTCGGAGAATTCAATGGCCCAGGAGAAAGATGCCCGGTGGCAGCGCCACCGGGCATCTTTCTCTCCTGGGACTTGACTAACAGAAACCCTGGCGGTAGCCAAATCCCTTATTGACGGGAAAACGCAATATGTTATACTTGGTAAAATAAAAACCAACCTATATTGCTGTTAGAGAAAGGATGCTGAGAGGTGGCTAAAGAGCAGACACTGGATAATCTCTGGTTAGCGCAAACGCTCTTCGAGCTTGAGGGGGTCAAATTTGGGAACTTCACCGTGAGCGAGTCTACGGTCAGTTCCCCAGTTTTTGTGAATCCGAAAGTTTTGATCAGCAACCCAACTGCATTACGAGTTGCAAGTAAACTCATGCAACAAGAAATCGACCTGGCGCAATCCCTGCGCCGCCCACGGGTTCACCCCTTCGCAGTAGTAGCGGGCGTACCTGTTGGGGGTCTTTTACTGGCCTCAGCCTACTCGCTAGAGACCAATATCCCCATGATCTATGCCCGTACTCACCCGGAAGGGACGGGGAAGCGCGGCATTGAGGGACGTTTTACTCCTGGTAACACCGCACTTATTATCGACGACCTCATCACGCGGGGCAGCAGTGTACTGGAAACAGCGAAGCTTCTTGAAGAGAATGAAGTCAAAGTCAAAGACGTCATTGTACTGGTTGACCGCGAACACGGCGCAACCGAACGTCTGCGCCACCAGGGATACAACCTGATCAGTATCCTGAAGCTAGACGTGATGTTGAACCACTATATGTCACGCGGCCTGATCCCTGAAGACACCTATCAAGCTTGCGCGGAATATTTGCGCAGCAAACAGGGTCAGGGTCAGGGAGAGTCCTGATAGACCTCTCTCTCTCTGGTACTTGTTTTTTCTTGGGCTGCCAGACCTCTCTCCCTGTCTTATAAAGCCATAATTCTCAGAAGAGAGAGCACTGCCTTACTAGCGCAGTGCTCTCTCTTTTGTCCCGATGAAGCTCGCTCTCATTCTTGCGCGAGCGAATCTGGCTCGTCTTCCACGCGATCCTCATCTCTGACAGCCAAAAGTACAGTAGATTGAGTCGGACTCAGCCATTTCCGTAAACCAACCTGTTCAATACCAAGCAATTCCCAGGCGTGCACCAGACCAATGGCATAAATCAATATCAGGTTAATGGCAATACCCTCAATAGCAAATGTCTCGCTGGGAGCCAGAAGCAGACGTACTCCAAAATAACCTTCACTTATATACGCAATGAGACCAGCAAAGATTATCAAACGGTTTCCTATGATGGTAGTAAGATTCTCTTTCCAGTTAGGGCTTCGTCTGAGCAGTGGAAAACCGCGCCAGAGGGTATTACTGACGGCAATCAGACTGAGCGTGAGCACAGACCATCCGAGATTTAAGCCCGGGTTGAGAGCGCTGATAGACACCAGAAAGGCATTGACGAAGGCCATAAAAGAACCTCCAGCGATAGCTCGCCAGGTCGCAGAGGCGGCTGCAATTTTCTCTTTTGGCCACAACGAAATAGCGACAAAGATCAACCCAACCAATGCCGCGCTGGCCCCGGTACTGGCAGAAAAATAATTTTCCATGGTGGGAGGAATCATAGTTTGTTCGCACCTCAATTTAAAGCTCTGGCATTTTTTGTGAAGTAAAAGCCTCACAAGCATGTCAGAGCCTCAAACTATCCAGAAGGTCACTAGTTGATAAACGCTTTAGTTACATCTATTCCAGACGAGACCAACTTCTGAACAGCGATAAACTGGGCCATTTCTTGCCAGG
>DAOTTL010000116.1:0-3946 GCA_034438135.1 Ktedonobacteraceae bacterium | reverse complement strand
GCTGGCAATCTACGCAAGGGGGTGCCACTTAAAACGCGCAACATTAAGAGCACGCTCACCAGCATCCAGAAACAGAAGGCCAGATCCTGCTCTAGAAAAGCACTATCGATCAAACCCTGACACATAGCTGCCAGGAGCGCACCACCCACACCCACAACCAGCCATTCCAGCGAACCCACCTCTGGTTGAATGGATGAACTAACGGTTCTCAAAACCCGCGCCATTAGCCAGTAGAAGAGAGCCAGGATTGCGACAAAGGCCAGAAGACCAAAGATACCGATGCTCACCCACACATGCAAAAAGACATCGTGTGGATGGGAGAGAGTATTCTCCTCGCCCAGACCGGTACCTTTAGTATTATGCGAGCCAGGCACAAAGATGATCTGAAAATGCTCTTTAATCTTAAGCGACGCTGGACAAACAGAATTATAGCTGTAGTGACAGAGCCAGTTATCCAGTCCCACCCCAAAGATGGGATAGTGACGAATCATATTCCAGGCAGTTAGCCAGAGGTAATAACGCTTGGTCGTAGTGCTAACCCCATTACCGTTCTCATGCCAGTTTTCAAGAAAATGTGTCAGAGAAGTATGAAAAAGCAACCCCCCAACAATCATCAGCGCACAAAAAGCACCTGCACCTATCCAAAAGGCCCGACTCTTGCGAACAGACAGAACGATGATAAATACCAGGGCAACAGGTAGAGCCAGAGCCGTTCCCAGAGACTGGCTCAGGATAAGCACCCCAACCAACGGAATGAACGCTATGATCAAAAGCAGACAGTTCCTCAACAAACCTGGCAAGCGCGTAATACGAGCAATCTGATAAATAAAGAGAGCAAAACCAAGCGGCAACACATAGTCAAAAAAGAGACCAATGCTATTGGCACTCCCATACATTGCATGCACCCGATCACCACCCGGTGAAATTTGCAGTTGCCCTGAAAAGAAGAAATACTGAGCCAGACCAAGTACAGCAACCACGAGCGCGGAACCCAAAAAGGCCCCCAGCAGACGCTTCACATCCTGGACTGAACGTAGACAACAAAAGGCTAGCAGAACAAAGAGCAATGGATCAAACACTTCTTTACGAAAAGCTCCTAAAGCTGCTGAACGTGAAAGCGCGACCACAATTGAGAAAAGAGCAGCCGCAAAAAACAGCAGAATAGGAATCGCAAATGGTCCAAAAAGATCGCGTAACTCTTGCCAGGAGAGCAGATACCTCCATTTTCTACGCTGTATCACCAATTGCACAGCAGCAATCACGACACATACAGCCAGAGTAATTTCGACCAGGCTAAAATTGTATGACCGGGAGCCATCGCTAAAGACGGTCTTTTGTATATAGTAATAGGGAAGCGCCAGAGGTAAAAGAGCTATGGCAAAAGAGAGACGATACCATGCCAGAACGGCAAAAATGCCTAAAAATGGCAGAGAATATAAATAGGGGGGAAGATGCAAAAAACTCTGCGCTCCCAGATTAGGATTCCCAACGGCATAATATAACCCCATCGAGAGAATCAGGCCAGCCTCGATCAAACGATCATGCCAGAAAGAAGAAAGTCGCTGCAAGTAGCTGGAAGGTGGGAGAGGTGGAAGCATATGTATTTTTCTCACAGAGATATTCGGGTTTGCGCCCGACTCGTTCACGTTTTCATCTGCAACCGGAGAAGTCACTGGAGACATTTCAGTGAATGGTTCAGACACATTCATCGGCTGAATCGGCATAACTATGGACTGATCTCCGCCAGCCGAGGAAGGATACGCGCCCTCTGAGGCATGCTGTTCTATACTTTGATTTTTCATCATCTTATTTCGCTATTCTGCAAAAATCTGCGTACACATAAAAAAGAGGATATTACTTGTTATTCTCTCCTGTAGAGAAACGCAAAAGAACCCCTTTCTTGAGCGAGTATAGCAAAATCAGGTCATTCAGTCTAGAGACAAGGCAGGGTTTTTCGAGAAAGAGCAAGAATTCTTGCTCTTTCTCGATGGAGGGGCCGGATTTACAAGCCGCAGAAAAATGAGGGATAACTTATAGACACGCTTAGCGCAACAACTCTCGCGCAAACTGCTGGAAAACATGAGCGTGATGATCGATATCTTCCTGAGTATGCTGAATCGAAATCGTCCACTGATCATCCAGACCGGGAGGAAAAAGAATACCACGATTCGCCAGATAGAGCCAGTAAGCGAAAGAAACACGCATATCAACGCTCAGCCAATCGCGGTAGTTATAGGCCCGCTGAGCGCGAAACATCGCGCAGCCCTTCGCACCAATCTGCGAGATATACATTGGCAATGCAAACTCATCAATCACACCAGCATAGATCTGCGCCAGTTGAGTTGAGAGTCCGTTTGCATGAGCATGCGCCTCTGGTGTAAAGAGTTGTGTTAATGAGACCAGGGCGGACGTCATAGCAATCGGATTGCCATTGAATGTCCCCATGTGAAGCACCTCGCCCCTGGAAATTTGCGCCATAACGTCTCCACGTCCACCAAAGGCTCCAATAGGCGAACCTCCGCCGATTGACTTGGCCAGACAGATCAGATCTGGCTCTACCGGATAGAGTTCAGTGATCCCACCAGGGGCAACCGTAACACCCGTTTTCACCTCGTCAAAAATCAGAAGCGCACCATGGCGACGAGTGATCTCGCGCACCTGTGAGAGATAGTCCTCTTTAGGGAGCATAACGCCAACGTTCATCAGCACTGGCTCCATAATCACACCCGCTATCTCACCCGCGTGCTCGGTCAAAATCTGCTCAAGCGCCTCGGCATTATTATAAGGAGCAATGACTGTATTTTTAACCACGCTATCGGGAATGCCTCTGGTAGCAGGGACAGTATTTGGATGCTCAGCCGGACCTGCCTTCGCAAGAGCAGGCTTGTTACTCATCATCACTGTATCGTGATGACCATGATACGTTCCCTCGATTTTGATAATCTTGTTCCGCCCCGTATAGGCACGAGCCAGGCGCACAGCTTCCATCGTCGCCTCGGTTCCCGAGTTACAGAAACGTACCTGCTCCATGGGAGCAAAACGACGAACCAGCTCCTCGGCAGCATAGACATTATCCGCGCAGGGAAGAGAGTAGAGCAGACCATCGCCCAGTTGCTTTCGTAAAGCCTCAGTCAGAATCGGGTGGGAGTGGCCCACTAGCAAACTTCCAAAGGCCATATGAAAGTCTATATATTCATTATTGTCCAGATCCCAGATCGAACTCCCCTCCGCGCGACGAATAAACAGCGGATAAGGCGGAACAGCCTGAAAGGAACTGGCAACCCCCAGAGGCAAGCTTTTCTTTCCTCGTTCATGCATCTCATACGAACGAGGTGTACGTTTACGAAACTCGGCTTCTTCGCGTGTAATCATCTCCTCAACCAGGCGTTGATCAATAGTTATAGGCTCTCGCAGCATCATAACCCCTTTCAAATGAAGAAACACATACGTTGTCGCGACCAGATCTGTGCTATCGAACGAAACCACTGCTACCAGTATACACACTATTCTCTCAATAGAGCAATTATTCTGTACGATATACGCAAAATACATACGAATATTGACGCAAATGACCCGCTTATAGGTTGGATTTCGTATTTGAATACCTATCGACGATCCTTCTTCTTTTTCTTCTCTCTCACCTCTGACGGCACCCAGCCTTACTTCTTCTTAAGAAGACTTTGTTGGCGAAAGCGATTCGCGGGCGCATAGCCCCGCTTATAAGTATAGGTTTCTTGCCGATCTTCTGCATCGGCCTGGCAGGCCACCCCGCCCCATTTAAAAAGAGCAACTGGGGGGTGTTGTGGCCATTCGCGCCACAACACCCCCCAGTTGCTCTTTTTATGCTCTGTCGCCTGCGGCGACAGAGGAAAAAGCGAGAAAAAATCTCTACATGAAAGCGCATAGACCCACTCCCCTTCTCTTTGAGAGGGGTGTCGGGCCAGGC
>DAOTTL010000115.1:0-7258 GCA_034438135.1 Ktedonobacteraceae bacterium | reverse complement strand
ATTCCTTCCAGGACTTGATCGGAATGGTCGCCAGATCTTTCTCCGTCAAAGCCCTGGCAAAAAGACTCGCCTGCTTAATCTTCGTAAAGAGAGGAATATTATGGTCTATGGCATAGCGGCGCATAGCATAGCCGTCGTCCTCCTCTTGCGTCACATGGCTATCAATCACGTTAATTGCCAGATCAACCTTATGATCGTGGAAATAGGTCAGAATATTCGGCTCTTTCTGCTCATGCAGTTTATAGAGCGTCGTAGTCTCAATCCCATGTTCACGCAAGAACTGACCCGTTCCCGCCGTGGCATAGATAGGCAAACCAAGCGCAGCCAGTAGATGAGCACTTTCCATGAAACGCCGCTTCTTATCATCCCCACCAAGACTGATGAAAATGCCCTTATGAGGTATACGTCCACCGGTAGCGAGGATCGCCTTCAGATACGCTTCCTCCAGATCTTCGCCGAAACAGGCAACCTCACCGGTCGAAGCCATCTCAACATGCAGAATGGGATCGGCACCGGTCAGACGAGAGAACGAGAACTGGGGCGCTTTCACCGCCGTAAAGGGCAGATCGGGAATAGTCACCGTTTCCAGATCCTCACGGAAAAGCGCATCAATGAAGAGTTCGATCAGATTGACCCCCGTTACCTTCGAGATAAATGGAAACGTGCGCGAGGCACGTAGATTGGCCTCAATCACATACACCTGATTTTCCTTCGCCAGAAACTGGATATTGAACGGTCCCGTAATCTTTAGCGATTGAGCGACGGATCTCCCCACCTCCACAATACGCGCACGCGTCTCCTCGTTAATCGTCTGTGGTGGAAGCACAATTGTAGCATCACCGGAATGGACCCCGGCATTCTCAATATGCTCCGAGATCACAAAGACCTTCACCTCACCCTTCTGAGCCACCGCATCCAGTTCTATCTCTTTCACCTGCTGAAAAAACTTTGAGACAGTCACTGGATACTCAGGCGAAAGCTCAGCAGCCTCACGAGTGTACCTCTCCAACTGCTCCTGATCGTAGCATACCCGCATGGCACTGCCTGAAAGCACATAGGAAGGACGTACCAGTACAGGGTATCCCACACGCGCCACAAAGGTCTGCAACTCCTGCCAATCCGTAAACGACGCCCATGCAGGCTGACGAATACCCAACTGATCTAACAAGCCGGAAAACTTATGGCGATCCTCCGCACCATCAATACTCTCAGCACTGGTTCCCATAATGGGAAACCCATAATTGTGCAGCGCCTTCACACGATTATTGGGCGTCTGACCCCCAACTGAGACAATCACCCCATAGGGATGCTCGAACTCACATATATCGGCAATGCGCTCAAAGGTCAGTTCCTCAAAGTAAAGACGGTCAGAAGTATCATAGTCTGTTGAAACTGTCTCAGGATTGCAATTGATCACAATTGAATGCTTGTGATACTTCTTTAGCGCCTCCACAGCACTCACGCTCGTCCAGTCAAACTCAACCGAAGACCCAATACGGTACGGACCTGAACCCAATACAACCACACCCTCTTGCAGCAACGGCTGCACATCATTGTGCTGAGCATTGTATGTTATGTAAAGATAATTTGTATCCGAAGGAAACTCACCTGCCAGAGTATCGATCTGGAGAATAGATGGAAGAATGCCTAGTTGCTTACGTAGTGCACGAATCTCCAGACCTGTCTTTCCCACCAGTTCACCGAGACGTTTATCTGCGATGCCCAGTTGTTTCAAAGCCAGCAGGCGAGTTGATGAAAGATCCTGATCGACCTGCAAAGCCTGCTCGCACTGCTGAATATACTGAATACGCTGCAAAAACCAGACATCGATGCCAGTGATCTCATGAATCTGTTCAAGAGTCAGGTCGTGACGCATAGCGACAGGCAGGGCAAACATACGCTTGGGTGTAGGTGTATAGAGATAGCGTCGAACGATCTCCTCTTCGCTATCCTGCTGATGAAAAGCACCGAGCGAGGTAGCGCCCTCAAAACCCAGGTCGAGCATACGAATAGCCTTCTGATATGCCTCCTCAAAAGTGCGACCGATACCCATAACCTCTCCGACCGACTTCATACCAGTACCGATAGTCTGATCTGCCCCCTTGAATTTATCCAGGTCCCAGCGCGGAATTTTGACAACCACATAGTCCAGACTGGGTTCAAAACAAGCCTGAGTGACTCCGGTTACCTTATTTTTCAGTTCCGTGAGGGCATAGCCCAGGCCAAGTTTTGCCGCCACATAGGCCAGAGGATAGCCGGTTGCTTTACTGGCCAGGGCCGAACTGCGTGAGAGCCGTGCATTCACCTCGATCACCAGATACTGCGAGGTGCGGGGATCCAGAGCATACTGCACATTGCATTCACCAACAATGCCCAGACTGCGTACGATCTCAAGCGAGGCCGCACGCAATTCATGATACTCATTATTCGTCAAGGTCTGGCTCGGAGCAATCACTACAGATTCGCCCGTATGAATGCCCAGTGGGTCCATATTCTCCATATTGCAGACAGTAACGCAATTATCAAACCGATCGCGCACCACTTCATACTCCACCTCTTTGTAGTGATGGAGATACTGTTCGATCAACACCTGAGGAGCGAAAGCCAGAGCACCACCCACGATATGACGCAACTCACTCTCGTCATGCGCCACACCTGAACCCTGACCGCCCAGAGCAAAGCCTGCACGCACCATCAAAGGATAGCCAATCTCCGCGCCGATAAGCAGAGCCTCTTCCAGAGACTCACTGGTCCGACTTTGAGGTGTGGGAATATTGATTTTACGCAGATGAGTGGCGAATGCCTCACGATCCTCGGTGAGAATAATCGCCGAGATTGGTGTACCAAGAATCTGCACGTTGTATCTCTCCAGCGCACCACTCTTATACAGCTCAATGCCACAATTCAAGGCTGTCTGGCCGCCGAAGGAGAGTAGAATACCGTCAGGGCGCTCTTTGGCAATAATTTTTTCGACAAAGAAGGGGGTAATCGGGAAAAAGTAAACCTGATCAGCCAGAAACTGAGAGGTTTGAATGGTCGCGATATTTGGATTTATCAGAACAGTTGAAACACCCTCCTCCTTGAGAGCCTTCAAGGCCTGAGAGCCGGAGTAGTCAAACTCTCCGGCCTGTCCAATCTTCAATGCGCCCGCCCCCAACACCAACACTTTCCGTACCTTTGCCACCTAGTTCTTCCTCCCCTTCTCCAGGTTCACCCGCGCTAAAAAGTAATCAAAAAGCCAGTCAGTATCCGTTGGTCCCGGCATTGATTCAGGATGAAACTGGACTGAGAAGAAAGGCAGTTCAGGATGACGGATGCCCTCGTTACTACCATCGTTGGCGTTCACAAACCAGGGGAGAAACTCAGGAGGAATTTTCCCAACCGCAAAACCGTGATTCTGAGTAGTGATAAAGCAGCGATTACTCTCCTGCAACAGACAGGGCTGATTCTGACTGCGATGACCAAACTTCAACTTGTAGGTCTCTCCTCCCGCCGCCAGGGCGAGCAACTGGTGACCCAGACAGATCCCCATGGTGGGAACACAACGCTCCATAGCAGTGCGCAATGTCTGAACCGTTTTCTCCGACATTCTGGGATCGCCTGGACCATTTGAGACAAAAATGGCATCAAAGGTAAAATCGCAATCCGGTCCAAACAGGTCATAATCCCAGGGCACCGTTATGACCCGCACACCGCGAGCCAGCAAACTACGCGCAATATTGCGTTTCGCACCACAATCGATCAATACCACCGTCGTCTCACCTGACCCCTGCACCAACACCTCCTTGGTGGAGACGCGAGACACTTGATTTTCTAGATTTGGATCATAGAAAGGAATATCTTGCTCAAAGACAATCTTTCCCAACAATGTACCATAAGTGCGAATGTGTTGAGTCAAACGACGCGTATCCTTCACTTCCAGGGCCGGAATACCCTCCCGCCGTAGCCACTCGCCCAGGTTCATAGTGCTTTGTACATGCGACGGAGTATCAATATAGTTAGAAACAATCAGGCCAGCAATATGAATACGATCATCTTCCCAATAAGAGGCATCGGGCACTCCGTAGTTCCCAATAATCGGGTACGTCATCGTCAAAATCTGGCCCGCGTAAGAAGCATCGGTGATTGCCTCAGGATAGCCAACCATCCCAGTGCAGAAAACGACCTCGCCCGCTACAGGACCAACATAGCCAAAGGACGTCCCTTCAAATTGCGTGCCATCCTCAAGAATGAGCGTGCCACGCACAATCGGTCGTACAAGCAGTTGCATACTGTCCTGAACACTTTTCTGAGTCTGGACAGGTACGGTCAATGCAGAGTGAGATATTGTCATACTTTCCATCATGCCTTCCAATGGATAGATCGATCGAATCTTTTCTACCATTCGTTTATCTACTTCTCGTCACGGGACAAGGATCGATAAAGTTTAGACCTGTATTCCTTTATAATCCGTGTGAGAATACGGCGATAACACTAACGCAAGTAGCGCCATGCGGGTATAGAGGCCATTCCGAATTTGCGAACGCAGATAGACCGCTCGCTTATCTGAATCCACGGCTGGATCGATCGTCCCAACACGCGGCAATGGGTCCATTAAAATCATATCCTTACTGGCGTAGCGCGTCAACAGTTCCGGCGTTACTACAAATTTTTCCTCAACTATTTCCTCGTATTCTTCTTGAGAAGAGAAGCGCTCCTTCTGAATACGTGTCCAATACCAGAAATGGCAATCCCGAGGAATATCGCGCTCACTCCCAATCTCGATCAGTTCGATTCCACGCGAGCGAAAATCCACAAAATCATCGCGCGTCAGACGCAGTCGATCCGGGGCCAGAACATAGAGAGTATTCTTCTCGAAAAGCGAAAGGCCACGCATCAGCGAATGCATAGTACGACTATTCAGCGCATCGCCCGCCAGCAACCCTGTGAGATGATCAAGCCGTCCAAACTGTTCGTAGAGAGTAAAAAGGTCGAGTAAAGTCTGCGTAGGATGCTCGTTCGTACCATCGCCCGCGTTGATCACTGGCACAAACTGAGCAGTTACCGCCGCCCGCTGAGCCGCTCCCGACTGTGGGTGACGCAAGATGATAGCGTCCGAATAGGCCTCAAAAACCTGAATAGTATCCTCGAACGTCTCGCCCTTCTTGACCGAGGTGACAGCTTCAGGGTTCTGTATGTCTATGGTCTGCCCACCCAGGCGCTTCACTGCACTGGCAAATGAGCCGAACGTACGACTGGATGGCTCGAAAAACAGTAGCGAGATGATCTTCCCTGCCAGGATCTGGGATGACTCACCGCTCAATGCCACTCGCTTCATCTGCCTGGACAGCTCAAAGACCAGAAAGAGATCCTCCGCCGCAAATTGTGCCAGAGAAACGATGTCTTTGCCGTAAAAATCTCTACCAATGCCCTCAACCGCAGAAGAAGTGTATGCAGCAACATTTTTTACGCTCATAATACCTCCTGATGGATTAATTCTGCCCATTTTCCTGGGCTGTTAATAGAATGACGACAGGTTGACAGGTCATCACTCCTCTTTCTCCTACAACATTGCTCCCTCTATACACACTACTACCGACGTCCGAAAAGGACCTTTATCTCAAAAAAAAACCTCTCCCCCGCTCTAACGGGGAGAGGAAAAAAGTGATTCTTGAAAGATCGGCCTATCCTGTAAACAGAAAAGGCGATAGATGAATAAGAGCATCGTTTGTATCTCTTGTAATCGCCTGGCCAAACCCATGATAGTATACACCTTCTTGAGATAGGGAGTTCCATTCAAATTGTTAAAATTATACCCCGTGATCAAAAAAAAGTCAAGAAGTATGGTCATCCCTGATTCTTCTACAGCTTGCAAATCCGCCCATCCCCCGAGAAAAGGGAGAAATGGCTGAGTTTGCAAACAGCTTTGCTTCTTGCAAACTCAGCCATTTCTCCCTTTCAATCTGGCGGCTGCGCCGCCAGAAAGAGCGTTTGCTCATTTTGCCAAAATGAGGGATGACTCATACTTCTTGAAAGGGGGAAGAGGTGACCTGCCTGGCACGTCTCCCTCTCACATCAGCAAATCGTGTTATACTAGTACCAATAAGGGAATCACTACACTCCAGAACAGTGCTCCAGACATGGACAGAGAAAGAAGGAACATACAATGGACGATACTGAAATCTTGCAACGCATCCAGACCCTTGTCAGTGAAGAACATGCTTTGACCCAGGAACACCAGAGAGGTGGATTGAACGATGAAGAGCATCAGCGGATGCGCAAACTCGAAGTGAATCTGGACCAATGCTGGGATCTCTTACGCCAGCGCCGCGCCCTGCGCGACTTCAACCGCAATCCCGAAGATGCTACAGTACGCAATGCTGATATCGTTGAACACTATAAACAATAAAACGCAATCATCACATCAGAGCATTTGTTCTTAAACCATCTATTAGACGAAAGGTAGATCATGAGGCAGCACCTGTTAATAGACGCCGATGATACTCTCTGGGAAAACAATATCTATTTCGAGCAGGCTACTCATCAGTTTATCCTTTTTCTCAATCACTCATCCCTTCAGCATGCCGAGGTACTTGCAGTTCTGAACCAGGTTGAGCATGGAAAGGGCTATGGCTCAAAGAGCTTCACAAACAATTTACTGGAGACCTATCAATACCTGACGGAACGCGAGGTGAATGAGACTGACCTCGCTCAGATTCGCGGCTTCGGCGAAGCCGTGGCCCACCATCCAATTGAGCTTATAGATGGAGTCGAAGAGACGCTAGCATACCTCTCTCCACGGCATCAGTTGATCCTTCTGACTAAGGGGGATGAGGAAGAGCAGAAGCTTAAGTTGGAAAACTCTGGTCTGAGTTCCTACTTTGAGCACATAGTAATTGTGCCTGAAAAAGATCAGGCAACCTATGAAAGACTGGTCGCTGATTTTCTGCTCGACCCCTCAATCACCTGGATGGTTGGCAATTCTCCGCGCTCCGATATCAATCCAGCTCTAGCCAGTGGCCTGAACGCTATCTTTGTTCCACATAGCCATACGTGGGAACTTGAACTGCAAGATGTGCAGAAAACCGGCACAGGACAATTGCTACAACTCACCAGTTTCTCTGAGCTAGTCACCCATTTCTAAAAAGTAGAGTGAGTCATCCCTGCTTTTGCAAAAGCAGGTCGAAAGGCTTCCGGCCTGCATAGCAGGCCGCCCCATCCCCTTTTCTTAAGAAGAAGAGATTATGGCTGGTGGGGCATGCGTCCCGCCAACCAGCAT
>DAOTTL010000114.1:0-31247 GCA_034438135.1 Ktedonobacteraceae bacterium | reverse complement strand
ATAAAAGAGCAACTGGTGTGTTGTGGCGCATGCGCGCCACAACACACCAGTTGCTCTTTTTCTTCTCTTGCGCCGGAGGTGAAAGAGAGAAGCGCGAAAAACCTATACGTGTGAGGGGGCGGCCTGCAAAGCAGGCCGAACGCCTTTTGTCCTGCTTTTGCAAAAGCAGGGAGGACTCATAAAAGATATGGCGGCGTAGCCGCTAGAAAAAGCCAGAGAAGTTGCGAGAAAGAGCTTTAGCTTGAATAGCATCCAAAGGGTGCGAGTGATGTCACCGGGACTGATTGATCGGGCGTGACTATCAGGACATCGTAGTCGGGTTGCGCGTCGAACCTGGCGACGTGATAGTTTACATGGAGCGTGGACAGGTACGAGAGCACAGTTGGCCTGCTGTCGTCGTGAGGTATAAGATAGATCAGGCTTACTGCGTTTGCATGGGCTACCTGGCTCGTCAGGTCAGGAAAGCGATTTGTCCCTACCTTTGGCAACTGTAGCGAGAGCGGATCGGAGCCAATAAGTGCGAGATCGGTCTTGAACACGAGTGGATACACAATGAAGCCGGTTCCCCAAACATAATGGATATGTTGCTGTTGTATATATGTCAGAAGCGGACCATTATTCCACGGAGCTCCAAGACAGAACGGTGATTGAAATGTCTGGGGTCCGGTCTCCTGCCAGTATGGTATCGCCTGTCCGACAAAGAGCAAAACGAGCAACGCGACCAGGCAGCCCCGCAAGACAGCGCTTCTAAAGCGCCAGATAAATATGTCCACCGAGCCAAAGAAAAATGGCAACGTGAGCGCAACAGGAACCGCGTAGCGACCCGCCCAGTCGTTCGTGCAGCTATGAACCTCTGTTGCACTGGCTGAGGAGATACAATAGAAAAAGATGGCGCAACCGGCAAATAGCAGAGGCAGTGCAAGCAAAGACCTCATCTCAGAGGAGATGCACACTCCAACGAGCGCCCCAATCACTACGAGCAATCCACATACAAACAGGACAGCATGGAGCGTTACCACTACCCCGCTTTCTCGTGGCAGTGCACCCCCAATCAAACGAGGTGACACACACGAGCCGAACGTCTGGAGGGTCTGCCAGGCAGTCATCAGTCGCACTATGAGCCGCTCATGACTATTGAGACTCAGAATATAGGAGACGTTCGTCCATTGATTTTGTGCTCCCCAGATGATTGCTGGTAGACATCCAATGATTGCAGCCGGGAGCGTCATTAGAGCAGGCAAGAGTGCGGGCCTGGCTTGCCTGAGCCAGGCGAAAGCCAGCCACAGAAAACAGGCGGCAAGCACAGAGATACATAACGGGTTGATCCACAGTCCAAGCCCCACCAGGAACCCCACACCCGCGAACCTGATGGAGAGTTCGCGCCGAGACGCATCGACCCATCGCTGAGAAAGACGCGCCACCGAGACGAGTAGACAGATTATAAGTACAAATGTCTCGATATAGCCACCCAACATATGCATGCCTGCCACACCATCATAGAGTGGCGGAAGAGCTGCGCACAATGCTGCTACGATCTGATAAGTGCGTCTGGCTTGCGGATTCTGGAACTCGCTCAATATACCTGCGAAATGCCATGTAAGAGCGGCGAGCAATACATTGAGCAGTGCCGCCTCCAGGCGCATTGCCCATACCGAAGGACCCAGGAACAGAAAAAGTACCGCCACAAGATACGCCTCAAGGCTGCCCATATATGGCTGTCCGGCAAAATAGACCGGAAATAGCCCGTGCAGGATCTGCTCTGCTTGAAGGCCCACCACGGCCTCGTCGCCATCCAAAACGCCGTTTGTATGTACGATTAGCAGAACACGTACCAGTAAAGCCAGAAGGAGACAGAGCCAGAACGGCGAAAAAACCCGGCTGTATTTCTGGACATATGGAATAGGCCAGGAGAGTGTTAATAGCATTGTAGTCTTTCTATTAATAAGAATAATAAGAAATAATTCTTCCAAAAAAGAAACGTAAACTGTGACGTTCAGTAACGGTCTATGCCCGTCTGGCAGGTCGCCCCCACCAATTTAAGAACAAATGGCTGCGTTTGCAACTAGCAAAGCTACTTGCAAACGCAGCCATTTGTTCTTAAGATAGCTTAGCGTCTATGCCCTGGCAAGGACTCCTTGCGAGGTGGAGAGCACGATTCTCTGATTACCAGTGAGGTCGAGAGTTCCACATGATTGGAATCCAGGGGTTGTCCAGAGATCAAGCGAAGCAGCATATTTGCGGCCATACGTCCCATTTCGAACAAGGGTTGATGGATAGTAGTTAGCGGCGGCGACATCTGGGCTGTATAGGTCACATCATCGAAGCCGATCACGCTCATCGCATCAGGTATGCGAATATTGCGTTCGTAGAGTGCCTGATAGACGCCAGTGGCCTGGGCGTCATTGCCAGCGAAGATAGCGGTAGGTGGTTCGGACAGATCGAGCATGGCTGTGGTCTGGGTGAGACCATCCCCTAAAAGATAATTGCCTTCGCAGATGAGAGAAGTATCTATCGGTATGCCCGCGCGTTCCAGGGCCTCGCGATAGCCAGCCAGGCGAGCACGAGAAGTAGTGAGGTGGAGTGGACCTGTAATAATGCCAATGCGCCGATGTCCCAGAGAGATCAGGTATTGGGTAGCTGTGTACCCTCCGAGCCAGATCGTTGATCCGATGGTAGGAAAGAGCGTAGTTGGCTCATTGCGATCTCCGATGGCAATGAAAGGGATATTCTGTGCCATCAGTGAATTGGCAATGCCGATCCGCTCATAAGGGAGCAGAAGCAAAACGCCATCACTGGCATGGTCGAGCATACTGCGTAACCAGAGACGTTCTGTTGTTTCGTTTTCATTTGTAGCGAAAATAACCAGACGATGGCCGCTCTCTTCAAGAGCTTCCTGGACTCCGTGCATAATACCCAGATCATAGCCGCCCTCCAGGCGCATAATAACCAGATCAATGAGTCCGCTCTGTCCCTTGCGCAGATGTCGTGCTGCATGATTCTGCACATAATCGTTCTGATCAATGAGTTGTTGAATGCGAGCGCGTGTCTTAATACCCACGCCAGGAAGCTCATTAAGAACCTTGGAAACCGTCGTTGTAGATACGCCAGCTTCCTGAGCAATTTGCGCCATAGTTAAACGCTTCATTTGTTTTGGCTCCAATAGTGGACGCTCCCCCTGGTTTAAGGTAAACGATAACTTTATTCTGTTGCGTAAATCGTACCATGAGGTCCGTGGCTTGTCAACGGTTTAAACCGAGCATTTCTGGTGTTTCTCCAGGAGAAGGAAAAGTGGAAGCTCAAAAAGGATTAAAGAAACCCTTGACAATCACGTTTTTCTATGCTACCTTTTTTGCAGGAAAGGTAAATTAAAGTAAACGTTACCCTTAATTTCTTCCCAGGAGTGTTCTGGATGACAAACAATGATGTGCTGTCGTCTCTTTATGCTGATAGAGAGCTGCTGAGAAGAGGTGTACCTTGTGCATGTCCAGGATTGCAGGTGCTTACAGCCCCTCTGGTAGTGCTAAGACCAGAGGTTTCTCTCGCCTGCCTATCTTACTCGTCATCGTTAGACGAAGATATCATTCAGGAGGTTTGTCAGCTATGATGCGACATTCTGTACGGCTTTTCCATCCTGACTGCGCCAGATGGGCCGCGTTTTCCCCAGGAGTCCTTATTTTTACAGGATTGCGCTATCCACGTCCAGCTCGTAAATGATCCTTTTTTCTCGTTCTCTCCTGCTGCTACGATTCTCGTGCTAGCAGAGGCGTTTTCTCGCGTCAGTCATCATTGACATGTTTATGTCGGGATGCCGATGACGACATCCTCACAACATGACGCAGGAACGTCATGTCCTTTTCCAGGTAGTTCTTACCTGTCTATCTTGCTCGTCATCGTTAGACGAAGATATCTTTGAGGAGGTTTGTCAGCTATGATGCGACATTCTGTCTGGCCTTTCCATCCTGATCGTACCAGGAGTGCCGCGTCTTTGCCAGGAGTCCCGACTTTCACGGGATTGCGCTATCCACGCCCAGCGCGTAGATGAGCCATTTTTTCCGTTCTCTCCTGCTGCTACGATTCTCGTGCTAGCAGAGGCGTTTTCTCGCGCCAGTCATCATTGATCATCGGCATGTTCATGGCAGGATGTCAACACTGACATCCTCACGACATGATGTAGGAATGTCATGTCTTTTTCAAGGAGGTCTTTCAATGGATAAGGTACCAGGAACTGGATCTTTGTTTAACCGGAGGAGCTTTTTACAGCGCTCTGCCGCTCTGGGCGCAGTGGGTGCCGGAGTAATGGGCATGGATTTACTGGCTGCCTGTGGTGATGCTACCACTACCACGGCTGGTGCAGTGACTGCCACAGTCAATACTCTGCCACCTGCGACGAATCCTGGCAATGTCTATGTGTTTAATCAGTTAGTGAAGCGCTTTGAGCAGGCTTATCCAAATGAGAAGATCGTTGGGAAAAACGATCCCTACGATCCCACCACTTTTTTTGCCAAGCTGGCGGCAGGTCAGGCTGAAGACGCGACGCAGAGCTATTTTACAGAGCCTCCACTGTTGATTGCCAGACATGCTGTCGCGGATATTACCAGTCTGGCAAAGGGCTGGCAATATTGGAGTAGTTATAATCCGAGTATAGCTGGCATTGCGACCGATCCTGCAACAGGAAAAATCTATGGCGTGCCTCAAAATGGTTACGCTCTGGGTATGTATTATAACCGTCAGATGTTCACGGCCGCCGGACTCGATCCCGATAAGCCTCCGACTACCTGGGACGAGTTCAGGAGCTATGCCAAAGAACTGACAAGCTCTTCAGTGGCCGGTTTTGCTGAGACTAGCACAAGCAACCAGGGTGGATGGCACTTTACGAACTGGATGTATACGGCTGGTGGTGACATGCAGGATGCCGGCGGAACAAAGGCGCTTTTCAATAGCGATAAGGGTGTCAGTATCCTCCAATTGCTGAAAGATATGCGCTTTACCGATAATTCCATGACGAAGCAGCAGCTTTTTACGCAGGCGGATACGCTTCAGTTGCTCGCGACCAACAAGGTGGCGATGGTGATCATGGCTCCTGACCAGTTGAATACGTTGCAGACGCAGTACCAGGCTGATCTGAAGAATTTCAGCATCGGACCGATGCCGCAAAACGGTGGAAATGCAGTTTTAACTGGTGGCAATATTTTTGTTTTTAATCCCAAGTCGTCCAGGGCGGTTATTAAAGCTGCTTTTGACTACGTCATTTACTCCAACTTTGATCTGAATGTGCTGGAGGATAATCTTGCTCAGCAGGCCGCCGCTGGTCAGGTGGTAGGTAATCCGACCAATGTGCTGTTTACTGGCGCTCTTCAGGAGAAGATCAATGCCCTGAATACCAAGTATGCCAACGTGCCGCTGCAAAATTACACATCCTTTAGCAACTCAAACCTTACTCTGCGTGCCGAGCCTCGCAATCAGACGCAGAAGATGTATGCGGCGATCGATCCGGTCATGCAGGCAGTTCTGACAAATTCAAAAGCTGATCCTCAGTCGTTGCTAAATCAGGCCGCGCAACAGTTTCAGCAGATCCTTGATCAGTCGGCCTCCTCGTAAGGGTCCGAGGAAGCTTTTACTCTGACCGACCCTGGAGTTCGCGTTCATTTTTACGTGCGTGAAGAAGAGGAGTAAGCGTGGATGTATTCCTTGAATGGGCTTACAAGCTGGTTCAAGGGGCTTACCCCTCTCGAAGCGTTCGAGGTCATGAGGGCTGTCTCAGGTTCTGGGCGGGGAGAGTTGATCCGTAAAGGAGCTATTTATGAGTCTATCATCGTCCTCACCGTCTTCTTTGCCTTCCCAGGAGCTAGCATCTCAGCCGCAGGGTGCCAGAGCAGCGAAAAACGAAGAGGAACCGCAGATGTGGAGTCGCCGCATACGATGGTTTATCCGGCGCAATCTCGGTGGCTATCTTTTTTTGCTGCCTGCTCTACTGGTTTTTGCGCTCTTTGTCTGGTATCCAATCATCCTGGGCGTGATTATCAGCTTTCAAAGCGTAGATATGATCAATCCTGCCGCCTGGGTCGGGCTGGCCAATTATCGAGAGGTGTTCAGAGATCCTCTCTTCGGAATTGCCTGGCGCAATACGTTGGAGTTCACCGGCTATGCGCTGCTTTTTGGCTATTTTGTGCCAATCGTCCTTGCGTTACTGATCAATGAGATGCGGCATGGCAAGGGATTTTTTCGCCTGGCATTCTATATCCCGGTGATGCTTCCGCCGATTGTGACAGTCTTTCTCTGGCGCTGGATTTACAATCCCGATTCTGGTCTCCTTAATGCGCTGCTTAATCTGGTCCATCTCCCTGGCGGTTTCTGGTTGGAAAATCCAGGCACAGCCTTACCGTCTCTGATGATCGTTGCCACCTGGAGCGCCGCTGGATCTACTATGCTGATTTACCTCGCCGCCCTCCAGGGCGTTCCCGCCTCGTTCTATGAGGCAGCGGAGGTCGATGGGGCGAATCTCTGGAGCAGGCTCTGGCATATTACCCTTCCGACGATCCGTCCAATCATGCTGCTGCTGCTGGTATTGCAGATTATCGGTACGATGCAGGTCTTCATTGAGCCTTTCACCATTACAGATGGAGGACCGCAGAATTCGACGACGAGTATTCTCCTGATGATCTATAATTATGCCTTTCAGGATGGCGATTTTGGAGGTGCTAGCGCTCTGGGAGTGATACTTTTCCTGGTGCTGGCGGTGTTTGCACTGATTTATATGCGTATGACCAGTCGTTTGATGGAAGGAGATTAAGCTATGGCCCTTCTTTTAGAGCCTTCTCCTGATGTTCCCAGCGAGAAGCCGATGCGCTGGTTTCATCGAGGAGTACGGATTACAGATAGCAGTGAGCGTACATTAGTTTCGCCCTCTGCGCTGAAACGTCCCTCTGGACGTGTGATCTATTGGTGCGTATTTGTTCTGCTGGCTGTGTGCACGCTCGTCTCATTCGGTCCACTCTACTGGATGTTTATCGGGTCATTTAAATCCAGTATCGAGATCTTTCAGACTCCACCGACGTTCTGGCCAATTCACCCGGCCTTGAGCAATTTTGCCAATGCCTGGACTATCCTCCAGTTTCCGCTCCATCTCGCTAATTCACTGATTCTGGCAGGAGGAGCGGTTATTTTACAGATTATTGTTTCGGTTACCGCTGCATATGCGCTTTCAAAGCTTCGTCCAATGGGCAAAGCAGTTATTCAATGGGCCTTTTTCTGTACATTGATGGTGCCACCAGTGGTCTATCTTATTCCACAGTTTGTCAATATCAGTGATCTGCCCTTGCTCCATGTATCGCTCTTCAATTCCTGGGCCGGAGTCTGGCTGCCTGAAGCTGCGAATGCTTTCAATATCCTGATCCTCAAGAGCTTTTTCGATGGTATTCCCAACGAGCTAACTGATGCAGCACGCCTGGACGGGGCGAACGCATGGCAGCTTTTCGTCAGAATTATTTTGCCCCTTTCGCGTCCTGCGCTGGCTGTCATTACCATTTTCACGGTTATTGCCTCCTGGAAAGATTTCCTCTGGCCTCTGCTTGTGCTGTCTGATAACAATATTCAACCTTTAATTACATCTCTCTTTCATGCGACCGAGTACAACTCGTATCTACCCTTTAACTATCTCATCGTTGGTCTGGCGCTGACCAGTGTTCCTCCTATTCTGCTCTTTTTACTTTTCCAGCGCCAGATCATTCGTGGCATCAACCTGACTGGCTTGAAAGGGTAATCCCTTCATCAACGGCCTGGCGGTGGACGCCAATGAAGTGCTGATATGCAGCCGAGCAGGGAGAACGAAGGGAGTCTGTTCTCTGGTGAACTCAAGACCTTTGAGAACTTGATCCCCGACAGGAAAGAAAGGTGCCCTTCGCGGCTCTCCGCGAAAAAATCAATCTTTTCTGTCGCTGCTCGCCTGTTTATCAATAGATGATGTCTTTTACAAGAAATATGATGTCTGAGCGCCGTGAAAGGAGAAGTGCATCAGTCATCAAACAGTGGTCAAAGATATTCGACCGGTATAACGAGAGAATTGACCACAGGTTCGAGATACTCAGATCAGTGCCAGGGCATCTTTTGACAGCTTATTACATTGTTGTAATGTGTCATGCCGTCTGACAGGCTGGCGGCCTGGCTGAACGAATAGCCTGGAAAGGATTTTTGCGCGATGCAGGATGTAAAGAGCAAAAGGCGTAACAAAGCATTGGGGGCGTTTGTTATGCTTATCCTGGTGGTCAGTACGGTGGGGGTTTTTGCTACTCTTCCCCGAGTGGCGAGTGCGGCTGGTATGACGCCAGCCAGCAACAAAATCAGCGCGATTGGTGGTACAGGGGCCGCAGTTCCCTATGTTGAAATGGAAGCTCATGCTCAACCCACCACTGGCTCTATTCTTGGTCCTGATTATACGCTGGGTGATGTGGCGTCCGACGCGGTGGATCGTCGGGCGGTCTTGCTGACTCAGGGTCAGTCAGTGAGCTTCAAGTTAACTCAGTCTGCTAACTCGATCAATTTGCGTTATAGTATTCCAGATGCTTCTGGTGGCGGTGGCATCAACGCACCAATCAGCATCTATATCAATAACGTAAAGCAGACCAGTGACCTGCAACTCACCTCAAAATATAGCTGGTTGTATGGTACGCCAGGCTTTGGTGATTGTAATGGAACCGACTGGACTAATACTCCTGGTGGTACATCATTTCAGCAGTTTGACGAAGTGCACAAGCTTTTACCACAGATGAATGTTGGCGATACTGTGAAGATACAGGTCGATTCGGAAGATAATGCTCCCTGGTACGCCATCGACGTGGCCGACTTCCAGCAAGTGGCCGCTGCTGCGACCCAGCCTGCTGGTTCTATCTCGGTTACCAGTGCGCCCTACAATGCGGATCCCACAGGCGTAACGGATGCGACGAGCGCGATCCAGAGTGCCGTGAATGACGGTTCAGCGCAGGGCAAGACTGTCTGGATTCCGCAGGGCACCTTCCTGGTCACCAGCCATATCATCGTCAACAACGTCACCCTGACAGGTGCGGGCGAGTGGTACACGGTTCTTACAGGTGCTCCTCCTGGCGGAGGCAACGGTTCCAACACCAGCAACGGTACAGGCGTTGGTGTCTATGGAAACGATGCGTATGACGGGAGTAGCAGTTCTAACGTGACCCTGTCAAATTTTGCTATCGAGGGACAGATCACAAACCGCGTTGACTGTCTGGAGGACAACGGTATTGGTGGCACCTTGAATAGCTCAAACGTCTCCAATATCTGGATTGAGCACACCAAAGTTGGCATGTGGCTTGACGGTCCGTTCAGCGGCCTGAATATTAGCAGCATGCGTATCGATAACACGACTGCTGATGGCATCAACTTCCATCGTAACGTCACCAATTCCAGCGTGACCCAGAGTGTCATGCGCGGCGATGGCGATGATGGACTGGCGATGTGGTCAGCGACCGATAATGTGCCAGCAACCGGTGACAGCAACAACACCTTTGATCACGATACCATCGATTCGCCCTTCCTGGCCAATGGTATTGCTCTCTATGGTGGTAGCGGCAACACCGTTACAAACAATGTTGTGAACGATTCGCAATATCGTGGTGGTGGCATCATGCTGGACTACGAGGACTTTGGGAACGCCACGGCACCTTTTGCTGGCACAATCACCGTCTCGAACAATACCATCAATTACACTGGTGGGTTTGGTGACCAGGGTATCCTCCAATTTGCCGCGCTCATGTTCTGGGCAGACAATGGCCAGATTACTACCCCCTTCACCATCTCAGGAGATGAGATCGATAATAGCCAGTATGCAGCGATCTCATTTGACGGTGGCAATCCTATTAGCACCCTCAACTTTAACGGCGTCAATATCAACGGGGCCGCGTTCGCGTTCTCGAATAAGGTGAATACCGTCACTGGATCGGCCAGCAACGTGGTTGCCACTAATCTGGTCTACGGTGGTTTGGAAAGCTGCGAGGGTCCTGGAGCATGGCAGATCACCCTGGGTTCTGGTAACGTCGGCTGGAGTCCGGCAACTCAGACCTGCGGTTTCCCGACCGGAACTCCAACCTCCACTCCAACCCCATTGCCCACGGCACCGGGACAAACACCGACCCCGACTACGCCAACACCGGCCCCAACGCCACAGCCAGCACCAACCGGTACGTTGGTGACAGCGATCAATGCTGGTGGTAGCGCCTCTGGCAGCTTTGTCGCGGACACGGATAACAACGGTGGGAACACCTTCTCAGATACCTCAACCTCGATTAACACGAGCGGGGTAGGCGAGGCGATCCCCCAGGCCGTCTGGCAGACCGTCCGTTGGAATGCTTCCTTTACCTACACCATTCCAGGCCTGACATCCGGGAAAACCTACACAGTAGCCCTTGACTGGGCAGAGTTAAGCTTCCAGGCAGTGGGTCAGCGTAAATTCAATGTCGCGATCAATGGCAGCACAGTGTTGAGCGCCTTTGATGTCTACGCGACAGTGGGTTACAAGACGGCTATCCAGAAGCAGTTCTCTGCTGTTGCCAACAGTAGCGGCCAGATTGTCATCGCCTTCACGCAGGGCGGAGCCGACAATCCCTTTATCAACGGCGTTGAGATCTATAATCCTGGTGGCGGCGGAACCCCAACGCCAACGCCAACGAATACTCCGGTACCACCAACGCCAACGCCAACGAATACCCCAGTACCACCAACGCCAACGCCAACCGCACCAGCGCAAACGCTGATCACAGCGATCAACGCTGGTGGTAGCGCCACAGGTAACTTTGTCGCGGACACGGATAACAATGGTGGAAATACCTTCTCGGATACCTCAACCTCGATCAATACCAGCGGCGTAGCCAACGCAGCCCCTCAGGGAGTCTGGCAGACCGTCCGTTGGAATGCTTCCTTTACCTACACCATTCCAGGCCTGACGGCAGGGTCTTCGTACACTGTGCGTCTGGACTGGGCGGAGTTGAGCTTCCAGGCAGCGGGTCAGCGTAAATTCAATGTCGCGATCAATGGCACCAGTGTGTTGAGCGCCTTTGATGTCTACGCGACAGCGGGTTATAAGACTGCGGTGCAGAGATCGTTTATGGCCACAGCTAATAGCAGCGGTCAGATCGTCATCGCCTTCACGCAGGGCGGAGCCGACAATCCCTTTATCAACGGTATCGAGATCTATGGCGCATCTGGCGGAGGGCCAACGCCAACGCCAACGCCAATCCCAACCCTGGTAAAAGCGATTAACTCTGGTGGCAGTGCCACGGGTAGCTTTGTCGCGGATACCGGATACGACGCTGGAAACACCTTCTCAGATACCTCGACCTCGATCAATACAAGTGGAGTGACCAATCCAGCACCTCAGGGCGTTTACCAGACCTGTCGTTGGAATAGCGCATTCACTTATACAATCACAGGTTTGACGGCAGGGTCTTCGTACACTGTGCGTCTGGACTGGGCGGAGTTGAGCTTCCAGGCGGCGGGTCAGCGTAAATTCAACGTCGCGATCAATGGCACCAGCGTGTTGAGCGCCTTTGATGTCTACGCGACAGCGGGTTACAAGACCGCGGTTGCAAGGTCGTTTACGGCCACGGCCAATAGTAGCGGTCAGATCGTCATCGCCTTCACGCAGGGTGGAGCGGACAATCCCTTTATCAGCGGAATTGAAATCTCCCATTGATAATGCCTACAATGAGGATGTAGGCAGAAACGCAATAGATAGGTGAGTCCATGTGGGAGCGTCTGTGCAGTGATGGAGCTTTTCGGATCGCTTGGCGCCTGTCTGATGGACCTGTCAGACGCTTTCACTCATCTATTCGTATATCCTATCTCTTATGGCTCAAGATTGATCTCTCAAGATTGATCTTTAGAAAGGAAAACCTTATATGGAGACGGCACTGCCAGCAAGTGCAAACACACACAATTTATCCTCGCCCCCTATTGGATATCAAGCCCTTGGCAAGACGGGGTCTATCGAGAAAGACACCTCAAAGGTGTGCTTGCGTGCTGGCTCGGCAACGGTCGAGGTGACTGCGCTCGCTCCCGATCTGTTCCGCGTTGGATTGTTTCCAGATGGTCGCCCTGTGCGCTATGATTCATATGCAGTAGTGACTCAGAATTGGGAACCGGGAACAGTAACCCTTGCCGAGGATGAGGCAGAACTGGCGATAACTACTTCCTTTGCGACAGCTCATTTCTCGCTCAATCCTTTGCGGATTGGTTTTACGGATCAATCTGGACGCTCTTTTGCCACCGATGATCCTGAACTGGGTATGGGTTGGTTTCCTTCATCCGAGCAGTCCTCGGTTGTTTCGCTGGCTAACGCGGTTGGCACATTGGGGACGCCACTGCGCATCTATAAGCGGCACAATGCTCGGGAACATTACTTTGGTTGTGGAGAGCGCACAGGGGAGTTGGATAAAACAGGAACGCGGCAGCTTTTCTGGAATGTCGATCCACCTCCTGGACATACCGTTCTGCAAAACAACCTGTATGTCTCCATTCCCTTTACTCTGGTCCTGGCTGATGGGCAGGCCTGGGGGTTCTTTCTCGACAATCCAGGCCGGATTGAATTTGACCTGGCTCATGATCATCCGCAGCGCTCCTGGTTTGGGACTGATAATGGGGATCTGGTCTACTATGTCTTCTGCGGTCCTACCCCTCGGGACGTGCTGGCTCGTTATACTGACCTGACGGGTCGTACGCCGCTCGCGCCCCTCTGGTCGCTGGGCAATGGTCAGAGCCGTTTTAGCTATGAGACTGCGGATGAAGTACGGCATGTGGCCCGTACTTTTCGTGAGCGTGATATTCCCTGCGATACCCTGTATCTGGATATCGATACGCTGGATGGTTACCGGGTTTTTACCTGGGATCGCAACAACTTTCCTGATCCTGAAGGTCTGTTTGCCGAACTTGGGGAGATGGGTTTTCATATAGTCGGCATTGTAGATGCTGGAGTGAAAGTTGACGAGAATTTTCCAGTCTATACAGAGGGAAGAGCGCTTGATCTCTACTGTAAGTCATCAAAGGGGGTGGATTATCAGAATGCGGTCTGGCCAGGTGTCTGTGTCTTTCCTGACTTTATGAATCCAGAGGCGCGTGAGTGGTGGGGCAATCAGCATCGGCCTTTGCTGGATGCCGGGGTAACTGGCATCTGGTCTGATATGAACGAGCCAGCTCTTTTTCTGCCTGTGCATGCAACGATGCCGCCGGATGTCATTCATCCGAGTGGAGGTGAGGCTCGTCTGCATATACAGGTGCATAACGCCTATGGGTCGTTGATGGTGCAGGCTGCGCGGGAAGGTCTTCTGCGTCTGCGGCCAGAGAAACGTCCGTTTGTCATCTCGCGTGCTGGCTACGCTGGCGTTCAGCGGCATGCTCTGATCTGGACGGGCGATAATTCTTCTACCTGGGAGCATCTGACCATGAGCCTGCCGCAGTTGCTCAATCTGGGACTCTCCGGTGTTGGCTGGTGCGGGGTTGATATCGGTGGCTATTATGGAGATACGAGCGGGGAACTTCTGGCTCGCTGGACTGAGTTTGGCATCTTCCAATCATTCTGCCGCAATCATTCTGAGAAGCAGACGAGGCATCAGGAGCCGTGGATGTTTGGCGAGGTCTATGAGTCGGTTTGCCGGGCCATGCTCAAGTTGCGCTATCGTTTGTTGCCCTATCTCTACACGGCTTTTGAGGAATGTAATCGCACCGGGACTCCTCTTCTACGTCCGCTCTTCTGGGCATCTCCAGAGGATACGGCTACATATGTCCAGGAAGACGAAGCACTGTGTGGAGATGCGCTACTGGTGGCACCGATTACTCGTCCAGGCATCGAATATCGGCATGTCTATGTGCCTGCTGGAAGCTGGTTCCACTTCTGGACGGGCGAACGGATAGATGGTCCAGCTCATATTCTGGCTCATGCTCCTCTGGGACAACCCGCTTTTTATGTGCGATCCAATAGCGCTATCCCGCTGATGGCGAGCACGGATTATGTCGGTCAGAAAAAGACAGATCGGCTGACGCTGCTGATCTATCCCTGTGAGGGGAGTGGGGAGACGACCTTCTATGAGGATGCAGGTGATGGCTATGAACAGGAAAACGGCGTCTATGCCAGGCGCTTTATTACCTGTGAAGTAGAGGACGGGAATATTCGTGTGCTGATAGGCGCACGCGAGGGGTTATTTGTGCCAGCACGCCAGATAATCCAACTCGAATTGCGCGAGGTTTCTGGTGAACCGCAGACGGTCTTGCTTGGGAACGATGCCCTTCCCTGGCGGTATGATGCCGATCAGCGTTCTCTGATGGTAGATCTGGCTGAAACGGCTCAGGAGCTTGATCTCTCGCTGCGCTTTTAACCAGCTTTGATGGTGAGATGGAGATATGGCGTCCTTTCGTCTCACTATCAAACCACAAGTCTTTTGCCATAATGGATAGCAAACAAAGGAGATTGCTGTTATGAGCAGCGTTTTAGTCTCGCGCAGGACCGAGAAGTGGTTCTGGTATCTCTGCCTGCCAGTTTTGCTGGTAGGGTTAAGTTCCTGTTCCTTCTTTGGACTGGGGGCCGCTCCGCCAAAGCCAGCAGTCTGGACAAATTATCAGGGTAAAATGTTTACGATGAACTATTTTACGAACTGGGATGTTGGGACCAAAGATATGTACCTGGGCACAAGCTATCCCCAGATGGAGATGCTTCAAGGCATAGATTTTGCCAATCAGGGGAGTCTGACGTCATTTGTGCGAGTCGTTTACGCGGAGAATACAAATGGCAAGGCCTCGGTAAGCGATCTGCTGAGCAAATATATCCTGGGCACGGTCACGCAGCCATTGCCAGCGTCAAGCCTGACAAATACCACTCTAGCCGGAGAGACATGGAGTCAGGGGATAGCGGAGAAGCAAGTGAGTTCGACTGGCGACACGGGCGGTTCTCTGGTCCAGGTGAAAGAAACCGCGCTTGGTGTAAGTTATAAGGTTGGGACCAATTCGACAGAACTATACCTTCTTATCTATCAAGATGCGACCAGCACATACAACCAGACCAACCACGATTTCTTTACGCGCATGATGAACTCGTTTCATTTCGCGACAGCAAATTGAATCATTCCTGATTTTACAAAGGAGAAATGGTTGAGTTTGTAATCTGGCGGCGCAGCCGCCAGATTATGATCGCGGTACAGCGTAAGATACCACATCAAAGGTCGCCAGGCGCTGGAGATTTTCATAGATCCAGAGTGCTCCACTTTGTGAGATGCCATTGGAGGGATTGGGCTGACCGGTAGAGGCATATTGGGCCTGCGTTGTCATATCGTCCAGTATAGTCAGCGTAGACTGTTGCAGAAGTTGTGCGTGTGTCATGCGTACAAGCTGCTTTGCGTCTTGATAGACTCGGATTAAAGCCTTCCTGACGCCATCGATGCCTTTATTGATCTGAACGGCGAGCTGATGTTGCGCTGGTGTTGTTTGGGGAGAGAGGACAGCGCCATTCAAATGCGACTGAATGAGGTAAACATAGCCAGGAGGGGCAATGGTGGTTGTGTCTCTGGCAAACCAGAAGGCAAGTCATCCCTGGTAACTACTCAGGTGCCTCTGCTTGTCGCCGCAGGCGGCGAGCAGAGGCACCTGAGTAGTTACCAGGGATGACTCATAACTTCACGAAAGGAGTAGAGTCGTCATAATGAGGGGGTCGTGTTTTCTGTCCCTACCAGCTCGATAGTAGCATCTTCATCAATATATGCTGCAAAGACTCTGTTTTCCTTCGTGGTATCCATGACCACATACACAACTCCTCCTGCGATGGCATTGACTCTGCCTGTCTCCCCCGTGCTCTTGACACGTACATGGTCTTCTTCCTGAAAAAAGGTTCCGTCTGCTGTTGTCTCCATTACTGTCATCCTCTCAATGCACCACAATCTATGCGTGCTTTCAATATGTGAGTCATCCTCATTTTCTTATTCTTCAAATGAGCAAAAGCTCTTTTTGGCGGCTGCCCCGCTAGCTCTTTAGGAGAGGTGGATGAGTTTGTCAACAGCTTCGCGGCTGACAAACTCATCCACCTCTCCTGTCTTCTGGGGGAGGAGCGGCTTTGCAAGCCACAGAAAAGGTAGGGATGACTCATATAGAACATCTTCTCTGGCGAGTTTAGAGCTTGTTTACCGCGATGCGAACATCATCGACAAGTTCTGGCGTGAGTGTATTGTTTTTACGTGCGGCCTCAGCAGCTTTCCATACACTATTCCACTCTTCTCTGGCAAAAGTATCTTCGCTAAGATTCTTTTGCTTGAATTCGCTCATATATCTATCCAGGCGCATCGAAAGTCGGTTTTGTGTGATGATATCACTCAATGAAACACTTCCCTCAATTGTCTGGTTGTTGACTCGTTTCAACGAACCAGAGCCATTTGTCGGTACCTCGTGCAATCTCGTTGAAGAGAGCAGTTGTATCGGCATCTTTTAATTCGGTTGCTTGCATACTAGCATAGCGGGTATGTCTCGCAAAGTCGGTGAGTGTGCTTGCGAGAGCATCACTATGACCTGCACTCTGAAACCCGCGCTTATCGAGCGAAGACCGCCCGGAGACAGTATGTACCGTTCCTTCGGCCTTACCACCAATTTGCACGATGCGTCCTGCGATCAGGTTTGTATATCCCTCTACTTCCTCGGTTACCTGATCGAACAATTTGCGTAGAGACAGGAAGTTGGCCCCTTTGATGTTCCAATAGGCCTGCCTGCACTGTAACTGGAGATCAATGGCATCTGCCAGGCGGCGGTTCAGTATCTCAATCAATCTGGTCCGCAGATCTTCAGATAAGGCATAGTTTTTAGAGAACATGGGAGTGCGCCTCTTTCACTCAAACAGTGCTTTGTGCGATACTGATTTCAGTACTTTCAAGCGGGTCGGGAAAGAAGAGCAACTGACAGTACTCTCCATATGCATAAGAAACAGATGTGATGGAATGAGATCCGCTCAACGGACATGCACAATGCCACGAGAAATATGTCTCTGTATTTAGAGAGAGTTCATCTCGCGGATGACTTGAAAGCTCTCTGCTTTTGTCCCTTCTTATGAGAGAGTCCACGCTCTTCTCTCTAGATCACTTCTGATCTCATGATAACAGCAGAGCGTTAAAAGGACCGTTAAAATGGGCGACTTATGCCTGGCGTTCCTGGGACCACCAGAGGTACGTCATGTCGGTCAGGTATTGCAGTTTTCGACGCGCAAAGAACTCGCACTTCTCATCTATCTGGCCGTGGAAGACCACGTCCATTCACGCAAGAAACTCTCCGAGCAGTTCTGGCCAGAAGGAGACGCGATGCATGGTCGGGCAGCCCTGCGTACTACGCTGCTCCATCTCCGCCATCTTCTGGGGGAGGAGGCCGACGTTGATCTCGCATCTCATCTGCTCATCACACGAGATACCCTTGCCTTGAATCCTCTCTCCACATTCGAACTTGACCTTCATACCTTCTATGAAGCCTGGAACACGGCGCTCACGTCGGCTCGCACCGTTGTGACTATGACCGAGGACGCACATCGTCTCTTGCTTGCTCAACTCCAACATGCAATTGGTCTCCTGCGTGGAGAGTTCCTGGAAGGCTTTGCACTACGTGATGCTCCGGTCTTTGATGACTGGGTTCGGCTCCAACGCGAATATTGGCATCTGCGCATGAATGAGGTTTTTGACCGCCTCTCCCACCTGCAATTCCAGGCCAGAGAACTCACTTCCGCGCTTGAAACAGTCGATCGCTGGCTCGTTCTTGATCCGCTGCATGAGGATGCCTATCAGCGTCTGATGCGCTTACACTTTGCGGCTGGCGATCGGATTGCCGCCTTGCACGCCTATGATCGCTGCCGGTTGATGCTGGCAACACACATGCAGACCGACCCGACTCCTGAAACCGTGGCTCTTGCCACGCGGATGCGGACCCGTGCTCCTCTTCGTCGCAGGGAGGTAGCTGTGCCCATGCGTTCCCCTTTAGCCCTTCTCGACTGCCCACTTCTGGGACGAACAGTAGAACTGAGTACGCTGATCACTGTCTATCATTCTGTCCAACGTGGTCAGGCGCAAGTGGTGCTTTTGGAAGGGGAGATTGGCATTGGCAAGACACGACTGGCAACCGATTTTCTGGCATTGTCAGAGATAGAGGGGGCTGATGTGTTGCGGGGACAGGCCTTTGAAACTGGTGGTCAACTTCCCTATCGACCCTTGATCGAGGCCTTGCGGCCTCGCATTGAGCGAGAGAATGCTCCTGATGATCTGCTGTCAGATACATGGCTGGCAGAACTCTTGCACTTACTTCCCGAATTGGGCGACCGCTATCCCGATCTGTCCACCTCGAAAGATGAGAAATCGGTGGCACGCAATCGGTTGTTTGAAGCAGTAGCACGTTTGGGGCAGGCACTGGCGGCACGAGCACCGCTGATCTTATTCATCGATGATGTGCAGTGGGCTGATGTTGCCTCTCTCGACCTGTTACATTACCTTGCTCGACGCTTCGCGGAGAGTCAGACTCCTGCCCTTTTGCTCCTGACACTGCGCGTGGAAGAGAGAGAGATGAGACCTGCCCTTACCGAGTGGCGCAATAGCATGGAACGCGCTGTCCCGCTAACTCGTCTGCAACTCGGCTCCCTCGCTCTTGAAGACGTCATCCGCCTGCTCCAGGTATGTGGAGAGACAACCGGCAAGGACGGAAGACAGGCGGCAGATCTGGATCGCTTTGGACAATGGTTGTTCGCTGAAACGGAGGGACAACCCTTTTATCTTATGGAAATGCTCAAGGTGTTGATCGAGCACGGCGTGTTCGCCTCTCATCTGAACGAAGAGGGTGGATGGACGGTGGATTTTACGGTCGCGATGGAGCATGAGATGGTGGTACGTGGGTTCTTTCCACCCAGTGTACGTGAGGTTATCTGCGCCCGTTTAGATCGGCTCACGTCCAATGCCTTTGCCCTGCTGACGGCGGGGACGGTTCTTGAGCAGGGCATCACCTTTGAGCGTCTGTGCCAGGTGGCCGATCTCACAGAACACGACGGACTCTCTGCTCTGGATGAGATACTGCGCAGTGGTCTGCTGCATGAGTTAGAGCATGAAGGATGGGAAAGAGCGTCCATGGTCCCTGGTCGTTACGTGTTCATGCATGCGAAGATTCGTGCCGTGGTCTACGCTGAAGCAGGTGAGGCGCGACGGTCCATTTTTCACCGTCGAGCGTTGGATGCGTTGCAAGCTGCGGGTGCACCAGCAGCGGAACTGGCATATCATGCCCTGGCTGCGAGGCTGGTAGCACCGGCCTTTCATTGGATGCTCGCGGCAGCAGATGAGGCCATGCGTGTGGCCGCCGTACACGATGCCATCTCTTTCTACGAGCAAGCTCAACATCTAGTAGCTGAGCGCCTGCATAGCTTTGATTCGAGTGTTGCGCTCTCCGCGTTGAAGATCGAGCATCTCTACACCCATCTGGGACGTGCATATGAACTCAATACCGAGTGGGAAAAAGCCCGGTCAGTCTATACGTTAATGCTTGTGTACGCGCGAGACGCATCTTTACCAGTGCTGGAGAACACCGCCCTCAATTCTCTGGCAAATCTAGCCGTATCGTAGCCTTTGAGCCTTAAACACGTAGAGATGCTACACAAGATTGATTGCTATCCTCCAATTCCCTGAACAGATTTTAACGCTCTATATAACACCACATCGGTAATCTATCTCTAGATTATAAAAATAGATCTTAGCAACTATCCCATCGATTGGATAAAAAACATGATTGAGAACGTTTTGTCAGGATTGAATGCCTGAAAATGAAAAGTGGTAGGAGAAGTAGATGCAAGAAGAAGTTATTCAGAAACGTGCTCTCCGAAGCATTGCAGCAGAGGAACAAGCGCTGGTTGAGACAAAAGCGGAGATGGTCGTCCTGCTGGCAGAGTGCGACGCAGCCAGGGAAGATTTGCGACGTATCAACGAAGAACTGGCGACCTCCAACAATGAGTTGCAGGTCACTAATGAGGAACTCGTGACCTCCAACAATGAGTTGCATACACGTAATGAGCAACTCAAAGAAGCCCGCGCTTATGCTGAAGCAATTGTGGAAACTGTGCGTGAACCCCTGATTGTACTCTCGGAGGATCTACGGGTGCAGCATGCCAATGTCGCCTTCTACCAGTTTTTCCAGGTAGTACCTCAGGAGACAGAAAGGCACTATCTGGATGACCTGGGCGATGGACAGTGGAAAAGCTCCCAACTGCGCCTGCTCTTAGAACGAGTGCTGACAAACCATCAGTCCTTCCGTGATTTTGAGATAACACATCACTTCCCTCACATTGGCACAAAAACGATGTTGCTTAATGCCCGGCGCATCGTGCGTGAATACGAACAGGTAAAGGACCATCTGCTGCTGCTAGCTATGGACGACGTCAGCGAACGTCGAGAGAGAGAGCGGCAACAGGAAGGACTACTTGGTATGGTCAGTCACGAGCTGAAAAATCCTTTGACCGTTGCTTCACTCTCCGCCCAATTGCTTCACCAGTCGCTTGAGCAAGCGAAGATGGTCCATGAGCTTTCGTATGTACAGAAATTGGGTGAGCAACATCGCCGTCTGGAGCATCTGATCGATGATTTATTGGATGCAACGGCGATTGAGGCGGGAACCCTGCGCCTGCGCCCGGTACCCTTTGCCATTGATGATCTGGTGCAAGAGATCGTCGAGCAACTGACGCAGGTGTATCCGACCCATCGATTGCTGATCGAGGAAACAGCGGCGATAGTTGTCACTGCCGATCGAGAACGCACCAGGCAAGTGATCAATAATCTGCTGACAAATGCAATCAAATACGGATCAGCGACAGAACCGATTTTATTACGCCTCCAGGTCTCGGCAGCAGAGGTACAGGTGCAAGTGCAGGATGGCGGGACGGGTATACCGGTCGAGCAGCAGGCACGTATCTTTGAACGCTTCTATCGTGTTACAGGAGCCTCGCAGAGAGAGGCCACAGGACTGGGACTGGGACTCTACCTGACCGCCCAAATTGTCAGGCAACACGGTGGGCGTCTCTGGGTGGAAAGTGCTGAAGGGATGGGAAGTATCTTTTCTTTCACGCTCCCACGTTATGAATCATCCCTCATTTTGAAAAAATGAGCAAACGCTCTTTCTATGAGTCATCCCTCATCCCTCGTAACTACTCAGGTGCCCTCTGCTTGCCGCCTGCGGCGGCGAATAAAAAAGGGATGTCGAGCAAAACGGGCGGGGTACCCCGCCCGTTTTGCTCGACATCCCTTTGTCCTCTGTGGGGTGGGGCGGTTTCAGCAGGGCACCTGAGTAGTTACCATCCCTCACTTTTCTGCGGCTTGCAAAGCCGCTCCTCCCCCAAGAAAAGGGAGAAATGGTTGAGTTTGCAAGCAGCAAAGCTGCTTGCAAACTCAACCATTTCTCCCTTAAAATCTGGCGGCGCAGCCGCCAGCAAGAGGGTTTGCTCATTTTGCCAAAATGGGGGATGACTCATATAATAAAAGGGGACGGGGCAGCCTGCATAGCAGGCCAAATGCCTTTTCTCCTGCTTTTTCAAAAGCAGGAACAACTCTTTCTCTTTTCTTGGGGAGAGGGAGGAGCAACTTTCCAAAAAACTCTACTATATTGCAAAAATATTGCATTTTGCTAAAAAATAAGGTATACTAGAAGAGGCCTTTCAGATATACTGATAAGTCAGCCCTCTCAAACCATATCCTTATAAGAAAGCTCGCGCTCAGAACATGCTTCCCTGTGAGAACGTCCCTGTTCTCCTGAGCTTGTCCGCTCTCTGGCATGTGTATCCTTATCTTCCTCTCACAACCAGAAACCTTCGTAGGGGACGAGGTATTTATCCTGGTTGAGAATTTCTCCGACAAATGGAAGAATGGAGACCAAATGGCCACAAACAACGTTTGAGCATATGACACTGTAATTGATGGCTTGCATTATTTTTTGAATTTATTAGCAGACAACTGTCTCGCAAAGAGTAGGATCAGATAACAAACACTAGTCAAAAAAGGTGTTCTTTCTACGATCAAAGTTCGTATGTCAATTACTCAGAGTTGCAAACAGAAAAGAGGATCCATGCCGTACCAGAAACCTTCGAGTATTCTTGCCTCAGGGAATACGTTGTGGAATAAATGGAGACAAGACTATACTGACGTTCAGGCATTTGAACCTGACCTGCATGCTGTGGATCTTCATCAGGCACACTTACAGAAGATTGATTTCCACGAAGCGGATCTGACGGAAGCGGATCTTCAGCGTGCGGATTTACGCGAAGCAAACCTTCAGACTGCTGATCTGCGCCATGCCAATTTGCGGGGCGCTGATCTAAGTGATGCCGATCTGCAACATGCGCAGGTAGGCGGGGCTGATCTACGGGATGCCAGGCTCTGCCGTGTTAATCTACAAGGGGTCGATCTCAGAAAGGCCGACCTGCGGGGAGCGGACCTCTCAAATACTAACCTGAAAAAAGCTATGCTCACTCGGGAACAACTCGCTGAGATGAACATGTCCGCGAAAGATGTTAATGAAATAGCTCCCGGCACGCACCCGGAAAGCGAAGAACAGCGCCCGGCAAAGGTTGCTCTGCACGCTGCCATTGCCGTCTAAGCACCCTGGTGCTTAAGAAGAGAGAGCATATTGTGTGGGGCATACGCCCCACACAATATGCTCTCTCTTCTTAAGCTATTTATGGAGAAAGGGATGAGTTTGCCAGCGGTAAAGCTGCTGACAAACTCATCCCTTTCTCTAGCGTACCAACTGACGACTCGCACTGTATGCCCGTCCTGGAGCATGTCGGTCATCAGACCATCCACGATAGTTGACCGGTTGTCCCCACGGAAATCGCCGGATACCAGGGGCAGGTCAACAAAGCCAGGAACACCTGCCATAGGTCCGGCGGAAGCTAACGCAAATGCCACGTTGATCTCCTTCGCAGTCGTTTCCAGTTCCAGTTCAGCTATCAGGTCAATCACGGAGACCGTGATTGTCGGGACACGGTAGGAGACACCGTGAAGTCTGCCAGCCAGTGCGGGGATGACCTGATCTATGGCCCTGGTGGCCCCTGTCGAGGTTGGAATGATATTTTCAGCCGCTGCACGAGCTCGCCGTGGGTCTTCATGGCTGCGATCAAGGATATGCTGATCATTCGTATAGGCATGGATCGTGCTCATCATGCCGGAACGCAATCCGAAGCATTCATGCAAAACTTTTGCCACCAGTGCCAGTGCGTTTGTTGTACAGGAGGCGGCGGAAATAATCTGGTGTTTCGCTGGATCATAGTCCCGTTCGTTGACCCCGGTCACGAGTGTGACATCGCCTCCTTTGCACGGGGCAGTCACCAGCACGCGTGTGGCCCCGCAGCTCCGCTGGCATCCAGGTGATCGAGAATACACCGTTCGAGTGCGGCAGCCGGTTCGTCTGGGATAGCTCCGTCGATTTCCAGATAGTCAACGGCACGACCATCCTCACGTCCTAATGTCGTGCGCACACAGCCTGACTGATCCTCGGCGATGACTTCACTCAAATCGGGATGAGAGAGCGTGCCATATAAGGTCAGACGCACGTTGAGATGCGCGTCACCGTCCTGCTCGCTTTGGGAGAATGCGCCAGGAAAGAAGGATACTACGACATCCGCATGATGACGCTGTGGTCGGATGTAGGCTGCCGAATCCGGCTCGCGGATGTCCAGCTCGCGTAGCACCTCTGCTTCTGTATATCCGCGCTGCGTGGTATCGCGTCGGGTCTTCCATCGTCGTCTCAACTCTTCCGGTGGATTAAGAAAGACGCGCACACTGTAGGCGTTGCGCATCTCCTGGTGGTACATGCCGAGTAGTCCCTCGACAATCAGGAAAGGCTTGGGAACAATATACTGTGGTGGTCCGAAGTCGCCCATTTTGTGGTCATAGCGTGGCTTCAGGATGGGTTCTCCTGAGCGCAGCAGTTGCAGATGCTGCGCCATTAGACGACGCCAGCTTTGATATAGCCGCCGTCCTCCAGGAGTCACAGATCATGGAGGTAATGAGGAGACTGGATGAGGAACTGGTGGGACTCAAGTCGGTCAAGACGCGCATTCACGAGATCGCGGCCTTACACCTGTTTGAGCGGATGCGCTGTAGTTTCGCACTGACAACCCGTCCGCCCACGCTCCATATGTCCTTTACGGGTTCGCCAGGTACCGGCAAAACATCTGTCACCATGATCCTGCACAAGCTGGGCTATGTGCGTAAGGGACACCTGATAGCGGTCACACGCCACGACCTGGTTGGTCAGTACATCGGCCATACTGCTCCCAAAACCAAGGATATCATCAAACGGGCGATGGGTGGTGTGCTCTTCATCGATGAAGCCTACTACCTCTATCGTCAGGAAAACGAGCGGGACTACGGACAGGAAGCTATAGAGATCCTTTTGCAGATGATGGAGAACCAGCGCGACGATCTAGTGGTCATTCTCGCGGGTTATAAGGATCGTATGAATACCTTCTTCCAGTCTAACCCGGGGATCAGTTCGCGTGTTGCGCACCATCTGGATTTCCCCGACTATGTACCAGAAGAGGTACTCGCTATTGCACAGATCATGCTCGCGGAATATATGGATCGTTTCAGTCCAGAGGCGCTCCAGGCATTTGACGCCTACCTCAAGAGACGTATGAATATGCCGCGCTTCGCCAATGCTCGCAGCGTGCGCAACGCCATAGACCGGGCACGCTTGCGTCAGGCAAATCGTCTCTTTGCCCGAGGTGGGAGAGTCTCGAAGACTGACCTGATAACCATCGAGGCTGAGGATGTGCTGGCCAGTCGTGTGTTTACCGAGGGGATATCAGATGATGAGCAACATACTTAGAACCTGAGACGCAGGGGTGTTCAACGCTTCATGAAACTCGTATCAACCGATGCGACGATAACCTGAGATTAAAAGAGTGCATCAAGTGGACTCAGCAATCAACTCTTGAAAACGTGAATCGGAACGAAGCTCAAGCCATGCGATATCACTGTGTGCCCACTCGATGGCGCTTTTTTCGAGTGCTATTGCTTGTTGTAGATACTCTAAGGCTTGAGTTTCTTCTCCTTGCAAGGCCTTGATGCCTCCAAGACCATAGAGGGCAGATCCCTGGAATCCCTCTGAATCTTGCAAATTGAGTAATGCTGCATGAGCAGCATCGATAGACACTTGCGCTTCGGCAAGCCCTTTCCAACGCATCATAACTACGGCTATATTGTATAAAGTGTAGTGATTATCAGGTGCTGCCGCTAACTCTTTATGGTAACTTTTCATGGCTTCGGCATAACGACCTATATGACTTAATGCCAGGCCGTAATTATTCCAGGCAATGTTTTCAGAATTGACCTGCACCGTTTGCTCGTACTTCAAAGCTTGCTCATACTTGCCTTGCTCTACATAGAGATGAGCCAGAGCGAGCCGTGTGGTTGCGGTAGAAGGGTGCTCAGGTCCTAAGACCTTTTCCTCAATATCCAGAGCACCCAGGTAAAGGCTCTCAGCTTGCTCGTACTTGCCCTGTCTCTGATAGAGTCTTGCTATGCAATAAAAACTTCCAGCGGTATCAGGGTGCTCCGGCCCTAAGACTTTCTCGCGGATCGCTAACTCTCTTTGATGAAAGCTCTCTGCCAGGCCGTACCTTGCTTGCTGTTCATAGAGATGGGCCAGGGCATGCAATGTGCTTGCAGTAGAAGGATGTTCGGGTCCTAAGACCTTTTCCTCAATAGTCAGAGCACGCAGATAAAGGCTTTCAGCTTGCTCATACTTTTCTTGTTTCCGGTAGAGTCCTGCCATGCAATAAAAACTTTCTGCCGTCTCAGGGTGCTCCGGCCCTAAGACTTTCTCGTTGATCGAGAGCTCTCTTTGATGAAAGCTTTCTGCCAGGTCGTACCTTGCTTGCTGTTCATAGAAATGGGCCATAGCATGCAATGTGCTTGCAGTAGAAGGGTGCTCTGAACCCAGGAATTTTTCCTTAATAGCCAGAGCACTCAGATAAAGGCTCTCCACTTGCTCGTACTTGCCTTGTTTTTCATAAAGATGAGCCAGAGCATGCAGCGTATGTGCAGTAGAAGGGTGCTCTGAACCCAGGACTTTTTCTTCAGTATCCAGAACACGTTGGTAAAGGCTCTCAGCTTGTTCGTACTTGCCCTGAGTCTGGTAAAGTCCCGCCATACAATAAAAACTTCCAACAGTGTCAGGATGCTCCGGCCCCAGGACTTTTTCTTCAATATCCAGGGTGCGTTGATGGAACCGTTCAGCCAACTCAAACTTGCCTCGCTTTTCATAGAGATGGGCCAGAGCATGCACTGTTGTTGCGGTTTTAGTGTGTTCTGAACCAAGAACCTTTTCCTTGATGGCCAGAGCACGCAGGTAAAGGCTCTCAGCTTGCTCGTACTTGCCCTGTCTCTGGTAGAGTCCCGCCATACAATGAAAACTTCCAGCAGTGTCAGGATGCTCCAGCCCCAGGACTTTTTCTTCAATATCCAGGGTGCGTTGATGGAACTGTTCAGCCAACTCAAACTTGCCTCGCTTTTCATAGAGATGGGCCAGAGTGTGGACGGTTTTTGCGGTATCAGGGTGCTCTGAACCCAGGACCTTTTCCTCAATAGCCAGAGCACGCAGGTAAAGACTCTCAGCTTGCTCGTACTGAGCACTTTCAGAAAGATACTTTCCCACTCGAAAAAGTAACGATCTTGCTTCTAAAAATGAAAAATTCCATTGATCAATCAAACCCATACACGCCTGGACTTGAGGTAGGTATTGTTGGCACTGTTGCCAGTTCTTATAGTTCAGTTTTGGAAAGGCCAGATAGACAGCATGAATCGCACGCCTGGCCCAGAGACTTTGCGTTTTCTTCGTCATACCTTGTTTGAGGATCACTTGAACCAGTCTGTGGATCGTAAATGTGTGATCGCGGTTACGTTGTATCAAGGAATAGGTGAGCAATACTTTAATAGCCTCGTTGAGTACTAATTTATCAGGAAAGAGCAATTTCTTGTCAGCATGAGAGAGATCCTTGCTTTTTGTAAAAATATCCTCTTGAATGAGATCAGGATCAAGAAAAGCGCATAAATAGAGCAGTTTAATAGCATCAGGATTAGTTTTCTGCACGTTTTCAAAAGAGAGAGACCAGGTAGTAGTCACTGCATTAGGATGATCTGCTGTGAACATACCACGTCGTTGCAAAAGTTCTGCCTGTCGGGTCTGGAAAAGATGCAAATAGTCCTTTAGATCGCATTTTGTTTCTTCAATAAAGGCACCAGCCTGATCAAGTGCAAGGGGTAGTCCGCCCATAAGTTGGACAATCTCTATCGCTATTGTGCGATCAGCCGAAGAGGCAGCAGCAAGAGGGGCCTTAGTAGCAAGATATTTGGACCTATGCAGAAGAAAGAGTGCTCCTTCTTTGTTTTCCATACAATGTAGTTCGACGCCTTCTGCGATGGTACCGGTAATTTGCGAACGAGTGGTCAGCAGAATATGACCCTTGCCTCGAACTGGCAAGAGGCCCTGGAGCATAGTTAAATCATCTACATTGTCAATTATGAGGAGCCATCCTGTATGGAACTGTAACCAGCGTTTTACGACTGGAATGAGTTGTAGCGAATCCTGCTTATATTGAAGAGGCAATTGTAAACTATGAGCTAGGGTGAGTAAATCGGACTGGAAAGTTTCATAAGAGTCAGCTTTGATCCATAGAACTGCTTCATAGTCGTTTTGGTAGCGATAGGCGTATTCAATAGCGGTCTGGGTTTTACCAATACCTCCGAGTCCACTAATCGCCTGAGGTTGAGTCAACGCTGTAGTGCCGCCTGCTCTAAGGCTCTGATGGAGGTTAAAAAGCACGTCTTCGCGACCTGTAAATAGGGTATTGCGTTCATAAGGGATCGTCCAGAGCGTTTCTGAAAGGGTCTGACTCGCTGTATCGCTCTGGATATCTGCAATAACTCCGCGAATACTGTCAACAATTTGCACGCAAGCATCATCTTTATCATTCCATTGGGAAAGAGGTTTTCCGTTAAGTGGAAGCGCCTGCATTTCTGCAAATAAGGTTCCTTCCAGGACTGTTGGACGTAAAAGGATAGGAATAATGTGTATTTTCCCTTGCTGATGCCTTTCCACAACTCGTGAAACTTCTATGCTTTGGCAATAAGCGGAAGCTAAAAAATCTGGACTGATGAGCATTAAAATGATCTGAGCCTCAGCTAGATGGCGAGCGACTTCTGTTGCTCGTCTCTGACCTGCTATTGTTTTCTGGCGGTGCCAGGGCGCAATTATCTGCTGTTGCACCAGGGGGTCAAGATGCGTTTCTAATAGTTTGCCAAAGGCCTCATCTTCATCTACGAAAGAAATGAAAAGCTTCATAGTTTTTTCGTTCATGCTTTCTTTCCTTTTTCTCTGGCAGCAAAAATGTAGCTATTCTTATGGCAGACAATTTAATCATCAGTATAGAACTTTTTGACCACACTGGCAATATAAAAGCTATTTTGTATGGATTTTCAAAAAGGCAACGGCCTTTTCTGGCGGCTGTGCCCCCGAGAAAAGGGAGAAATGGCTCATACTTCTTAAGAAAAGGAGATGGGGCGGCTTCTGAGAGATCCTGACATTTTTTTGTGAAAACGCTTGTGTTTTATTACAGTATTTGTTAGAATCGGTTTATATAAGAGTTTGTTTTTAATGGAAAGGACTTGACAATGATCTTTTGTCAGGGTGAGCTTAGCCCATTTCCTGAAAGCGAGTTTGTGCATACTCAAGACGGAAAACTTTTCCACCCGCCGATTCATCATATACAGCCTGAACATTGGGCGACGACTGGCCTACCTGTTGATCCAGCTACCCTCCCTGGTGTTGATGCTTATGATAGTCTGCTGGGCATCATCCAGTCACATATAACCCCAATTCCTAATGCCAGTATCCCGGGTGTTCTGGGAGAAGAAGAGTAAAAGGCGGGATCTATGGCAATTGACCCTTCTCAAGTGATCTGGCCTGATCCACCTGCTACTGCTCCTACAGCCAATACAGCCGATAAAGAGCTTGAGAAGGCTCTTTATGAGGCACGCCTGGGCGCTATCACTAATCAACTCGCTGAAATGGCGGATAGTACAAAGGCGGGAAAAGCGAACTACGATACGCAGAGTCAGGCGATACTTGGTGCATATCTTGAGGTTGCTAAAGGACAATTGGATCGCTCGACGGCGCGGGCTGAATTTGTTGAAAAGGCCGCAGGTACTATTGCGACTTTATATACCGGTATTCTTGCTTTTACCTATAGTGCCGATTTGACAAAAGGCAAAGCATTTCCATCAGTAGGTATCGCGCCGACCATTTTTCTCGGGTTGGCGATAGTTTTTGCGATGTTCTATTTGGCATACCTTACACGGCCAGATCCATTTAAAACAACTGTCTCATCGGGTTTACTTCCTCAACAACTGATTAATGAGCGGAACGATTTTATTAGCTGGGCTGCGAATTCAGTCTTTCAACGCGCTCCCTGGTTACAAACGGCGGTTCTCAGTCTGGGATTTGGCGTCATATTTCTTCCTGTGGTCTATTTAACTCCGTCCGTATCTGAAACTGCCCTCTGGTCCATTGTCGTTATTTGCGTGGTGTTCACTCTTCTCCATCTCGTGCTACGCCTTATTGCGTCCACAAGAAAGAACTAGCAGGATGAGTTATGAGTCATCCCTGATTTTGAAAAATCAGGGATGACTCATACATAGACGTGTGATCAAGATACATTTTTGCCGAGCTTGTTGAGTTCCTCTAGAATATGTTCAAGTTGATCACGCTGCTGTGGTACTGTACTGTCCTGCTCCGTTCTGATCGCTTCTTTTAAGTCTATCTCGATATATTGCAAAGCGATCACAAGACTATAATTCATTTGTCTTTGGGCCTGTACAATCGCTTCCTGGACTTGCCTGTGTATTGCTTGCAACGAGGGAGGGGTTGTCGTGACTGGTTTATCGTTACCTATGGTGATATTACCATTAGAGCCGACGACGGGTCCATAAAACTTTCCCCTCTCAGTAAAAATTCCCTGCCGTTTATCTATCGATCCCCTCTCTACATTGTCCCCATTCACAAATCGCTGGTCCCCAAAGCTCTGAATAATTGTAGTGGATGAGACGTGATTTGACATGTCGTACCTATTATCTATGCGAGAGAGTTGCGGAAGTATCTGTCGCCCTACATTCGCCAAAGGCGGCTGGCGTTCTGGTGGACCTATGATGAGACTCTGGGCAGGGAACGTCGGAAGGAACGGGTTCTCTATCAAGAGCAGGCAGAGATTGCCCTTGTCTTAATCAGTCCCGATCTCATATCTAATAAAGCAGCCATGGTTGATATCCAGTATTTTGCCGAACGCTATATACATGGTGATCAGACACGTGTCATCCCAGTACAGGTGCGCCGAACAGATGCCTGGAAGGATATTCCCTTTGGCCAGAATGATACATTGAGAAGTATCATGGGACTGCCATATGGTGATGGTTTTATGGTCACTGACGGCAAGATGCATGAGGCAAGTTTTATGAATGTGGCCAGCTCTATCTGGGAACTCTGCGAGTCTCTGAAAAGAGAGACTCGTGAGTAGTTGCTCTGGCGGATTGCAAAAATACCAGAAGAATATTGTAAAGCATGGTGTTGTCAACTTGTCCTGCTTTTGCAAAAGCAGGGATGACTCATAAAAAGGCGTTCGGCCTGCATAGCAGGCCGCCCCCTGACAGGACTTTGTCGGCGAAACCTCTTGCTGATTGAAACCACCTCACCCCAAAGAGAGATTTCGGGCAAGGCAACGACTTGCTCGAAATCTCTCAAAAAAGAATGGGGCATTTGCCTCGCCAAACAGGCCAGTCGCTCTTTTATGCCTGATCGCCGCCCATGTCAGCTATTTGTTGCTGCTGCACCTTCCATTGTTCCTGGGCCTTTTCCAGTGGCAACAACTCATATTCAAGTTGCATAATCTGGTCCTGGAGTTGTTTTTTTTGTTGATACGGACCAAAGAGCTGAGCGCCCTCGACCATTCTGCCAATATGATTAAGCGGTCCGCGCTGGACGAAGGAGTCAAGCTCAAAGTAGTTTGAACGCGTCCCACGAATCTGGTTATTCAACTGTCTCAATTGCAACTTCATTTCTTTGAGTTGCAGGCGCAATTGAGCAATCTGGTCCTTATAGGGATCTTTCTGCTTGACCGGGCCGCGACCACGACGGCGTGGGGTAGTTGGAGATGCGGGCAC
>DAOTTL010000113.1:0-2829 GCA_034438135.1 Ktedonobacteraceae bacterium | reverse complement strand
GGCGCTCCACGATCTGGTCAAAGCTGGCAAGGTTCGCTACCTCGGTGCCTCATCCATGCCCGCCTGGGAATTTGCCAGGGCGCTTCACCTGCAACGTGAGCGTGGATGGGCGCGTTTTGTCAGCATGCAGGATCACTACAATCTGCTGGCTCGTGAAGAGGAGCGGGAGATGATTCCGTTCTGTCTTGACGAGGGTGTTGGAACGATCGTGTGGAGTCCGTTGGCCCGTGGTCGGCTGGCCCGTGCCTGGGATGAGGCAAAGGCAACCAGCCGTTCAAGCAACGACGGCTTCGCCGATATGTTATATACCCCGTTCACCAGAGCAAGCGATCAGGCCATTATCGAGGCGGTCGGCAAGCTTGCTGATGAGCGCGGGAAAGAACGCGCCCAGATCGCACTTGCCTGGCTGAGAAGCAAATTAGTGGTCACGGCACCGCTCGTCGGCGCAAGCTCCATTGAACAGATCGATGATGCAGTTGCGTCACTCGACATTGAGTTGACGCAGGAGGAAGTTCAACAACTGGAAGCGCCATACACCCCACGCTATGACTTCCAGGGTATCTCCGACGATGCCGATCTCCAGGCGATCATGGCGAAAATATCACAATTTACACTGGCGAGCTAAGCTGCCGCATCCCTAATGTTTTAGAGCAGTGGGCCTATTTCGATTGCTTCGGGTTGCCCGCGGCGCCGCTCGACCGGCTGCATGGTCGTAGGTTCACTGCGCGGGTTGCTACGCGACGGAGCTAAACTGCGCAACGGCGCCAGGCCGTCGGCAGGTTCGGTACAAACCTGAGTCCATGTCGATCGACACCCTGACCGCTTGCTAACGGTCCGCATCGGTCGCTCTCGCCTGCTCAGCCTGGCGAGCAAGCTGGAAGGCGTCGCTCCCGAGCAGAATATGCTGTGGCAGCGTTTCCGCCGAGGCTTTTGCGACGGCTGCCTTAGCAGAGATGACTCATACACAGACTTTACTTTTTCTGCTTGTTTGCGTCCTTCGTGCTCTCATCATGAAGCATGTCAGAGACGACTTCCTCCACTTTTTTGGGAACCAAAGGGGTCAACAACTCGTAAAGATGGAACTGGCGCACGCCTACCAGATCCCAGGCACGTGCGATGCCATAGAGATAGATGATTACCAGCAGGGTTGTAAGAGCGAAAAGGGCAGAAAGATCTCCAGGGGCTACAACTAATCGTATGGCGTAGAAGATTTCAAACCCGAAGAGGACCGTACTGCCAGTCACAAAAAAAGCGCTCGTCAGTTTCTTTGCCCAACTCCGAGCATCCTGGAACAGACCCACCCCCATAAGGAAGGTGTTGACCAGTCCGCTTGCACTCATACAAAGGGTGATGACGCCGATGGTTGCATGAGGCACCAGGGCAAATAACGAGATAAGGAGCGGATTGAGTAAGGCGCTGTAAGAACTGGCGGCCTGGACCTGGCGCATCACAGCGGTGTGTTCAGTGTCCATAACTTCAGGCTTAATGCTGATGACGAGAAAGATAAGACCAAAAAGGGTCGCCCCAACTCCGGCCATCGCCGAAAAAAAAGTGGTGAAATCTGCTGGCACCATAGAATTATTGCGACCTTTCGTGTGCAACTTGTGACGGACGAGAGAGAGCATACTAGTCAGAGAGGCAAAAAGGATAATGCACTGGATTTGTTTGACTTCTTTAGCCTCCGTGAAGGCTTATTTCTTTTTGAGGAGCAGAGCGAAAAATCTCGCCGGGATTGATTATGCCTTAGTACTATATTGAGCTTCAGGTAGCCCATGAAACGCTTCTCCAACTGTAGTATGAGATTGTTCAAATAAAGTCGAAATTTCTTTGTGCGTTGGATGTGGTAGTAGTAGATGCCCGATATCTCCTCTGCAACCAAGAAAAAGAATTCTGCGTCTGAGTTGTGGTGCACCAAAATCAGCAGCCAGGAGAATTTCTGTCGTAACATTATAATTCAAATCCTGGATACGATCTATAATTTTCTTGTAAAGAGCACCTTTCTCAACTCCTCTCAGATTAGAAACATTTTCCAGTACAAAAAAAGCAGGCCTTAGATCTGCAACGAAACGAAGAAACTCGAATATCAGTTTGCCTCTATCATCATTTGTACCCTTTTGCTTACCGGCCTGACTAAATGATTGACAGGGCGGACCTCCGTACACGATATCTGGCGTGTTTACCTCTCCTGATAACTCTCTCCAATACTTAACAGGGCTACTGATTCCTACGATGTTTTCACAGGCAATAGTTACTCCATCACCAAAATGTCCCTGGAGGGTTTTGCAGGCGTCTGACCAATTGTCCAACGCCACCTTAGTAGAGACACGAAGAGTTTCTGAACTTGCTTGTTCAGCACCTATATCTAAACCACCAGCACCACTAAAAAGACTAAATGCTGTGAGTCTATTATTGTTGAAGCCCAATCTGATAGCGTCTTGTAGGATAGATGTGAATGTAGCGTTCGCAAGAGGAATAGGAACAGCGTTACCGACTTGTTGCTGAGTGCTAGTGAGTGTCCCTTGAAACACTAAATCATCAGGAAAACCTTGTAACCGTGCAGCCTCACGAACTGTAACAAATCGATTTTCACTGGGATGAACAAACTTATTAAAAATAAAACCAGTAACAGTAAGCGATGGTTTAAGAGGGTCTAAACGAACCATTCTCATGTTTGGGCCGCCTTGACGTGTAGCGTCTTCTTTGACATAGAAGCGAAAACTCTTATGCCAAAGCTCTTCAGGAAGATCCTGCATTTTTTGCCCTACACCCAAATTATCGATGCGTTGTTGTACAACCGCTCCTACGCTCCTGGCTATATGGTTTGATATC
>DAOTTL010000112.1:0-6520 GCA_034438135.1 Ktedonobacteraceae bacterium | reverse complement strand
GGAGCGCATGCGCTCCGCCAAACACGTTCGCTTCTTCTTAAGAAAAAGGGGTGGGGCGGCCTGCATAGCAGGCCGAATGCCTTTTCTCCTGATTTTGGAAAAGCAGGAATAACTCATCCCTTTCTCTTTGAAAGATGGCGGCTGCGCCGCCAGAAAGAGCGTTTGCTCATTTTTGCAAAATGAGAGATGACTTATAATCTGGAAAAAAGGAGCAGTATCAGGACTGTGCATCTGCATCAACAAAGATTGGAGAAGGACGACGGATCAGCGAGTTGCGTGGCGTCGTCGGGTTGCCCCGCCCTCTAATTGGACCAGTATTTGTGCCAAACTGCATGCTTGATTGCGTTCCCCCCTGATAAAGAGGAGTATCCATTGTATTCACCTTGTCGGGATTCAACATGCTTACTCCCTGACGCAAAGTCATCATATCGCGTAAGAAGCAGGCCACCGCTGATGCAGCCGATCCTCTGTCTTTCGAGAAATCAAAGCGACGACTATTGGCTTCGCCGGCCGCCTGGGCCGCTTGAGCCATTGGATCAGAGGTTTTGGCCGCGTAAGCATCCTGAAAAATATCTTCCCAACCACTCCAGCGACCTCGCAAAGGCTTCCAACCCAACTGACTGTCGCTAATTGTGCGCCACTTCTCCTCAGTAAATTGCATCCAATCGTCGATTAGACGTGTTACCGCCTGGACCTGCTCACGCAGGCGCTCTTCCTCTTCTGAGGAGCGCTGCTGCGGAAATGATTGTGGGAAGCTATCGGTGGTCTGCTGTCCATTAAAGCCGTTTGCTCCCATTTGTGGAAAGAATGCCCCCTGCTGATTTTGTCCGCCAGGGGCTGCGAGCATACCAGTTGTGTTGGGAAAGATGCTTGAGGAACTGAACGCGGAAAAATCGGGCGATGCTTGCCCATTGGCCATATTAAGCATTGGAATTTCAGTTCCAGCCGGTAGTTCACCTACAATCTGAATTCCACTGGCACTTAAAAGAGGATTCATCATAATGGTTGATCCATCCGAGAGCATGACACTTTCAGAAAGACCTGACATACCACCAATGACGATTTCTTCATGTCCGATTGCATCCATAATACGCCAGGCCAGGCGCGGATGCTTTATAGCCCACCACACACGACGACTCACGAACGTAGTAGCAAAAGTAAAATTGACAATGAGCCAGACCACTCCTCGGACGGCAATCCAGTTGAGCAGACCTACCAGGATTATCATATACCAGATATCGTGCTGTCCAGCCTCTTCAATAAAGGTCAAAACGGCGGCTACTGTCAGGCTAGGGTCGCGCAATGGATTTATAACATCCACAATGCGCCAGAACCACTGTCGTTCTGTTTTCGCTTTCAATCTCTGCTCCTCTCGACTCCGCCGCTGGCTCGACAGGTCAACATCCTCTTAACTATTTCTCTTTATCTCAGGAAGCGCAACTCTGATTCCAGGATTCTCACACCATGATTCATGTATCTAGCTTTTCGGCACTATTGAAACATCCGGCATGCGAATGTTTTGCCTCGTCTATATTATCACCTATCTCAACGTGATGATGGCATATATCAGCCTATTTCGGTACCAATGTACCAGGAAAAGAGTTCTTTTTCAATATAAATGGATGAGTTTGCAAGTCACTTAGCGACTTGCAAACTCATCCATTTATACTTTTGGGGATATGACGGCTTTTCAATTCGCTCAACGTTGGAATGACTCATATTTTATGTAGCTTTCTTTCTTTTCATAGATGGTCAACGATCCTCCTATCCCTGAGGAACGGCCTTGGGAGGCTTTTTGAGTCTATATACAACCCCTTAATCGTGTTATAGCCAGATATTTTTATCATTACTTTTATAAAAATGGATCAGCCGTTGAGATGCACAGTGTGAAAAATAAAAAAATTGGTCTATTACTCGGCAAATGTGGTACTATTAAGAATGGGGTCTTGTGTATTCGATCATGCTTAGTAATATGCCACTATGTCTCAGGCCATATCAATACAGGCCTGCTGCCAACACAAAATTTCCCTGTAGAGCGTAGAGAAGAAGCGCCTGGAGCAGGGCAACGCCCTTGTAGAAAGGATCAGCATGTCCAGACCCACAAACATCAAGACTGCTAAGCAGAGGCTTATCCATGCTAAACGCTTGATTGTTGCCACAAACCGTGGTCCAGTTGAATATTATTTAACCCAGGAAAAAACTCTCAAATCTCGTCGAGGGTCAGGGGGGGTTATTACTGCTTTGATCGATGCAGGCAGCGAGATGGAGATGAGTTGGGTGGCGATGGCGATGACCGAAGGTGATAGGATCGTCGTAAAAGAGGCCCAACATAATGGGGGACGGCTGCCAGCACTTTCGAAAGGTCAGAAAGTTCAACTGCACTATGTATCCATTTCCAAGGAAGCTTATCGTAAACACTATGAACTGATTAGCAATCAGTTTCTCTGGTTTTTACAGCACTATCTTTATAACCCGAATGAGGATTCGAAGGCGGCCACACGCATTCAGGATGCCTGGGAAAATGGTTACCGCATTGCCAATCAGGCTATTGCCGATGCTGTGGTCGCCGAGATCGAGAGTGAAGATAGTACGCCCGTCGTTATGTTGCATGACTATCATCTTTACCTTGCTCCCCGTATGATTCGTCAGAAGCATCCTACCATTGTCATGCAGCAGTTTATCCACATCCCCTGGCCAGATGTACGCTGCTGGCATTTCCTGCCCAGCAATATTTCCCAGGAGATCTACCAAGGTCTGGTCGGGAACGATATCGTCGGTTTTCAAACCGAACGTGATGCACGCAATTTTCTGGATGGAGCGCGTACTCTTCTCGATAAGGCCGTTGTGGACTTTGAAGAGGGGGCTATCTGGTGGCAGGGACATCGTACTCAGGCTCGTGCTTATCCTATCTCTATCTCTGTGACGGCTGAGCGTAAGATCGTTCAGAGTACTGCTGGAAAACGTGCTGCTGAGAAGATTCGTCCTCTCCTGGGCGAAAAAACGATTATGCGCGTTGATCGTATCGAACCTACGAAAAACATTTTGCGCGGCTTTCAGGCCTACTCCCAATTATTAGATCAGCATGAGGAGTTGCGAGGTAAGGTGGTCTTTCTGGCTTTTCTGGTACCGTCTCGTCAGAGTCTACCAGAATATAAGCGTTACACTGCTGAGGTAATGAAAAGCATCAATGAAGTGAATCAGAAATTTGGGACAAAGGACTGGCAGCCTATTACAGCTTTTTGTGAGAATGATCGTACAAGAGCACTGGCGGCTATGCAGTCTTATGATGTACTACTGGTCAATCCAATCATTGATGGTATGAACCTGGTCGCTAAAGAGGGGCCAGCGGTGAATCAGAAGGACGGTGTTCTCGTGCTCTCACGCACCGTAGGAGCTTTCCAGCAGTTGGGCAAAGCCTCTATTCCAACCTCTCCGACTGATATCAATGAAACAACAGATGCTCTCTACAAAGCACTGACCCTGCCAGCAGATGAGCGGCATAGTAAGTCGGTTATGGCTCGTTTGATTGTTGAACGTCAAGATCTCGACGTGTGGATGCGCCGTCAGATTATCGATATTAATGAGCAATTGGATCGCCAGACGACTCGCATCCGACCAGATGATCTAGCTACGGCCAGCGCTGTTTGACTTGTAACCGCTGGTTCTTTTGTCCTGGCGCAACAGTGTGGTTCGCCTGCAATCTCCTCAAATCAAAGAGAGGAGCGATATACGGCGGGGCCGCATTTTTTGTTGCCTCTTTTTGTCAAATTGACATAAGAAAATGAAGCAAGTTGGTATTTCAGGTCTGAAAATACGGATTCGTCTTCGTTTGAGGGATGCGTGAGATGCTCATTTTTGTTTTCAATTATAGAAAAGGAAATTGAAAAGGAGTGAGCTGTCTATGTCGTCCAATGGGTTTTGGGTGCTGATAGGTAGGGCTCTGCGCCAGCGGTGTCCAGTTTGCGGCAAGGGAAAGATATTCGCTGGCCTCTTTAAGACCTATGAGCGTTGTCCAAATTGCAATTTTTACTATGAGCGCGAAGAAGGATATTATACGGGAGCAATCGCTATCAATCTGGCGTTGAGCGAGCTATTGATTGTGTGCATTGCGGTTCCAATTGCCGCCAGTCAAAGTATAAGTAATACGGTTTCTATTCCAGAACTGACTGCATTGGGCCTGGTTCTAACCATTCTTCTGCCTCTTGTCTTCTTTCGTCCAACCAAAGCTTTATGGATGAGCTTTGACCATTTTATTCATCCTACTGATGAGGGATTCTGATTGGCAGCCACAAGCCGTCTGGCAGATAGGAGAAATCCCAGTCACCTCTTGAATAAAAAAGAGTAAAGCGATCAATCTGATGCGGCATGATATACTTTATGGAGTAAAGTGTGCAATGCCAGTGGATAGTAATCGAGTTTGCTTTGTGCATGCTTCTCTCTAATGGCAGTGCTTGTGTACGGTGATTTTGATACGCTCTATCACCGTTTTTTTTTGACGAAATAGCTCCCCGTCATCGCAGACGGCTGGATGTGAGGAAAGCGATGCCAGAAAACTACCAGTATATCCTGGTCGAACAGAACGAGCAGATAGGGATTGTAACATTGAATCGTCCCAACGAACTCAATGCTCTCAGTACGACAGTTATTGCTGAGGTAGCAAGTGCTCTGAGCGAGTTTGATCGCGATGCGGATATTCACTGCATGGTGATTACCGGAGCGGGAAACAAGGCCTTTGCGGCTGGTGCAGACATTAAAGAAATGTCGGAAAAATCGCCGATTGATATGTTTGTTGGTGGTTTTGACGCGTGGACATCGTTACGCCGATTACACAAACCGCTTATTGCAGCCGTTGGTGGCTACGCTCTGGGGGGTGGATGTGAGCTGGCCATGCATTGCGATATAATTGTCGCTTCTGAAAATGCACGTTTTGGTCAGCCCGAAATCAACCTGGGCATTATTCCTGGTGCGGGCGGCACCCAGCGTCTGGCGCGTACCCTGGGCAAGTTTCTGACGATGGAAATGGTTTTGACTGGTAGACAGTTTACAGCTCAGGAGATGGCGGCGCAGGGTCTGGTCAATCGGGTTGTTCCCAAAGGAGAGCATTTGAACGAGGCTATCAAGCTGGCCAAAGAAATTGCGAGCAAGGCTCCTCTTGCAGCTCGTCTGGCGAAAGAATCGGTGCAGGCGGCGTTCGAGACCACGCTGGAGAGTGGTTTAGAGCTAGAGCGTAAAAACTTCTTCCTCTTATTTGCTTCAACTGATATGCGCGAAGGAATGCAGGCTTTTATTGAGAAACGTCCGGCCCATTTTGAAGGGAAATAAGCCATGGAAGATGCCGTAATTGTCTCGGCGGTGCGCACTCCCATTGGACGCTATGCAGGAGGACTAAAGGATGTCCGTCCCGACGACCTGGCTGCTCTAACCATTGCAGAGGCTATTCGACGGGCAGATATCGATCCGGCGAGTGTTGAAGATGTCATCCTTGGCTGTGCTAACCAGGCTGGTGAGGATAACCGCAATGTTGCTCGCATGGCTTTGCTATTGGCAGGCTTGCCTGTGCATGTGGCAGGGCAGACTGTGAATCGTCTCTGTGGCTCAGGGATGCAGGCTATTAATAGCGCAGCGCAGGCAATTGTGTCGGGAGCCGGTGATACATTTGTTGCGGGCGGCACTGAAAGTATGACGCGTGCTCCTTTTGTGATGGGTAAATCTGATACGGCTTTTGGACGTAATATGCAGTTGCAGGATACGACGCTCGGTTGGCGTTTCATCAATGCTAAACTTGCTGCTCTCTACCATCCATATAGCATGGGTGAGACCGCTGAGAACGTAGCTGAGAAGTACGGGATCAGTCGTGAGGAGCAAGATGTGTATGCTTTGCGCAGTCATCGGTGCGCCGTGGCTGCGCAGCTTGAGGGACGCTTCAAAGATGAAATTGTGCCAGTAATTGTACCGCAGAAAAGGGGAGAGGCGCTCGCTATTGCTCTGGATGAGCAGCCGCGTTCAGATACGACGCTTGAGAAACTGGCCTCACTTAAGCCTGCTTTTCGCAAGGATGGGAGTGTTACTCCAGGGAATGCATCGGGTATTAATGATGGAGCAGCAGCCCTGGTCATGCTTTCTGCCGGTCGTGCGCAGGAATTGGGTCTGCGTCCACGTGCACGTGTTGTTGCCAGCGCGGTAGCTGGGGTAGATCCAGCCTATATGGGCCTTGGACCCATTCCTGCCTCGCGCAAAGTTTTGCAGCGTGCTGGTTTGAGCATGACCGATATGGATCTGATAGAACTCAATGAAGCCTTTGCTGTCCAGGTTTTGTGCTGTGCCCGTGAGCTGGAGATCGATCAGGAGAAACTGAATGTCAACGGAGGGGCGATTGCCCTTGGCCATCCGCTGGGTTGCAGTGGCGCACGCATCGTCACCAGTTTACTCCACGAATTAGAGCGACGCAAAGGTCGCTATGGTCTGGCCACGATGTGTATTGGCGTCGGTCAGGGAATTGCTATTATCATTGAGCGTCTTT
>DAOTTL010000111.1:0-5855 GCA_034438135.1 Ktedonobacteraceae bacterium | reverse complement strand
GGCAGGAAGGGATAGTTGTTCGTGGCGCATCGAATAGTCCTGGAGCCAGTAGCGAGCGCCAGCAGAGTCACCAGCCGTAATCGAGAGTTGTACCAGCCAGCTAAGCGTCTCCTGATACAAGATTATTGAGATACCTTCGGGCAAGAGACGCAGGCGTACCAGGATGCTCGTCAGGCTCTGGATGGCGACCATTCTCTCTCCTCGGGCCTGTTGTAAGAGGGCCGCGCCGATTTCTAGTGGTATCTGAAATATCTCCTGGGGGAGCTCTGAGAACTGCTTGCCAGGGGACGAGATCTCTTGAAACATTTGCTCTACTGTTTCCAGGTCGTTCCATTCATAGAGTACTCGTGCTATACCTAGTGGAGCTACCTGAGACATTGGATGGGCTTCCTGGGAAGGGTGTTTCTTATAGAGTTCGCGAAAGTGCCAGAGGGCCTGATGGAGATCTCCCTTTTCAAAACAAATCATACCTGAAACGAGCATCATGCCATCGATTATCTGGACATTATCGCCCGGTTGCCAGAGAGCCTTGATTTGCTGGAAGATGCTGTCTGCATCGTTAAACAGTCCTTTGCCCAGGGCATCAATGCCCAACGTGCTCAAGCTCATCCCGCGCCACAGCGTCTCAGTTTTCGGCAACCAGGCGAGTGCCTGCTTTGCCAGCGCTATCCCCTGCTCCTGCTGGCCCTGATGATAGAAAAGGAAGGCGCGAAATGCGGAAATCTCGCCGAGTCTGGCGAAATTGTCGCTGGCCCGCCATTGCTTCTCAGCTATGCCCAGGAGCACCTCGAACTGTTCAGGCAACATCAGCGCGGACTCTTGAGATTCGCGGGTAAAGATCAATGTCATCGCGTACCGAAAGCAGAGTAGCGCGTGTTGTGTCAGGATCGCTTCGGGGAGTTGTTCCAGCCAGCGGCGCAGCGTGTGATACTCCTGTTGTTCAGGGAAGCGAGCCGTTTGCACGTAGGACTCGATCAGTGTCGCAGCATGTTCGCTTGCTCTGGCTTGCAAGGCGGCCTCGATGGCCTCTGAGATCAGTCCATGCTCTGCAAACCAACAACTGGCAGCGAATGAAAGCGCGTAAAACGCATCCTCTCCCAGTTGTCGGCGGGCCTCACGCTGCATCGCTTCGGCAAAGACCGCGTGATAGCGGTACCATTCTCCAGCGCCATCCAGCGCCTCCAGAAAAAGGTTCGCTTGTTCACAGTTTTCGAGTAGGAGCGCACTCTCCTTCTGACCTGTAACGGCCTCGCAGAGAGAAGCATTCAAGCGAGGGAGCACACTGGTGCGCAGAAGAAAGTCCTGGATAGATTTTGACTGTGCTTGAAGAACCTCAGTGGTGAGGTAGTCCCTGATGGTGCGGTGACTGCCACGAAAGGTTGAGATAATATGTTCAATCTCTGACAGCGTAGACGTTCTCTGAAGAGAGAGGGAGAGCAGGCGCAGTCCAGCGGTCCAGCCCGCCAGACGAGAGTCAAGGGCCTCCAGAGCCTCGGCCGGAAGAGGGATCGTCAATGTTTGTTGCAGAAAAGCAGCACTTTCCCCAAGTGAGAAACGGAGTTCGGCAGTCTGAATATCGTTCAGTTCTCCATTGGCGCGGAGTTTTCCGAACAGGTGCGAGGGTTCAACGTGGGTAATCAGCACGACATGAAACTTCTTCGGCAGATGAGTGAGAAAGAAACTCAGCGTCTCATGGATGCTTGTTTCAGTGATCACATGATAGTCTTCCAGGATGAGCAGTTGGTGAGACGTTTGATCAGCGATCGAGTTAAGCAAAGGGATCAGCGTCTCTTCCAGCGGGAAGGACTGTAACGGTGACTGCGCGGGAGAAGGGAAAAGAGGGAGGGCATGCTCTTCGGGCGTAACCTTGCAGGCCGTCATGATAACGCGCCAGAAGCGAGCAGGGTCATTGTCGCTGGTGTCCAGCGAGACCCAGACAGCTTGAGAGAGCAGGTCGCGCTCGGTGAGCCAGGAGTTGACCAGAGTTGTTTTGCCAAAACCGGCTGGTGAGGCGAGGAGCGTAATCTTATAATTGGGCCACTCATCGAGTTTTGCAAAGAGTTGCGGACGCTGGATCAGCTTTAGGGGCAGACGAGGAGGATGCAGCTTTGTGGCCAGCAGCGGCGAAGGTTTTGCGGACGACTCTTTGGTGAAAGGGTCATGTATGGACATCGATGCGTGCGCTCCTTCCTATCTGAATAGCAAACTTTCTTGCTTACACTATATCACCATATAGGTTGTTGGGTGTGCTCTCAGTGGAAGTTAAGGGCTTTTTACGATCTGATTGAGCGCCGCCGCCAGCGTCTGCATGGATTGAGAAACGGCCCCTGGTCCGCCGGAAAGGGCCTGGCGAACATAGAAACGGATAGCAGCCGAAATGCTGGCATAGTTTGGTGACACTGGCCGGAGTGCGGCACTGGCCAGAATGGGTTTCAGCTTTTTAAAGAGTGGTACCTTGTTGAGCACCTCCTGATCATCGTAGATGGACTGAAGAGCCATCGCCCATGAGGCTACCATCGCCCCCGTCTTTTGCGATTCCGGTTCCAGCATATAGTGGATAAATTCCCAGGCGGCCTCCTGCTTTGCGGGATGAATAAACGCATTAATTGCCAGTTGCCAGCCGCCCAGAGCTGAGTGTCCGCTATGATTATGGCCGCCGGAGAGCATTGGGTGGACATCGAACGCATGGCCCAGGTGAGGAGATTGGCTGTAGGCATAGGGCCAGTTGCGCATAAAGATAGCATCTCTATTGTTCCAGATGTTGCGAGCAACCTCCTCCGTATACGTATCGGTATCTTTCGGCGAGATCGTCCCTATCCAGTTCGCCATCATCGTAAGCGCCTGTCTCGCCTCAGGGCTATCGATCGTGACCTCGGTGGGATGGAAAGGATCTGAGAAAAAAGATCCACCATATCCATAGAGCACCTCCTCAAAGTTACAGACAAGTCCCTCGTACTGAGCGCCTTGCCAGACGTAGCCATAGCGGGGAGAACTCTCAGGCGAGCTTTTTGCATTCAGAAGCATCTGCGCCATCGACGTCAGCTCCTCCCAGGTATCAGGTGGCCGGGGAACCAGATCTGTCCGATAATACATCAGACCCACATCGCTGCGCAGAGGAACCGCCCAGAGTTGTCCATCGATCGTACAGGCCTTGAGCGGAAGTTGCATATAGTTATCGCGTTCCCGTAATGGCCAGCGTTGCTCACTGATCGGTTGTAGCCATTTATGCACAGCAAACTCGGCAATGTAGATAATATCGACCGAGAGGATATCAACGGCCTGCCCCTGCGTTTTGAGGATATTGCGCTCAATAGTAAACAGATCGGTCGTGCCATCGGGTCCGGTTTGCAGCGTCACATAGATGCGACCCTGATTGCGCCTGTTGAACTCATCTACCAGCAGACTATAAGCGGATGAGACATCGTACTCGGCCTGCCAGACGAGATGGAGTGGGCCTGAGGTGGTGGCTGCGTCACTACAGCTTTCGAGGAGCGCAAATGGTGCCGCAGCAGAAAGACCGATGGCAGCGGCGCGTTCCAGAAAGGTGCGACGGTTGATCCTGCCCGCACACAGCTTTGTCGTGAGTTCGCCAGACGCTGTCCGTTGTTCTGGTATCATTAGAATGACCTCCCAACACGTTTCAGTTTCCAAATGTAAGCATTAACGTTGTTCCCTGGCCGCCCGCAGCCAGATGCCATCCATCAGGGGACCACGAAACCGTAAATATGCCGCTGCGCGGTCTATTATCGGTTTTTGAGTCCCCCTTTGGATAGACATCGAGTTTATCCCCATGCATTACTCCTTGCGTCTCTGAAATAGACCAGAGTTGGACCGAGCCATCGTAGCAACCAAGCGCCAGATAGGAACTATCCTTTGGCGACCAGGCAGCAACGAGAATAGGCAGGTCAATCTTCAGCGTCAGCTCGTTTTTGCCGCTGCTGGCATCCCAGATTCTCGCGGTCCCATCGTAGCTAGACGAAAGAATAGTGTTATTCATCCAACTGACCGACGTAACGGCTCCAGTGTGCCCCTGATAGCTCACAAGATTTTTGCCAGTAAACGCATCCCAGGCCCGGAGATGATTATTACTATCGCCAGAAACGATGCGGGAGCCATCGGGAGACCAGTCGATCGCGTTCACCGTTGCGTCGTCGTGATAGACATAGAGAGGCTTCAGCGTGGAGGTATCCCAAACCTGGACCGTTTGATCGTCGCTGGCTGACGCAATAAAATGTCCATCAGGTGCCCATGCAATGGACTCCACCGGGGCCATATGTTGCAGATAACTCATACCCATCTTGCATTGTGTATTTGAGATAGACCAGAGCTGGACAGTATTGTCAACCCTTCCTACCGAGGCAAGGATCTGTCCATCAGGAGACCACGCCAGACCTATGCCCCAGCCCACTTGCTGTGTACAGATTACTTTGTTTGTTTTTACATCCAGGACCTGTATGGTGCTATCATCCCATAAAACTGCGATATATCGACCATTCGGGGACCAGGCGACATTGTGTACCCAGGTGGTTCCTGGACGGGGCTGGTTCCATTGTTTTTGGAGCGAAAGTGTCACGGCCAGTACATGAGAGTTATTCCAGAGCATCAAACTGGCGAAAGACAGAACAATCAGGAGGAAAGTTGCCAGGTAGATTATCGCTCGGTGCGGACGTTTTGGTATGAACCAGGGCAGCGCACGCTTCATCAGTTCAGGTTGCTGAACCCTGATCATTGAGAATGCGCTTTTGTGCTCCTGTTGTTCCTGATCGATCTGGGACAGCGCCTGTGTGAATGGATCGATCCATTCGTATGAAAATCGTAGCGCAAGCTCCAGTCCCTCTTGATAAAAACCAAGCGCCATCTCCAGCGCTTTCATTCGCTCCCTTTTTGAACATGTCTCGTAAAGGGACCCGAGTTCATAGAGAACCATCATACGCTTCCGTGGGTAGTCCTCGGCTGTGTACACATGGAGCGCGTTTCTGAAATGAGCTTCCGCAAGCTCCATAGCAAGCTGGTTCCGTTCAACGCAAGCTTCTCGACTCGCTTTCCCTAATTGATACTGCCTTGCCGCCCATTCGGGCGTAAGATAACCAAGCCTGCTTTGAACATTGAGCAAAATAGTATCTGGAACTGCTCTATAGGCTTGTATCTGAGATTGTCGCTCCAGATGTGGTTCCATAGAATTTCTCTCTTCCTTGCTGTTCTGATTACTCATCTTCCGCGTCCCTCAAACTATGCCGCCTCTCCTTCCACAACTTGAGCCATTTTTTGACATTCTTCTCTTTTGTGGTTGGGAGCAAGCTTACAACTTCCTTGACGCCTAGACCTTCAACATAGTGGAGCAGAATCGCTTTACGCTCTTTATCTTCCATCTGCATTAGCCATTTATACGTGCAAGCCCAATCTTCTTTGATTTGAAGGGCATCTTCTATCGGATGCTCAGAGGTGGTCGCCATGGTGTCCAGCATGGCTTGCTCGTCTGGATTTTCCAGGGAAATCGGTGGAGGTTGGTTGCCGCCTCTCCGTTGACAATTTCTCCTGCGTAGCTCGTTCACGCAGGTATTGCGTGCAATTGCGAAGAGCCAGGGCCGAAGGGTATAGCGCCGTAGACGTTCCCTTCTCGCTGCGTTGCTTTCTCCATCTTTGTGTTCCAGGCTTTTACAGGCTTTGAAAAAAACCTCTTGTGTAATGTCCTCTGCGTCTTGCGGTTGCTGAAACCAGCGGTTCTTGATGTAGATAAATATGCGAGTCTGGTATTTCTGAACTAAAATATGTGAGTAATCCTCCACGCTGGTAATCAGTTTTTCGAGTAACTGCTGGTCATCGAGTTCTCGGAAGGGCTGATCATCTCGCTCCTC
>DAOTTL010000110.1:0-5868 GCA_034438135.1 Ktedonobacteraceae bacterium | reverse complement strand
TGAATGTCTGATTCGCCTGGGCAATATTGCCCAGGATCGGGGACATATGAGGGATGCGAGAGCGCATTATACCGATGCGCAGCACATTATCCAGGAGATACAGGACCGGCAGTTAGAAGGATGGCTTTATCGCTCAATCGGTACCCTGGCGCGTGCTATGGATGATCCCAGACGAGCTGAAGAGTGTGCCCATCGGGCTCAGATTATTCTACGTGAGACCCAGGATAGCGATGGTGAGGGTTGGGTTCTAGGGGATCTTGGTCTCCTCGCTCAGGGTCGGAAAGCATTGCAGAATGCAGAGGAGGCCTATCTCAGAGCTCTTGAAAACTTTCGTGGGGTACAGGATAGGCATGGAGAGGCATGGATTCTGGGCAATCTGGGCAATCTGGCGCAAGAACGGGGAGAGCATGAGATGGTAGAAGACTACTACCGTGAGGCGCTCAGACTTGGACAGGAAGGGGAGGATATGCTTAACTGGGCCAGAGTTGCCCTGGCTCTTGGTGTCTATCTGATCGTTGTGCAAACAAAGCAAGAGGAGGGCTGTCGGCTCCTCAAGGAAGCTGAGCGGATGTATACCAGTTTGGGACTGACCGGCGATGAGCGCCTGCTGAAAAAAGCTCGCATTCTGATCCTGGAGTGTTCTTAAATATGAGCATCCCTGATTTATAAGCTTTATTGATCGCTGTAGGACCAGGTATGAGCTGTTTTATCGTTGCTGGCTGTAGCAACTATTCTGCTATCGGGAGACCAGGCAATAGCATTCACAGGGGCTGAATGGCGACGATAAGTTAACACCTCATTGCCAGTACCAGGGTTCCAGATCTGCACTGTCAGGTCCTCACCTGAGGAGGCCAGATATTTGCCGTCAGGAGACCAGGAGACACAGAGAACCCCGCCAGGCCAGCGCGTAGAGTGGCCGCGATAAACAAAAAACTGGTGCCCATTCGTCGCATTCCAGATATGAACTGTTTGATCGTTGCTGGCTGTGGCAATAAACGCCCCATCCGGTGACCAGGTGATCGATCTAACCCAGTCCGTATGGCCATGATAGATAACTACAAGCTGACCATTTGTCGCATTCCAGACGTGTGCCGTGTGGTCGTTGCTGGCTGTGGCGACGTACCTGCCATCAGGCGACCAGGTGATGGCTCTTATCCAATCTTCGTGAGCTTTATAAAGCACGAGATCTTTATGCGTCTGCGCATCCCACAGACGAACTATCCGGTCAGCACCTGCTGAGACCAGGCGTTGACCATCAGGCGACCATGCAGTAGCATAGACTGCGCCCGTGTGAGCGCGATAGGTAAACGCACGCCGTCCCGCGCCCGAAGTCCAGAGCATCACCGTCTTATCTGCGCTGGCAGTCGCCAGGTATGAGCTTTCAGAGGCCCAATGGACCGCATAGACGCTTGCGCTGTGTCCACTGCAAAGGGAAACGCGCCGCGCATTAGAGGGGTTCCAGATCTGTACAGTTTCGTCGTTGCCCGCCGTTGCCACGTAGTTGCCATCGGGCGACCAGGCGATCGACCTCACTTCGCTGCTATGTCCATTGTAGATAGAGAGGGGGGTTCCTGCTGCGATGCGTTTTATAACCGTTGGGGTCGGTGCAACAATTGTCTGTACACGTTTAGGAATGTGCGCAACTTTATGATAGAGCAGAGCGAACAAATGCGGCATAAATCGTGTTTGAGAACTGGCAGCGGATTTGTAATCGATGTATGGCGCGTTTACGCTGGGAAGAGAGGTTTTGGGGGTTATGTGAATGTGCAGTGTGGGCTGATCTGCGGACTCCAGTTGGACTGTAGGGGGTGTTTCCTTTTGCTGCAAGGCTGTCGGTTCCATGGCAGCAGGGAGATTCCAAAGCGAGAGGTCAGTAATAGAATTCTCTTCTCCCAGGGAAGCTTCCTCAATTACCTCTGGTAGATTATGCAGACGATCCGTGGGCGAAGCATTAATCAACTCTTGCGCGAAGAGTTCGATGCGCTCAAAGCGCTCATACGGCTCTTTCGCCAGTGCCCGCATAAGCACCAGATCTATAGAAGACGAAAGGGCAGGGTTTACCTGGCTCGGAGGAAGGGGCATTTCGTTAATATGATGATACATCATGTTGGGAGGACTGCCCTGAAAAAGAGGATGTCCGGTAAGCATCTCATAGGTCATCACCGCCAGTGCATACTGATCCGTTGCACGTACAGGCTGTCCCTCCCATTGTTCAGGAGCCATATAGAGGGGAGTTCCACGTACTGCCTGACTAATATTCGAGGATGTAGCATTGCCAATACGGGCGATACCGAAATCGCTGAGTAAGAGATCAGGGGGAGTAGTCTCTCCTCGAATCAGGAAATTTGCCGGTTTCACATCCTGGTGGATAATATCTTTATCATGTGCATGCTGGAGCGCGGACGCCGCCTGCTGAACAATCTTGGCCACCTCTTGCGGTAAAAGCGGGTGGTTGCTCTGCTGTTTCTTGCTCAGCCATGCCATAAGGGAGCCTTCGACCCTATAGGGCATCACCAGGTAGAGTATCGTGTTTCCATCAATCAGCTCTTGTCCAAAATCATAAAGAGGCAAAATGTGTGGGTGGTCAAGAAATGCAATGGCCTGCACCTCTCTTTCGTAGAGACGAACCGCCTCCTTCGAGGCCTGGGTGCTCGTATGCCCCTCTACTTTGATGACCTTGACAGCAACCTGACGATTAAGATTAATACGAGTGTCATGAGCTACATAAACATCCCCCATTCCACCACTACCGAGCAGACTTTCTAGAGAATAGTGGCCGAGTTCTTTTCCATTCAGTAACATTATGTACCTCAAAAGAGAAAGATTAGAAAAATGAACTATAACTTTTTATAGATTATACCATAGAGGTTTGTCTCTATCCTCTTATTCAAGAACAGTTTTCGCTGGAAAATAGAGAGATCGGAATATGAGAGAGATAAATGGAGGCAAACCAAGCATAATCAGGAGTGTAAGAAACTTTGTCTGAAAATCACTACTTATAAACCAGCTTCCCCAGATACGCCACGTAGAGATCTCAAGGGTATAGAGAAGTATAACAAGCAAGATGAAAGCAACCTGCACTACTAGCTTTTTCCAGGCTGGCGATGGAGGTGGTGGATGTGGCGTTTTTGTACTGGTGGGAGGAAATGGTTCGGGTATTCCTCGCTTGATGCGCTGGCACCATGGGCATCGTTCCAGGTGGTCGGAGTAGACATGAGAGCTATTCTTGTCGCAGATTGATAGGTGGTTAGAGGCTTTCGCCAGAGCCTTGAACCATGTAGCGGCGCGTGGTCGATGAAAAAACCAGCGAAAATGTACTGAAGGTCTATGTCGATCTACGAAACAGTTAAGCATCAGTCTTTGGATATGGGGGGGCAGGATCTCAAGTGGAGGGGCATACATGGGTCGAAATTCCTCATTGGAAGGGATATAGGGAAAGATCCCGGCCTGAATATTTTCCTCAAGTAAAGGGGCCATGCCTTCACCTTTCCAGATAGAGGCAAAAGGATGCCATCCTTCCATAAGCATCAGAAAGATCAAGACTGCCAGACCAAAATTATCATGATTAGGGGTGCGATTCACCTGACTGAAATCGCACCCCTGAAGCTCAGGGGGCACGTATTCTGGTTTCGCCACAAAGCAGCGAAAATAGTCTATTGGCTGACCCAGGAGATGTCGCCAGGTATTCTTATCCTTTGGTACCTGAATTGAATCGCAATCGACCAGTGTTACCAATGCCTGTTTTGTGACTAAAATATTGCTCTCATTCAGATCTCCGATGACGTATCCTTTGCGGTGAAGTTCCTTGATAATACTTGCGAGATTAAGGGCCATGCGCAACAAATATTCCCAGGTAAAGTTAATCTGTAAAGATTTTCTGTCACGTGGATTATAGAGTCTGAGCAGAGGAAACGTCTCCTTGTGATCGATATAGGGCATAGTGAAGCCAATACATGTGCCACGAGCATTTACAATACGTTCAGTAGGCCAGGCAATAGAGATGTGTCGAAGTGGGGGCCTACGAGTGAGATCGTTCGGCATATCGGCCAGCATGGCATTAAGTTTCTGCGTCTTATCATGATCTGGTTCATGGAAGATCTTCGCAACATAGAGCTTTGTTCCGACAATACTATAAATGGTTCCTTCCCCTCCACGTGCAAGCTCTTCTTTAAGCTTTATATCTCGGTTTAATAAACGCGTGCGCTGGAGTTCTCTTTTGGAATAAGTGTTTTTCATTGGTACACCGCCAGAACGAGTGTTTTATCGTCATCCGTGCGAGCACAGACTCGTTCAGAGGACAGGAATTGTTGCAGTTCTGCTGGATTTGCCTCAGAACTGGCAGCAAATTGAAAGAGTGAGTTAAAAAAGGGTTCGTGGGGAGTATTGTCAGGAAAGTGCATCGCCAGCAATTCCAGACCATCAGTCAGCAAAGCCAGACCCTTTAATTTCAATCGTGGCAGAACAGTATAATGTGTGTACTCAGCATATCCACTCTGGGTCAGAAAATTTGTCTCGTTGATATAGCCCTCCTGACGGGGGGGTGTCAGCGAGTTCAGTGGCCCATTCTGGTACTGGATCACGACCGCACCATCTCCGATCTGAGCGACAGCGATCCAATGGGTCGTGACAATAGCCAGCAAGAGCGTTGTCGCAAAGTCGCGCAATAGTGGAGCAGGAGTTGTGGCATCATACTCTTCTGAAAGGGGTTCTCTGGCGCGTTGAACCAGTGCTTTGTGAGAGAACGTGAAGATACCTGTAAGAGCGCTCAGCCATTGGTCATGTTCAAAAGGTTCTATCTGTCGAAGTAGCAGCCGTTCTGCTTGCTCGATTGCAGCTTGAACAGCCGTTGTCGCTCCATGTGCACCATATTTTGCTGAGCCAGCTCCATCAGCTACTGCAATAAGTAAGAGATCCTGTTCATCAGGGGTGCGGTACAGATAAGCATCATCGCAGCCAAGTCCCTTACGGAGATGGCTGGTGCCAGCGACCGATGAGCCGGTCACATGCCAGCCGGGAGTCGAGAGTGTCATTGGCCTGTTTTCCTTCGTTACTTGCAGTTAATCAGGCGTAGTTCGCAAACGACTAAACTGTCGCCCAGCCTTCAGGCACCGGTAGCGCGACCTGCTCACCTATCTTAGAGGCAGAGACGCGTTTCTGACTGGCCGAGAGCCAGAGAAAGAGTTCGGCAAATTTGATGCCCTGGAGTTTTAACGGTTTACGCACAGCGACCTGGGCCAGGATGCTCATATCCGCATTGCCAGCACCTATAGCGAAAAAAGCCAGCGCATTCAGCTCTTCTTCGTGATGAACGCGTTGGGCGGCATTCTGCCACTTATCGGTAGGAGCGCCATCAGTGATCAGGATAATCCAGGGTCTATAGTAAGGAATCCCGTTTTCATGAAAAAGCTTCTTGCGCTGAAGGAGCATATCGAGTCCCCGTTCAATGGCCTCGCCCATGGGAGTCTGACCTCCCACCGAGAGATGGGGAGCCTCAAATTGACTGATATTGGCAAATGGTTGAACGGTCTGAACTCCTCCATGCCCAAACGTGACGATCGCAACATCGACGCGATTCCGTGCTATCGGATCGTTTAAAACTTCTTGCTGAAAGAGACGCAGGCCTGCATTTAGGGACTCAATGGGTGCACCTCCCATTGAAGCTGAGGTATCTAATAGTAATAAGCAGGGACAGGTTGGATCATGGTTTTCCGCAAATTCTACGTCACTTAACTGATGCATGTTTTACTCCTTGCCATCTTTTTTCTTGCCGTTCTTTTTGCGACCATCTTTACATACTGCAAGAATAGATCATGTAACAGATTATACCATGAAAATAAGATATACTCAAAGTATTTTCCTTGTTGAACC
>DAOTTL010000109.1:0-6820 GCA_034438135.1 Ktedonobacteraceae bacterium | reverse complement strand
CACAGGCCCGCTTCTTCTTTTTTCTCGGTGAGGGGCGACTTTGCAAGCCGCTGAAAAGTGAGGGATGCTCATGTATCTTTATGAATTGTCTTTTTGTACTGTGATGTCGCCGCTGGTGGTTTTAAGGATGACAGAAAAGGTAGGAGCAATGCCAACCGTTGAAGTAGGGAACGCATTATGAATGTCACCGTTATTTGTGGAAGCATTCAGTTGGAAGGATGAATTTGTGGGCAGTGTCAGGGTAATATCTCCGCTAGTAGTCTTCATCTGATACGTTCCGCCTGGATCAAGAGTACCGGTAAAATCAATGTCACCACTGACAGTTTGGAACGAGTCCTGCCCCGAAAGTTCAGCATGGTCTACAGTAATATCACCTGAATCTGTGGAGAGATCCATAGTCTTAGCTGCATGATCGACCTTAATATCACCACTGCTAGTATGAGCATCAAGCGGACCGCTCTCATTCTTTACGGTAATATCACCAGAGCTGTTATTTAGATCTAGTGAGCCGCTAACGTTGTCCAGGGTTACATCACCACTACTAATATGGGTTTCGATCCGCCCATCGACTCCTGAGACGTTGACATCGGTAGAACCACCCTGAACGGTGAGATCCATGCTCGCAGGAACCGTGATATCGAGGTCAACCCAACGATTGTTGAAGAGAAAAATACCATCGCTTTCGCTAGTGGTAATCTTCAGTGTATTGCCTTGTTGCACATACTGCACCTGGAGATCGTTGAGATTTCCAACACCCCAGGGAGCATGTTTAGTTCCCGTTACAATGATCTGATTTGTATTGCCCGTGTGCACGTGGACCGAGCCGCTCCCCTCATCCACCATCAGTGACCCATCCCCACTGAGCCTGAATGCACGTGTGGGCAAGCTCTGACTCGCGGCCCCTATCGATATACCGCCGGTCAGCATAACAATCCCCGCCGCTATGAACAATGCGATCACACAGACGATTACAATGCGCCAGGGAGCACGCCTGCGTGGTTCCATCTGCAACTTTGCGTGAGCAGGGTACTCATACCCTGTCCCTCGCACTTGCTCACGAGGATCATTATTCACTACATGTTCATTAACCGATGATGCTTGCTCACGAGGATCACTATTCGCGACTCGCTCATTGATCGATGCTTGCTCATGCTCTTGATATTCATGGTATGACATAGTGTTTCCAGTCCTTTTCTTTTTCCGCTTTTATCCTGATGTTATTATTCCATATACATCCGTTGCTCTTCCATAGTTCTGGGAACTGGCTCGTTGGCAGTTTGTGGTTGCGCTACAATGTAGGAGAGACCGGGACCAAGCAGGGCGCGGGCCAGTTCACCTGACATCAGTGCGAGGCCGTTAAGCAGGAAACGAGATCCGATCCAGATGACGATACCGAGCGGAATACCAATAAACGAGCGTACGAACATAAGCCATTCAAAGGAATTATGTACCTCAATAAAACCCGGCAGAAGGGTCCCATTGCTTACAATGCCATTGGTCGCCAGAATAAGATCAATGAATACATTGGTGAGGTAGATCAATGGCAGAGCAAGCTGAGAAGCTGAGACAATCGTTAATACCAGCGCCAGGGTAAAGCTGATGATACCGATGGGCAACTTAAGGATCATGTAGACTGTGCTGGTCCATGTAAAAGGATCACGGAGCATACGTCCAAAGCATCGCAAAAAGCCCCGACGCGGCTCGATGGAACGTGACAGCTGGTAAGGCATTGGCATGCACAACAAACCACTTACCATGCGCCGCTCTACTTCTGCCAGGGCGCGTACACTGAAAATGGTGATGAAGAGGATAGGTATACCAACCCAGATCACCACGCTCCCGATGCCGACCGAGAAGCCAATGATGGTTAGTAAAAAGTAGATCAGCCCCATTGGGAATGAGAGTAAAAGAAAGACGATATTCCTCATAGTTGAACCTGCCTCCTGGCGAGGCAGAACAAAATTGGTCGAGCGTTGTTCAAAGCGATTTTCCATCTGATTTTCCATACTCTTTAGCCTTTTAATCTTATCTGCGAGAAGTATTTACTGTTCTGTCGTTAGTATGGCCGTTAAATATGGCAAAAGTATCTCCAGATTTCTGATGAGCGTGGGAGATCTGGTACAACCTGGAGATACTTTCGAGACATTTTTACGCTACTATCTATTGCATAGACCTATCAAGCCTAAAAAAGAAGAACAACTATCAGGAGGCGCAAGGTGAATAGTGCTCTGTCATCTGCCCAGCATTGGAGAAATATGCTGCAAGAGAAACAATTATATGAAAATGTCCTCTATCTCTTATGCGCTTTCTTTCTGAGCCTCTATTACTTCATACTGATAGTAGTTAGTATCTCTCTGGGCATCGGAACCCTGTTTATCTGGATAGGTGTGCCCATTCTCTTCGGGTCGATGTGGCTCTGGTGGCAGTTTGCTCTCTTTGAACGTGCTCTGGCGATTCGCTGGCTCGGCGTGACTATCGCTCCTATGAAAACGACGGTCTCGCAGACCAGAGGTTGGTGGCAGTATTTTCAGGGACTCCTGAGCAATAGGATGACCTGGAAAACGCTGGCCTATCTGCTGATCAAGTTCCCACTCAGTACCTGCTGCTTCGGCTTTGCTCTGGCTCTGCCCATTGTAAGCCTTAGCCTGATGCTTGTGGGTCTGATCATAGGACTGCTCACGGCCCCATTCTTTGCGCTGTTCCTGGCGATCAGAGATGTGTATGAGCCGGGAAAACGTTTGCGCCGTTACCTGTGGCTCTGCACTTCGGCCTTTGGATTGAACTTGATCTACCTATATGTGCTCAATGGCCTGGCCTGGGTACATGGACAACTGGCCCGTACGCTACTGGGAATGAGTGATACTGCCCAACGTCTGGAGGCCGCAGGGGTCCAGGCTGAACAGGAACGAATACGAGCAGAAGAGGCAGAGCGACGTAGACGCGACCTGGTACTCAATGTCTCACACGAATTGCGTGCTCCGGTCGCGAATATCGTGGGTCATCTGGAGGCGCTCCTCCTGACAACCAGTGAGGGAACAAAGCTTCCCCCTCCTGAGACCTTGCAGAATTATCTCGGCATTGCTCATCAAGAAGCGCAACGCCTGGGTCAGCTTGTCAATGAACTGCTCTCGCTGGCAACCATGGAAGCGCACGAATTGCAGTTGGATATACGTGAGGTGGCGGCAAACGAGGTTGTCGAAGAGGTCTACCAGATGCTTATGCCCCTGGCGCAGCGTGAACGACAAATTATGCTGGTTCGCGGCTCCCAACCTCAGCTACCGCCCGTGCTGGTCGATCGTCAGAGACTCATCCAGATCTTGCAAAATCTGGTACGCAACGCCATAGCCCACACACAGTCTGGAGGCATTGTCTCGCTCAACCTGGAAGCCGTTGATACCCATCATCTCGCCCTGATAGTAGAAGATAACGGCATCGGCATCCCTCCCGATGAACTGGCTCGTATCTTCGAGCGCTTTTACCGCGTTGATACCTCGCGGTCACGCACTACAGGCGGGTTTGGTCTTGGTCTCTCCATCGTCTATAGTCTCGTCACCGCCATGGGAGGCTCGATCAGCGTCATCAGTACGGTCGGCCAGGGGAGTTGCTTTCGCGTTCTCTTGCGTACTAGCATCCCGGTCGGTCAATCCATCCCGAAATAGAAGAAGAGCAGCTTTATGAGTCATCCCTCATTTTTGTAAAATGAGCAAACGCTCTTGCTGGCGGCGCAGCCGCCAGCTTTTCAAGGAGAAATGGCTGAGGTTGGTAGCAGCGAAGCTGCTACCAACCTCAGCCATTTCTCCTTTTCTCGGGGGGAGGGGCGGCTTTACAAGCCGCAGAAAAGTGAGGGATGACTCATGTTTGAAAAGGTGGCGGCTGCGCCGCCAGCAACCTATGGTTCTGTTCCCCAGATGAGCTGTCCCTCATAATAGACTGTGATGTGATCCCAGAGGGTGTATGTGGTATAGGCAGCCCAGGAATAGTCACCGTTCCCGTTATAGTTCGACCAATCATTTTTGTTAAAACGATTCTGTATCTCGCCACTACTGTCTCCCGGGGACAGGATACCCGCACCCGCAGAAAAACTCAGTTGCAGATAATGGTCGGCCTTCGCAGTCGGCGAGGAGAGCCGAACGAAGCTCCCCTGGACATTTCCACAGCCCAACCGGGCGTAATCGCACCAGTAAGATTCCGGCACATCAGCACTGCCCTGGGTATCAAGCTTGAACCAGTAACGCACAGTGATCTTACTCAAATCGACTGGCGTGCTTCCTGTGTTCAACAGATCTATATGCGCATAGACGCCGTTCGAGGTGGGATTGGTCTGTGCGTTGAGATACTTCAGTTGCAGCGCGAGACCCGGCACAGGCGTACCGGTTGGGGCTGCGGTAGGCTGCACTGGCGGGGGCGAAGGAGACAGCACAACGGTCGAAGTAGGTTCAACAGTCGGTGTACCGGTCGAGACAGGCGTTGGTGGAGCGGGACTACCACCGTCAAGGGGATACTGGATGGGAGTTAGATAGTCCTGTTTGGTTTGATCGACCGTCACCCAGTCATCCTTGAGAATACCACCCGTATCGCCGGAGTCGGCATTCCAGCTCCAGAAGGTCCAACCAATCCCATGCACCCCTTTGCCTAAATAATTGATCAAAGTCGTAAGCCATTGTTGATCGGAAGTGGTCTGGAGGCGAGAGCCAAATTCACCCAACAGAACCGGTGCAATGGCCTGCTTGACAATATATCCCCAGAATTTGTCCCAGAGACCTGGAAGATTAGCGGGATAGTCGGGAGCACTAAACCAGGGCTGAGGGTAGATCGAGGCAGGATAGTCATGCGTGGAGTAAACTAACTGGTTGGGTACGTTCAGACGCACCGGGCTCTTCGCAACCCCTTCCAGATTTCCACCCCACCAGTCGCAGTCACCAGTCGTAGACCCGCCAGGACCATAGCAATTTACGCCCTCTACAATGATCAGCCAGTGAGGATTAATCGCCAGAATAGCATTGCCAGCCTTCTCCGCCGCCAGTCGCCAATCGGTCGCAGGATCACCACAGCCCCAGCAGGCAGGCAAATGCGGTTCATTGTGAAGGTCTGCCCCAATGACCATTGGATTATTCGCATAACGCCGCGCAAGCATCGTCCAGTCCGCCAACCAGCGATCCTGGGAATACTGAGGACTATACCAGAGGGCCGACTGCGCACCAGAGTCGGGACGATGCTGATCGAGAAAGAAACGCAGGCCGATACTGCTGCCATAGGCGATGATCTTATCCATAATCTGTGGACCACTCAGTCCCTGGAGGTCAGGATTTTTCACAAAGTCAATGCCGTTTGGCGTACTGCCCGCGTCAAATAGCTGATTTGAGTAGGGAAGACGAATCACGTTATAGTTGAGACTCTTAATCTGATTGAGCATATCTCGATAGCTGCGTGCCCAGAGGCCATGCACGACGTAATTTGACGTTTCAAAGCCGAACCAGTTCACGCCAGCCATACGCACCGGCTGATTCTGCGCGTCAAGGATCTGACTTCCATCGGTATGCCAGTAACCAGTGCCCACCGGTACAGTAGCAGCAGCCTTTGCGGTCCGATTAGTGCGACCAGTATTATTGGAAAATGCCAGAAAGCCACCCAGCAGTGCCAGAATGATCGGCAAACTTCCTAACGTTATCATAGTAGACAAACGACGCCGCTTTTGCGCTGAGATTGGTCGTGAAGAGTACATTCTTTCGTTTCTCCCATGACAATGAAGTATCAGCCTTCTGTTATTACTCTACCCAAATATCTCTCTTTTAACAAGAAGCTATCCATCATATGAAATAAACGCATCCCAAAAGCCTATCTGCTGAAACATAAGATCGATAGTACTTTTAGTGCACCTTAGCTATTCCTGTACCTGAGCTTTCTGGATCGGGTTTCTCACTTACAAGTGAGGAGTTTCTCAGTCTGCTGAGGTAACCTTCAATATTTCTGTACATATGAGATGTTCGCAGTAACGACCCACTTGTGAATAATACATTTGTATGCTATACTCAAGTCACAATAAGTTGATAGAGAGGTGTTGTTTGATAACCACAGGTGAATCGCACCAGTAATCCTATGATAACCGGCTCAATATACTCAGGCGCAGAGTGAGCACGGAAATATCCTCATCCAGAAGTTATTTTTGCGCCACTTGAAAAGAGAGTACCTGATACTCTCACTCATAGCGTGCAACGATCTGGCGCACTAAGATTTGTGTGCGCCTTTCAAAACGGCATTCGTGAGAGATCACAAGGCTGCTAACCTATGTGTGGTACAATTGGACTGGCATAGAAGCCAGTGGATAGCGGTGAAAGAAAGGCAACCATCCTATGCTAACGCAAGAAGAACGAATTACAGCCCTGGAGCACAATTTCATGCAATTTGAAGCTCATACAATCAAAAGCTATCAGGAAATGGCAATGCAAGTAACCTTAACGAAAGGTCTTACCGAAACTATCATCGGACGACTTGCAGCCCTGGAATACCGGACTGATCAACGTTTTGATAAGCTTGACACAAAAATCAGCGCACTTGACACAAAAATCGATTCCACCCGCAGCGCACTTGAAGCAAAAATCGGTGCCGTTGAGGCTAAGGTTAACTCCGTTGAGGCTAAAGTCGATACGATGCAGATTGTATTGGCCGAAATTCTCACACGCCTACCAGAGAAGCTGTAGCCACTAACGACCTCGACAACATGAAAAGGTATGAGTCATCCCTACCTTTTCTGCGGCTTGCAAAGCCGCCCGACCCCAAGGAAAAGAAGAAGCGAGCGTGTTTGGCGGGACGCATGCGCTCC
>DAOTTL010000108.1:0-16153 GCA_034438135.1 Ktedonobacteraceae bacterium | reverse complement strand
ACGAGCGTTGCGAACTCTGGGGCGTTCAATACCCAGAGCTTTGGCACAAGCGTTGATGCGTTCGCAGGTGGTGCGCTGCTGGGAGAGCGTGTGATACAAGGGGCCATCATGATTTAAGGTGACACGCTGAATGCCACCACGTTCCCAGTTGACATCCTTGACACAGCCTTTGCCTTTGGTAAACTGCTCATGGTTACATGTCTGACCCATTTTCACGGGAAAAAGCAAGGGATACTGGAAGCGCTGAGCGTGATACCCGAGAATAGTTCTTTTGCTCTGTTCTTTTGTGGAAAGGGAGGCGCAGTGTGGGCAATTCATGAAGCACTTACTCCTCATCAGATGGTTCTTCTCACAGGCATAGCTCATGCGTGCTCTCTGCGCCAAATCTTCTTCTGAGTTCTGACAGAACCCTATTTTTGATATAGTGATATCGCGTCTACACTGTGCATACTGTAGTATCCACTCGTGGGGAGGGCGAGGATGAGGTAAAAGCCTTTCAGAAAACTAAAGGAGTGGAGTATACACATGAATTACGTACTGTACTGGATCTTCGGGCGTGTGGTCGATGCGAATGCGATCACTTGGATTGTGACTATCGTCTCGGTTTTGCTGGGTAGCATGCCATCAGGTCCCACCGGAATCTCCGGACAATCATAGAGGCTGCGCACGAGTCTCCTTTCGGGACGTTGCTGAGACTGATCGGGGGCAAGTGCAAGCGCGTCTGAATGAGCGGATGATCAAGCAGGTGATAGTCTTTCCCACGCGTCACAAACGCGAACCCGGTCACATCGGCGAGCACCGCCCCATTGCCATAGTGCCCATCCAATCTCATGAGCGTGCGCGAAGCGTCGAGTTGATGCGCTGTGAGATACTGGCGAATGGCCGCAAGCCCCTTGAGCAATTCTTCCCGAGAGCGCCCGTTCCCTCGATTTCCGAAACTGCCGAGCCACTGAGAACGATGCGCCTGTGACACCGTTGTGCGCGTCCTGACCACCTCCCCGCGTTTGCGGCCTCGGTAGCCAGGAGCACACACGTCATCCAATCGGCGAAAGGGCGCAAGAAGATCATCAGTCTGCGGTAAGGCGCGTTGCCGAGCCGCTTCCCGCGTGCCATCGATGTCGAAAACCGTCCAGGAATGACCTGTTCGATCCAGCAGACTTCCGGTTTGCTTGTCGGGCGTGAGGGGCCGACTGAGCAGATCATCCAGAAACAGGGCACGCAGCACTTCGACAGGAGTCTCTGTCAATGCCGCTAAAAACCGGGACAGCGCCGAAGGAGAGGGCAACTGATCCCGCCCAAACAAGGCCATGAACGGGACGGCGAACGGCTGGAGCCGCTGGTAGAACTCCTCTAGCGTGCGCTTCCTGCTGACGGCATAGCCGAAGAGGACCGCCAGAAAATCGATCACGTCGTAGCGTCCAAACCGCTTCCGCGCAAAGCGCACGTGCTCGTTGATCTTGCTGAGAACACCATGCGTGTGAACATACCTGCTGATCATGACGACTTCGCCAAACCAGGACGGGGTCGAGAAATTGGACGCTGAAGTCGTCTGGATTTTGACTGACCTGTCGGCGATACTGGTCATGCCTACCTCCTTGTTGAGAACCGTTGTGTTCGTTCTCTTCAAGGAGGCACATTTCTACGCCGAGTTGCTACCGGTCACACCTCGTTGCGCATCGCGTGGGCTATTACAATCGGACAATGGCTAAACCCATCAAGTGGACCTACACTGGGCTGGCTTAACCCACGGGTGGCGCAGCGAGCTGTACGTTGTGCTCAAGTAGCCCCACAGACTGGATCAGTGCTCGTGTTTTTGACGGACAAAGCATTGGAACTCCCTCTCCCTTCAAGAAGCTGGCGAGTCAAAAAGGATGCTCTCAAGCCACATGATTGCTCTCGATCCATCTCGTTGCGCCATCTGTGGGAAATCGACATCTCTCGCGAGGTCACCATCATTGCGCAGGACACCGACTCACATGAGGGTTGACACCTATTGCAAGTATCCCTTGCGATAAAAATTGACCCAGGCTGCTAAAGCAGTGTAATATACTCTTCAGGGGAATCCATCTGCTCATAGCCTGAAGGGAAACATTCATGTCGAAACGCCGATATGGGCGCCGAGAGCCGAGCCATGATTGGCAGCAGAGCCAGAGCCAGCCACTGCTCAAGGACCCAACGCAGATGCAGTATGAAATCAGCAGACCTGTTGTCCTTTGGGGTCAAACTCCAAAGGAGCGAGGCGAGGAAACGGGCGTATCACCGCGCACGATTTACTACCGCGCCAATCTTTTTGACCAGGCTGGCATGGCATCGTTGTTGTCCGCTGCGCCACCACTAGAGATCCCCAGACAGGATAAGCACGCCCTTCCTCCAGACATTCGGCAAGAGATTGTGGATCTGTATACTCAATACTCAGCATTTCGCCCCCATGAGCTGGCGACGATCTGCTTCGTCAAATGCAATCGCAAGCCGGCTCCGGCTACCATCAAGCTCATTTTGGCTTCCGGCCCCAAACCATCGACAACCGAGCGTCGTTATCCACGCGATGTGGAAATTGAGGACAGCGCAGAGCGTCGGCGAAGAATCATCCGACTGCATGCAGACGGATGGAACGCCAAATCTATTGCGAGCTACCTCGATGTGAGCCGTCAGACCGTGCATACTACCCTCAAGTGCTGGGCTGAAGAGCAGTTTGCCGGATTGGAGGAGAAGTCTCATGCACGCACAGGAAGGAGTCAGAAAAGTGGACCTCAAAGCGGTACAAGGGGTCAAAAAGCTTGCAGCAAATCCGCTGATCTGTGCCTACGGCGTGAGCGCCGCCCTGGAACAGATGGGGATTACATGAAGCCGGGCTACGTGTGGCCGTCTTCTTGCTCTCAATCGCGATCTCTATCACCTCCAGGTGCCGCGCAAGCCGCGTCCAAAGGCAGAGATGCCATTTCGAGCAGGGCGTAGGCATGAGCTATGGAGCGTGGATACTCGTTACCTGGATATGCACGCCTTGAAGGGCGTGGAGATGGTCTACTGCATCTCGATCCTGGAGAATTTTTCGCGTGCGATCCTGGCTTCGGCTATTTCCTTACGCCAGGATAACGAAGCCTTTTTTGCGGTCTTCTACGCAGCGATTCGCAAGCATGGAGTCCCAGAGATCCTGGTCAGCGATAATGGCAGTGTGTTCATTTCTCACGCGACTCGGCGGGTGTGCGAGCAGCTTGGGATTGAAAAGAAGGAGATCAAAAAAGGACGCGCCTATCAAAATTACATAGAAGCGGCATTTGGTGTGCAGAGACGTATGGCGGACTGGAGCTTTGAAAAAGCACCCACGTGGGAAGATTTACTGGCGGCCCACGACAAGTGGATGAGCGATTACAACGTTCAAAAACATATGGCACACGAACAGCGCAACGATGGTTGTCATAGCCCCGCTGCCATACTGGGCTGGATCAAAGGGATGCAACCGGAGCCGGAACTCGTGCATCGAGTCTTTGAAGCGATCTGCGAGACGCGCCGGTTGAACAAGGCGGGCGACGCCACATTTCGCAAATTTTTGTTGTATGGTGAGCCTGGCCGGGAAGGAAGCCGTCATCAATATCTTCCAGGATCTGCTCACCCGGGAGCACCAGCAGGAAAAACTCTCGCGCTATTCTGTTGAGTGGCAACCGGACGAACGGCATCTTGCCCGTGTGAGCAAGCCTCGTTTTTCCCAGCATCCCTACCAATCTGCACAACTGGAACTCTGGGAAACCGGCTCCGTCGAGTGGTTTGTGATCATTCGCACCAACCCACCTACACGTCAACGCAAGAGCAGAGGTCGTGTTTTGGTCGTGCAGCCTCCTGCCAATGGAAGAAGCACAGTAGGAGGGATCAAGTGATAGGCCTTCCAGATGCCATCTTCCAGCGAGTAACTCAACTGTTGAGTATGTCTGCTGGAACAAGAGTCCACATCACCCAGAGCAAGCCAGCGACTTCGGGCTGGTCAGCCCAGTTCGGAATATCCCCCTGGCCTTGGGTTACCCGATGCACCATCGAAGCCGAAACTGACGCGGTGCCGAATTCGGTCATCGTCAAAGTGCGCCGTCCGATGGGACACCTCCGCAGAACGCTAGATCTGTTCCACCGTGAGCAGGCAGCCTTGGAGTTTTTGACGGTGATTGGAAGTGCTGCCGGGCCACGTCTTCTCGCCGCCGACAACGAGGCTGGGATTCTCGTGATGGAGGATCTTGGAACAGGCCCAGCCCTGGAAGATCTGCTTGTGGGGAGCAATGCTTCCGCAGCCTCGCACGGCCTCGTCGCGTTTGCTACTGCGCTGGGTCAGATGCATGCAACCACCGCTGGTCGTGCTGCGGAGTACTCCCAGTTGAGGAGCAGACATGAGCCGATTGATCCCGCCTTTGATCGGATCAGCATCCTCGGCAATGACATTGGGCATTCCTGGAGACAACTCCAGGAGATCACCACCTCCCACCCTTATTTCCCTCCTCCCAATGACGTTGGTTCAGATGTCGATGAGCTCCTTCGCATCCTGTCTGAGCCTGGTCCATATCTCGCTCTCTCGAATGGAGACACCAGCCCGGCGAACTGCCGCATATCAGACGACCGCCTGCGGTTTCTCGACTTTGAGCACGCTGCCTTTCGCCATGCGTTGCTCGATGTTGCCGCTCTGCGCTTTCCATTCCCAGCTTGTCCGTGCTGGTCACATCTGCCTGAGGATGTTGGCCAAAGAGCCGAAGACGCCTACAGGAAGCAGATGGCTCACTCCTGTCCCGACGTTCTTGATCCCACGAAGTACGCACAGGGGTTGACTGCGGCGTGCGCGGCCTGGACGATTGCACGCATGGTGCGGTTGCCCAAGCTAGAAAAGATAGATGAACCCCAGCCAATGGGTTTCTCGCGTCGAGGACAACTTCTCGATACCATTACTACCACGGTGAGTTGCTCACAGCAATCCCGCAGTTTGCCGACACTCGCCTCCTGGCTTGCATCTGTCAGTGATGTCCTGCGTGTGCGCTGGCCACATCTCCCTCCAACTCAGCCTTTCTATCCAGCCTTCTGATCGAGGTCAATTTTTATCGCAAGGGATACTTGCAATAGGTGTCAACACTTATGTGAGTCGGTGTCCTGCGCAATGATGGTGACCTCGCAAGAGATGTCGATTTCCCACAGATGGCGCAACGAGATGGATCGAGAGCAATCATGTGGCTTGAGAGCATCCTTTTTGACTCGCCAGCTTCTTGAAGGAGAGGGAATTCCAATGCCTTGTCCGTCAAAAACACGAGCACTGATCCAGCCTGTGGGGCTACTTGAGCACAACGTACAGCTCGTTGCGCCACCCGTGGGCTTAATCATAGAGAGATTTATCACCCAGTATACGAGTAACTCGGTTGAGTTGGTATCCTTGCAGCTACTATTTCTGCCTCTCCCTCTCGGAGCTCGACATAAAAGTTCTTATTTCTTTCCCAATAAGGAGCAGATCAGAAGTGGAGTGATTGTGAACTACTCCCTTGGACCAAAGATTATGTATCTCATCATTTGGATGTACTCAACATAGTGTGCTTTTTACAGATATGTTTGTTGTAATTCCCTGTGACTACTAAGTCGAAAAACCTTGTCATCTCCTTGTTGCTTCGTCATTCTTAATAGATAGAGGAAATAAACCTTCCCTCTGAGAGTGAGTGGTAGCATCACAAAACATTTCAATACCATTATCAGGAGAGGACAAATATGGCAGAGCTAGAGCAAAAGAAAGTGTCAAATGAGAAAGGTTTGGAGGTTGGGGACCCAGAACTTGCCAGGCTCGCTCTCCAACTGCAAATGACTCGCTCACCTGGATTTGACCATTGTTCCGGGAAAAGTTGCGAACGAGCTTGTTGGAGATTGTACGTCGTCTTCCCGCAAAAAGGATTCTTGAAGAAGAGAACAATTGTTAAAGAACACATAAAGGTAAGAAATCCTCTCCATCACCTTCGGAAAAAGAGAGATCACAGCGATGACGAGGCTAATCCACGCGAACAGGTCCATAGAGTCCTCCTTATTGTCTGGTAGAAAGTCCCTCAAGATCGATGAATCCGGCAAAATACTGTTCAGAAGCGAAAAAATCATTCACTGGTACGGTGTTTTTTAGTAAGCAAAATTTCTCCAGGTGAAAGAACAGTACCCACTAACTTGTTTGTTTAGAGAATAAAGGGTCTTATATGTACTCTCTCCAGTACGTGGTTTTTTTCGGCACTTCGTCACACTTGAAAGATCTTCCATTCATTATTACATGCCTATTTACTTCGACAGAAGCTATGTTTTTCTGATTCACTTCTATATGCGCAAGACCTGGAATTGTATAGCGAACAATCTTCTGTCAGGCTTCTTTTTGTATGTCAGGTAGTTCGGGTGCTGCCGCTTGCAACGGAGTAAGCGTCATGGACGTTTGATGGGTATCATAGTAGAAAGGATGAGCCAGTTGGGGTGTTTGGGATGCGACGTCAGTTTCCCAGGGCAGTGTATAGTTATAAGCCATTCCATTCAGTGCATCCCATAGGAGCCGTTCCTCCACTAGATTATCAGGCACCGTGATGTGCATTTGTTTCAGGATATCGTGTCGATAAAAGTCAAACGCAACTCTTACCAATTGACCGTAGTCCAGCGCCTGATGGCATGCCGCCAGGTAACACGCACGCGCCAGCAGCAGCCCACACATAAAAACGCTCACTCCTAACCACCAGTCTTTGAGAAAAAGTAAGATACCTCCTCCACCTGAAGCGATGAAGACTAGTATGATGCTCAGATTAAGGAGTGTGACCATAGGAGTAAGGGATGTGTCCAACTGGACACGAAAGGTCTCTGGAATGAGGGACACTAAGCGGGGCCACCATACGACAGCATCCAGACGATAGAGTTGATAAGAATATTCCTCAGCACTCACCAGCACGTTTCCTAGCCGTGTCGGTTTCAACATTTTAGAGTTACGTGGAAAAGAGGGAGAGTGAAAAGGCACAAGTTTTGCTCTGCGAGCCTGTTGTCTATGAATGGCCAGAAGGGCCGGTCGTTTCCAGGACCAGTAGCCTTCGTACAGACGAATAAGAGGAGTGGTAAGCGCATCCAGCATATAGGCGAGAAGGGTGATTGCCAACAGACATCCTACTCCGAGGATAATTTGTTCTTCCCCGTTCAGCCTTTCCCACCACCCGAAGAAACTAACCGGTCCGAGCACGAGTAGCACCAATCCTCCTCCTACCCCAAAGCCAACGAAGACTGGACTCCAGTACGCGACGAAAAACCGTCGGTTGAACCAGTTACCTACCTTATCAAGAAATGTTCCGACCATAGTTACGCCTGCTCCTGATTGGTCTCGTTTCCCTTGTTGATAATCTTGCTCATTCGTACACCATGCACAGGACAAAGAGCATTGCCTGATGCATCGCGTTCCTCGATTTGCTCTGCTGCAACATCGTGTAATCCCTTCTCACATCTGTAGAGCAAGGGAGCACGTTGCAAGATTGGAAATTGAGGATCGCCATAAAGTCCTGGCCCTCCTCTGATTACGTCTGCGTCATCATCCTGCTGTTCGAGAATAGCTTGCAAATGCTCACAGAGTGTGGGATATTTCTCAAAAAGCTCCCACACCTGACTTTCACTTGCTCTCGCCAATACGTCATCGAGTTGAGCTACAAAAATTGGAGTATCTCTGCCCAATAACGTCGGCAACTCTGGACGCAATCGTTCAATGGCTACTTGAAAGCTTTCCGAAATAGCAGATCCAGACATAGCTTATCTTCTTTCCCAACAGGCATTTATCAAGAGAAAAATAAAACGTGAGCAGTGATGCATCTGCCCCATCTTACGGTATAACTCCATAGGAATCAAGGGTTTATGCTAGAATCCCAGGACCCTTTCATCGACTTGTATAAATAGATTGTATCCTTTATACTACCTGTGCTTATTTCTTTATAATACGCTCAAGAAGGATCACAATGAACATCTTGCGTCGCCTGATCAATTCTAGACAACTTCCCAAGACACCAGGGGCGTCGTCTCCTGCGCCAACATCATCAACTGCCTCCCCAACTGATCCACCTGCGATGCCCCCACTAGAAGAGCGAGAAGAGATCGATTCTGAAGTCCTACGAGAGGCATTATTCGCTTTCTTACAGCAAGAAACAATGGCTGATAAACGCGCCATGCTGCACCGCACACCGCTGCTTTTGACTCCTGCTGCCGTCATTATGTGTAATGAGATCGCACAGGCCAGGCAGGAAAATCAATCTCTGCTGGTAGAGGTGATGCCGTTCCTTGCCACTGTGCTGGCGGATGCCCAGGAGCGAGGTATTGACCCTGTTATGGATGAGTGGGAGGATGAAGTACGCAATGATGTGAGTATTCCCCTTATTCAACCGTGGCTGAAGACTCCGACACATCGAGAAGAGCGACACTTTCTGCAAGCCCATCCTGAAATGCTGACAGACAGCGTTGAAGGTAGTCTTCAGATGGCTTTAGAATTACTCATACAAAATGAACAACACACTCTCCAGCAACAAAAGATGACGCTTGAAGCTTTTCCACAGAGACTTTATATGTTTCGTGACATTCGTGCTCGTATTGCTCATTTGCGAGAGTCAGAGCAATTTCCCGATGAGGATAGCCTGACTAAACAGGCTATCCTGGAAGGCTATATCAACTGGCAGGGCGGTTTCATGCATGATCTGCCTGCATGGCTAGAAAAGACCATCCAGAAAAGTCAAGCCTTGCGCCGAAAGAGTGAACATCTCTCTCAAACAGCTTCTTCTCGGGCTACTTTATGGCAAAAGGCTCTGAAAAGAGCCCAACGCGAGGGCTTAGCCGCTGAAATCGTCGCAGAGATAGCACAACGCATCTGGGATGCGCTTGACGATATCGCTTTCAATCAGTCAGCAGCTCAAGAAGCAGCACTACAGTATCTCGATAGCTGTTTACAAGTCTACACTGAGGAACGCTATCCGTATCAATGGGCTACGATCCAGAATGAGCTGGCTTCAACATATAACGAACGTATAAAAGGCGAGAAGGCCGATAATCTGGAACAGGCCATCTCTGTCCTTACTGCCTCTTTGCATGTCTGTGCCAGAGACGTTTTGCCCTTTGAGTGGGCAAGGACACAGAACAACCTTGGGCATGTCTACTGGAATCGGATAAAGGGAGAGAAGGCTGACAATCTAGAACAGGCCATTATCCATTGTTCGGCTGCTTTACAAGTCCTTACGGAGGACGTGTTGCCCTTTGAGTGGGCTAGAGTCCAAAACGGTCTGGGTGCCATCTACCTGAGTCGTATTCGAGGAAATATAGCCGACAATTTAGAGCAGTCTATTGCTTGCTTTACCGCAGCCTTACATGTCCTCACTGAAGATGCCTTTCCCTCTGAGTGGGCTGCTACCCAGAACAACCTTGGGAACGTCTACTGGAATCGGATAAAGGGAGAGAAGGCTGACAATCTGGAACAGGCCATTATCCATTGTTCGGCCGCCTTACGCGTTCAAACGGAAAAGACCTTACCGCTTGACTGGGCTACTACCCAGAATGGCCTGGGAGCAGCCTATTTGAATCGTATCAAAAGAGAGAGGGCCGACAATCTGGAGCAGGCTATTGCTTGTTTCACCGCAGCGTTGCGCATTCTCACTGAAGAAAACTCGCCCTCTCTATGGGCTGTGACACAGAACAATCTGGGTGCAGCCTATGGCGAACGCATCGAAGGAGACAAGGCCGACAATCTGGAAAAGGCTATTACTTGCTTCATCACCGCCTTGCACGTTTATACCGAGACTACCTTTCCTTTTGAGTGGGCAAAGACCCAACAAAATATGGGCAGAGTGTACATCAGTCGTATAAAGGGAGATAAAGCCGATAACCTGGAAGATGCCATCGCTTGCTTTTTTGCAGCCTTACAGGTGTACACCAAAGATGCCTTTCCTGTTCTGTGGGCTATTGCTCAGAACAACCTGGGTTTAGCTTATAACGACCGCATCAAGGGAGACGTGACAGAGAATCTAGAAGATGCCATTGCCTGTTTCTTCGCCGTCTCACGTGTCTACACCAGGAATGACTTTCCTTTTGAGTGGGCAAGAACACAGAGCAATCTGGGCGTGATCTACTCTAATCGCATTCGAGGAGACAAGGCCGACAATCTGGAACAAGCCATCACAGTTCTCACATCTGCCCTCGATATTTACACCGAAGATGCATTGCCGCTAAGTTGGGCTATTACTCAGATTAACCTGAGTAGTGCCTACTCTAATCGCATTCGAGGAGACAAGGCCAACAATCTGGAACAAGCCATTATCTGCGGTACTGCAGCGTTGCGTGTGCTTACCAAAGAAGCATTGCCCTTTGAGTGGGCGATACTTCAGAACAATCTGGGTGCGCTCTATAGCGACCGCATCAAGGGAGATAAAGCCGATAATCTAGAACAGGCTATGGCCCACCACAGAGCTGCGTTGAGTATTCTTACCAAAGAAGCTTTTCCCTTTGATTGGGCGAGAACCAGGCTCAATCTGGGTTTTGTCTATAACGAACGCATCGAAGGAGACAAGGCCGACAATTCAGAACAGGCTATTGCTTGTTATCGAGCTGCCTTGGACGTTTATACTGAGGATACTTTGCCCCTGTATCATCGCGTGACGAAGTTGAACTACGCGGAGTTGCTGGCGAACCAATCACGCCTGGATGAAGCTCACTCAACCTATCTCTCTGCACTGAGTGTTGAGAAGATGCTCTACACTCTGGCTGGTAATGCAAAGGAACAGGATGCGATTCTTGTAGGAGGACGCGACGGTGCAATTCGGGATACCTATGCACTGGTCCGTCTGGGCAGGTTGGGTGAGGCAGCCGTGACCCTGGAGCAAGGACGCGCAAGGGGATTGGCGGCTGCACGAATGCTCGATGCGGCAGATCCTCAACGTATCACCGACCCGATTCGTCGTGCCGACTATCTGGCAAAGCGCGACGCTTTACGCCAGTCATCAACGGCTCTTCAGCAACCTGAAGAAGGTCTTCTCACAAAAGACTCTTTAACGCAATCTATTGAAACTCGCAATGCGCATGCTGAGCAGAACACTCGCTATCTGGCACACACCAGGCGTTTTCGTCAGGATCAGGCAGCTTTCCAGGCTGCTTTGGAAGCTATTCGTGTTGCTGGGGACCCGGTCGATTTTCTGGAGGATCATGTGACTGAGGCCACCCTGCTAGAAGTAGTTCAGCGTGGACCAGCCAGTCATGCCATTGTTTCGCTATTTGCAACGCCGTGGGGAGGTATGGCTCTGGGAGCTTTTTCTGCCCATCCTGACCATCGTGCAACTGCGCAATTCGCCTCACTGGACCTTCCTACGCTGACAGACGACGCTGTCACGAAACTGATCTGGCAATCACTTGACAGCAAAGTGTTGGGCGGTCTTCTGCTTGCTTCGGAGAGAAGTATCATTGCTATTTTGCAAGATGACTGGGCAGAACGCCAGCGACCATCCTGGGATGGCACAACACCGTTGCAGGAGTGGGAACAACTTGATGCAGTACGTCGCCAGGAGGCGCTGGACTCTGCAACGTTCAAGGATATGGCTGGCTGGTTACATGAAGGTTGCCACCAACAGAACATTATCAGTATGCTCGATGTGGCCTGTCAGGAGGTTCTTCAGAAAGCAGTTTTTCATTTCACCGTGTCTCTACCGTGGAGGAGTTTGAAAAAAGAGCAACAGGCTCGTTTGCAAGAGGCCGTAAAGCATACCTTTCTTTTACACGAAATAGAGCATGTACTCGCGACCTTAAGCGACTGGATAATGCAACCATTGGCTGCATGGATGCGCGAAGAAGGAGTCACTACGGTCACGTTAATACCCTGTGGTTATCTGGCTGCTCTGCCCATTCTAGCATGTGAAATTGGAGATGGAAAAACCTTTGCAGAAGCGTTTCATGCGTCGGTGGCTCCTAGTTTGCGTTCATTGGTATCAGGTGAGCGCACTTCCCATCCTCGTAGTGGAGTTGCCACGCTTGGAAATCCTTTTCCTACTCACCAGTCACTCCACTATGGTCAGGCCGAGGCCTTGACGCTTGCTTCTCTTGGCGGCAATCCAGAGCGATGTCGCATTCAGACAGAAGCCACCAAAGCCTGGCTAGTGCGCTGTTTGCAGGAGGCACAGGTGGTTGACGCTTCCTGCCATGGGGTTGCGAGGTACGACTATTTGCAATCTGCGCTCTATCTGGCAGATGATACACTATCCCTGGGAGAAGCACTTAACCATCAGGTTGTCGATCTCTCTGGACTTCGCCTACTCATTCTTTCTGCCTGCCAGACGGCAATCCCTGATGTGCGGGGAGCGGAAAACGAAGTGCGGTCTTTGGCTGTGGGTATGGTACAAGCCGGAGCCCAGGCAGTAATGGCGTCACTATGGTCGGCTCACGATCGAGCTACGTATATACTTGTCGTGCGTTTTGCCCAGGAGTGGTTCCCACATATGCACGCAGAGCCTCCGGCTGTCGCACTAGCTCGTGCTCAGCGTTGGCTTCGCCATGTTACCTGGGAAGAACTCACCCGATGGCAAGCAAATGAACCTTTGCAAAGCATCCTTGCGACTATGCCTGCTTCTCAACCGAAAGTTCAAAGTGAGTTACGCTCCGATGCTCGCGAGCCAGCAAAGATACAAGATTGTCAATATGATCTTTTGACCGCAGCAGATCGACATTCTGATGATACTATTTTGACACGCTCTGATCGAACTCTGATAGATGTTGATCAACAGAACGTTTCTAACTCTGCTACCAGTCAAACGAAGAAAGATCCTCAGCACCGTCCCTATACCCATCCTTTCTATTGGGCTGGCTTCCAAATAACAGGCTGGTAAAAGTGTAAATCCCAACATTAAACGGCTCATGTCCACTCTTGGGGTTTACTGCCCGTTTGCTTGATCTTCTCCTCATGCAATGAACTTGACACAAAGAAGCGTTTTCAGGTGGTTCAAATACCTGAAAACGCTTCCCATGCAACGCTACGATAGACGAGAATTAGGGACGTGGACAGTATGCAGCCCAGAAGCCGAACCAGGGTGGGGCGTAGGCGACAAAATGATCCCAAGTTCCTGGTTCTTTTTCTCCGTCCGGGTACATGTGCATATCCTCACTTAGATGCTGAAGAACAAAGCCCTCATCACTCAGGCCATTGATCAGCGAACTCAGCGTATGGCGGTACTCACGCAGGATGGGAATTGGCTCGCCGCGATAGGTCTCACGCACATACGCCCAAGGCTGATCCTCGCTTTCCAAGATCATCCCCTCGATGTAGGGATACTTCAGGCTGTAGCCCTTGCCATTCCAATCTTTAGGCGTCAGGCCACACGTGAAGGGATTGGCGCACTGCATATGGTAGCTTCCACCCACGCGCAAGACCCGTGCGACTTCGTGAAAAACCGCGTGCGCATCAGGCACAAAATTCAGCGAGTAGGGTTGCCAGACGATATCAAAAGACGCCTCGACGAAGGCTGAGAGGTCGCGCATGTCACCTTGTACTGTCTTGATGGCAACCTGATAGTGTTCCGCCACCTGTTGATCACGCGCAAGCTGGCCCTCGGAAATATCCAGCACCGTTACCTCAGCGCCGAGCAGCGCGAAAGCGGCTGATTGCTGACCGCCACCGCTCGCCAGGCAAAGAACCTGTTTGCCCTGCACACGGCCCAATCGTCCCTCCGGGTCAACTTTGCCCTGCGCACTCTCCATATCGAGTTCCAATGCTGACCTGCTAAACAGTGCATTCGCCTCCGCCAACGCATCCCAGCGCTTCTGATTGTGTTGCGCGATTTCGTCCATGAGAAACTCCTCCTTGTTGTTTTCACACGCAATATTGCCTCTTGCTCAAGAGGAGGGATCGCGACCATGTTAAGGATTACCTGGTAGTGCAACCAGGCATTCCTACAAGATTGCATCCGCGGCTACATGAGGAGGTTCCCCTGCTGTCCAGCAACGCGCACGATGACCTCCAAATGTGCGCAGATAGGCATGACTTGGGCAACATCAATGAGCGTCGCACCTGGTTCAGGTGTCTTCTATCCTGCATGGAGTACCCGTTGGCGGAGCAGGGCAAAGCCGGCTCGGCCATACATCGTGCGCTTGATGAGTTTCAGCTTTGTCACCTGGCCCTCAACCATCCCGTTGTTGATTGGCCAGGTCAAGCCAGCTCGTACAGCGTCTTTATCTTTTTCTACCCCTGCCGCAAGGGACTGGAGTTCTGGGAGTCCACTCTCTGCGATCCTGGCCAGCCAGGCATCTAATCGCTGCCCTTCTCGTTGGTGAACCATCGACACAAAATCTTGCAGGAGGTCAGACGCTTTTTTGAGAGATGCATTCTGTAAGGAAGTGTGCCATAAGAGATCTAACCTGTCAACTGAAAAAGGCAGTAGGAGGGCAGAGAGAGCATCTTCACCATCCATCAATGGTCAACTGGCAACTTGATAGACCCGGAGAAAGGGTTTGCACAAAGAGAAATGGTGCTACGCTTGGATATGGAAGCTACTGGAGAAAAGACTCTTACGAACGATAGCTCTTGTCGCGTCCACCGAACGAAAAGAACGCTATTTTCGTGTCAGCTCTTCTTGAAAGAAGGCTGTAAGAAAAGCTTTAGAGCACAGAAAAGCACTGTTGCCTCGCGGCTCGGTTTCAAGACCATCATGACACCTATTGATCACCTTGCTGTGCCGCACCTCGTTCCCTTTCTCCGCGCTCACGGAGCGACCGTTGAAGCCGTGGGAGCAAACCAGAAGTATCGCGCTCGTTTGCCTTCGGGGAAGCAGCGCATACGCACATTCAAGATATATCGTGTCATCTTCCCTGAAGGCATGAAGCGCCTGGATGGACCAGCGACTCGCTGGCTGGTTCCCTTTACCCTCATCTTTCCCGATGGGGCCTGGCTGAATGGACGTATCAATACGCTCCCTCAGCCCGAAGAGATTATTCTGGGTTTCCCAGTAGCGCAAGCGGACCGTCAGAGTGATGACTGATCTGCCAACTCTCTGAGAGAGGAAGAGGCCTAACACACCCTCTCTTTGCACTGCTGAAAAGACTTGTGGAGGACATCATGAGATTCCCTTTGCGCTGGAAACATCCACGCACAACACTCCACCTGGATTCCTGGGACGTTGACCGATCTCAGGAGTTGTCAACTCGACGCTACTTACTCGATTCCACCTATCTGTTGCCCAAAGATGAGGAAGAAGGTCAACGACTTTTCTGCCAGCATTATGCCCTGGCACAGGCGCTGGGCAATCATTATGTGGCTCCCACTCAAAGAGCCATGTTGCCAGGGAGGATCGCTGACTCCTCAACGTTTTGAGACCCTTCTTGCACAGATGGACCAGGAATGGGAAACCTATCGAACATCCTGTACCTGTTATGCCATCTACGGAAAGCGAGTGAACAGATGAGCGGTTTCGTCCATCTTGAGGCTTCGCAGGTCGAGCGCCTCTTGCGCTATTGTGCGGGCTATCGGCTCTCTCTGGTGCAGCGTCAGACGCCCTCGCTGCGACGCAACCAGGCCATCCGAGTGACGCAGGCGATGCAGGCACGACTCTGTCAGAGGAACGCATCCACCAGAGCAGAAGAAAGAATGTGTGTGCTAAACCAGCAGGAAACGCATCTCCTGCAACAGATTGTCGTAGAACTCTTGCGTCAACAGCGCACGACCCATCCGTGTGAGCAACGCACGGCTCTCATCACCGAGTTAGCAGAAACACTGGTCCTGCTCCATAGAAGGAGCACTTCGGAGGGAAGGAGTGGAGATGAATGAGTATGGAGCAGCCTGGAAAGACGCTATTTGGCGAGCAGTCATGTGAAGATTGCTCGGTGGTTGAACCTGTGCCGTGTGTCACCGAGATTGTCCTGACATGCTCACCAGGAGTGCTTGAAGGGATGGTCGCAGCCTATGAGACAGCATTGAGGAGGCTACAGGGGATTTACCTCTTCTTGTCCTCTGGTGGGGACACTCCAGGAAATACGGTCATGGCATCATCATCCTGGAATGGATCGGAATCGTCTCGGAGCACTTTCTGCACGACCTGGACATCGATACAGAGGTCTTCGATTATCTGGTGTATGAGGATGAACGCGTGGCCGACGATCCTCAAGCGAGGCCGCCAGTCATCCAGCAGATAGACCTCTA
>DAOTTL010000107.1:0-11476 GCA_034438135.1 Ktedonobacteraceae bacterium | reverse complement strand
AGCTCTATTTTAGCCTCAAATATATAAATCTGTCCGCTTCTCTATGTGCTATACTAATTTGTAGTATAGACAGGATGGGATTATCAAACAACGGGTCTGATTCCTTAGCCATTTCTCTGTACAGGCCGATAACGAAAAAAGATGGCTGATTCTTTATATGTTAGAGAGGCCCTGTCTACTCTTATTAGGAGGAGACTTAGTCGCTGATGCCAACTTTATATACTTCGGGAGCACAAATCGATCACTACGAGATTATTTCTATGCTCGGGCATGGTGGAATGAACCATGTTTATCTATCTGTTGACAAGAATGATCAGCAGAGAGTGGTATTGAAATTTCTCAATGACGATCTTTTAGGCGATGTGGCTATTTTTGAACGTTATCAGCGCGAGGCAGAGATTGGCAGCCGTCTCAACCATCCCCATATTCAACATATGCTTAATGTCGGTGAAAAACACAGCGAGCAATACCTGGTTATGGAGTATATCGAAGGGCGTACACTTCGTGCTTTGTTGGATGATTTAGAGGGTAAGCCATTTGAGCAAGCGGAGGCATTGCGTATAACGGAGCAGATCTGTGATGCTTTGACCTATTGTCATGAGCATGGAGTGTATCACAGAGACATCAAGCCAGAAAATGTCATGATCCAGTTGGATGGAAACGTCAAGATCATTGATTTTGGAGTAGCTCTGCTGGAAGGAGCACGCAGGGTAACATGGCGAGGTCTCTCAGGTACCGTAGGCACACCGGACTATATGTCACCGGAACAACTGCGTGGCGAGCGTGGTCTGGCTGGTTCAGATGTCTACGCGGTGGGAGTAATGCTCTACGAAATGCTCTGTGGCCGCACACCCTTTGAGGGCGAGAACGTCTTCGCCGTGATGAACCAGCATATCACCCAGGACCCTCCTTCAATCTTGCACTTTAATCTTCAGCTTTCACCTGCGCTGGCTACGGTAGTAATGCGTGCCATTCGCCGGGATCGTGAGAAACGTTACAAGTCTATCTGCGATCTCCTTACAGATCTACGTCACCTTGAAGAGGTTAAAGCTATCCCTTATAGTCCGACCACTCCGCATATGCCCCATGCGCTGCGGACAGCAATTGTCGCCAGTCTCATCATTATTGCAATCAGTCTGGCAATCATTGCCTTTGGCTTCTTTGCTCAAAGTCTCCACACTCTTCCTCATTAGAGAGGGTTTGGCGTTTGTAACATCTCTATCCCCTATAGTCATCCCTGCTTTTGCAAAAGCAGGAGAAAAGGCTTTCGGCCTTCATAGCAGGCCGCCCCACCCCCTTTTTATAAGGAGAAGCGAGGCTGTTTGGCAGGGCAGGAGTGGCTTTGCAAGCCGCAGAAAATGAGGGATGACTCATGATATGCCACCCCAAAGAGAGAAGGCTATCCTGCATTAGCGCATTGCGCTAATGCAGGATAGCCTTCTCTCTTTGGGGCAAATTTCTATGCCTGCTCCTCTTTGAGGGATGCAAGCAGGTTGCCTTCCACTCCAATTGAAGGGAGTAACTGAGCCTGGGCCTGAGTAGTGAGGGGCAGAGCCCAGAGTTTGATAAAGCCCAGAGCCGCTTCATGATCGAACTGATCGCCGCTATCATAGGTTGCCAGACCAGTATCATAGAGCGAGTGCTCAGATTTTCGCCCAACAACAGAGCAGTTCCAGGGAGCAAGTTTGAGACGGACTGTGCCGCTGACAAAGCGTTGGGTACTCTGGACATACATTGCCAGATCTTGATGAAGTGCGCTATACCATTGGCCGTTGTAGATCAGTCGCGCGTACTCACCTGAGACGATGTCTTTGAAGCGAGCCTGGTCCCGACTGAGGGTTAAACTCTCCAACGCCTGGTGAGCTGTATGCAGGACGACTGCGCCAGGGGCTTCATATATTTCGCGAGATTTGATGCCAACGAGCCGGTTTTCGATATGGTCAATACGACCGATCCCATAGGAACCGGCCAGGTCGTTCAACTTCTCAATGAGCGTTGCGCCCTCAATCTCCTCCCCATCTATCGCAGTGGGAATGCCATGTTGAAACGTAATCTCAACATAGGTAGGCGTGGCCGTTGGATTATTAGAGGTCCAGGCATAGACATCAGCGGGCGGCTCCTCCCAGGGATTTTCCAGAATACCACATTCAGTACTGCGCCCCCAGAGGTTCTGATCGACCGAATAGGGGCTGGCGCTGGTCACCGGTATCGGAATACCATGTTCCTGCGCGTAAGCGATCTCGTTATCGCGTGTCATCTTCCATTCGCGCACCGGAGCGATGATCTTGAGATCGGGGGCCAGCGTTTGCACAGAGACATCGAAACGTACCTGGTCGTTTCCTTTCCCGGTACATCCATGAGCTACGGCTGTAGCTCCCTCTGCCCGTGCGACTTCGACTAGCAGACGTGCAATCAATGGACGTGCCAGAGCCGTAGCTAACGGGTACTGCCCCTCGTAAATGGCACCTGCTTGCAGCGCTGGCCAGACAAAATAGCGTACGAAATCAGTACGGCCATCGATGATCAGCGATTTCACTGCCCCGATCTCTTCAGCGCGTCTGGCTATGGATGGCAGATCGCGGTCGTTTCCCACATCAATAGTGACAGTGATCACGTCTAGATTGTATTTCTCTTTGATCCAACGAATTGAGACTGATGTGTCCAGTCCTCCCGAATATGCCAGTACGACAGTTGACATAAAAAAACCTCCTGAGGATAGTCGGCCTGACTCGGCCATTGGCTAAACGTACATTCCGATGAGTTGGTCAATGGTAGAGGTGAACATATCTGAGCGCTCTTGCCAGAGCGTTTCAACCTGATTTAGCTTCTGTCGAGTCTCCGCCAGTCTGAGATTGCCTGTGCCGCCCAGATGTGTGCGTGCATGCAGGCGAGTGACCAGTTCTGCCAGACTCTCCGTGGGGAGTGCCTGGCCGGAGCTGAGTGCTGCATCGATGCGAACTGTAACCTCTTTTCCAACAATGCGATAGGCATCCCGGAAAGGGATGTGTTCGCTCGTAGCCAGAGCATAAGCGCGGTCAGTTGCGAAAAGTTCAAAGGTACAGGCCGAGATCAGGTGAGGAACGTTAATGCTTACATTCTTTGTAACCAGAGTACAGATCTCCAGACTCTCCTGAACGAGTTCCAGGGCTTCCATAAATGGACGTTTGGTCTCCTGGTAATCCATATTAAAGCCTGAGGGGAGTCCGCAGACGATACCAGCGATCTGCTGTTGTAACGCCAGCATTGTCTGAGCGCGTGCTCGTACTAACTCCATAACGCCGACATTGCGTTTTTGGGGCATAATACTGCTGCCGGTACAGAGTTCCTGAGGAAGTTGGAAGAAGCCATATTCCAGCGTTGTGAAGAGAAGCATATCCTGAGCGAATTTACTCAAGTCCAGCATCACCTGGGTGAGTGCCTGGACAACGGCAAGCTCGATTTTACCACGGCCATTTTGGGCATAGATAACATTGTTCTGTACCTTTTCAAAGCCCAGCAGGTCGGAAGTATACTGACGATCAATTGCCAGAGGCACACCGTAACCGGCTGCTGAGCCTAGCGGCGATTGATTGTTTAGTTGATAGGCGGCCACCAGGAGCTTCTCGTCGTCCAGCAGAGATTCGGCGAAGCTGGAGGCCCAGAGACCGACCGAGGAGAGCATAGCTCGTTGCATGTGTGTATAGCCTGGCATGGGTGTATCAACATGTGCAGCTGCCAGATCTAACAGGGCATCACTTAACTGACAGAGCAGATCAGCCGTGCTATGGAGTTGCTCTTTGGTATACAGGCGCGTATCTACAAGTATCTGATCATTGCGTGATCGTGCGGTATGAATATTTTTACCAGCATCACCAGCATGTTCCGTCAGATAATTTTCTACACAGGTATGAATATCTTCATCAGTCTGAGTGACTACGAACTGATCTTCGTTCGCCAGACGTAGAATATCGCGCAAATGCGTATGCAGAAGTTTACACTCTTCGTCATTCAGAATGCCGATCTTATGAAGCATCGCAGAATGAGCGAGCGATCCCCAGACATCGTGACGTATCAATCGATTATCGAGCAGGCTATTTTGTGCAGCCTCAAAGCGTTCCACCTGTTCATAGATGTGGTAGCCTTTTTGCCAGAGTTTTGTCATAATAACTGTACCTCATTGCTCAGAGGGGCCTGTCTGCTCCATTACATACGATCTGTTTTCAGTGAGCAAGCCACACGTGGATTGCTGACATGTGCAAGCGCTTTTGGGAAGCACGAGTGCTCTTGACCAGATGTATGGCGGGAAACATAAGCCACTCTATGGGCAGTATCCTCCGCCTTTGTACTATCTTCAGTGCACAGCGCCAAAAATAGAGAATGTCACTATATTTCGCATTGCTGATAGTTTGCAGAATATATGCGACGAGAATACAAAGACAGGAAATGCCGCATTGAGAAGGGGATTAGTTAAAAAAAACCGTCCCTTCCTGTACAACATTGAAGGGACGAGCGAGCAGAGAGCGTTTTTCGAGATGAATTCCTCCCTGGTGGAATGCCAAAGCATTTCCTACAAACCCGTGGTGCCACCCTGTTTGCCACATTTTCCGAATACATTGAATATGTTTTACAACTCTATGCTAGAACTCGGACTGTGGCCACTTTTTTCTGGCTATTTTACTGCATGGAAGCCAACCATCCAGACCTACTTACCGTCAGCATAACGACTTTTTATCGGTACGCTGAAGATTTTCTTCGGCTGGCCGCTCACGAAGGCGTTCTGGGGAGGCTGCACCATTCCGAACTTCCACTCTCTTTCGGATCGCTGTTGGGAGCTGTTTCCCATACTCTGTTCGCTCAACGCGGGTCAGTTTTGTGTCTATATAATAAGCATAACATAGTTTCATGTAAAGTCAACATTGCGACATTGCCCAGGCAGGGTTTCTCAAAAGTCGCGTTTCTCCCCGCCCACCCACCCTTTTGATGGATGGAGGCAGCGCGGTCGCGCTGCCTCCATCCATCTTCTTCCCTTGGGGAGGGTAATGGGGAGGAGGAGTGGCCTGAAAGGTCGCTTCCTATTGAGAATTGTGTCAGGAAAGCCTCGTGGTAATTTCGGGGTGTGCCGATGTTTGCATCGTTTGAAATAAAATTCTTGTAGATAGGCCTGGGAGAAGGCGCGATAGTACAAAAAGGCTTCTTTCACCGATCCAACTATATGCTATAATAAGCCGTATGACATCAGAAAGAATTGTATCGCTTCTGTGAGAAGTGTTTTCTACGAGCGTCAATAATGAAGTGATGTCGTCACAGGAGCATACAGCATGAGATTGTATGTAGGGGGACTCCCCTATCAAACAACTGAGCAAGATCTAATCGATCTGTTTCAGCAATCTGGCAACGTTACTCTAGCAACAGTAATCACCGACCGCGCAACCGGTCGCAGCAAAGGCTTTGGCTTTGTCGAAATGGGCGATGACCAGGAGGCTCAGGCGGCCATTGAGCGCTTCAATGGTTCAATGCTGGGAAATCGCACTATTACGGTGAACGAGGCCCGTGAGCGTCCGGCTGGCGGTGGAAATAGAGGAGGGGGGGGAGGCTATCAGAGCAGAGATCGACGCGGCGGCGGTGGCGGTGGCGGCGGCGGCGGCGGCGGCGGTTATCGGGATCGCTACTAATATCTTTTCTTGTAGGAACGTTTAGAGAAACCTTTCTCTTCGTTAAAGAGAAAGAGTCAGCCGATATGGCTGGCTCTTTCTCTTTCTCTTCTTTCTTATGAGTCATCCCTGCTTTTCCAAAATCAGGAGAAAAGGCTTTCGACCTGCATGGAAGGACGCTCCCTTACAAGATGCTGTTGCCGAAGGCGATTCGCGGGCCCATGGCGCTACTCCACCCTTCTTTTTTGAGGGATGTCGGGCAAGGCGTGGAACGCCTTGCCCGACATCCCTCTGTTCTTCCTTTGAGGTAGGGTGGTCTCGATTGGCAGTCTCTTTCGGAAACAGCGTCTTACACGTAGAGGTTGCTTGCCTATCTGCTGCATCGGCCTGGCAGGGCACCCCGCCCCATTTAAACAAGAGCAACTGGTGTGTATTGTGGCGCATTCGCGCCACAATACACACCAGTTGCTCTTGTTGTGCTCTGTCGCCGCAGGCGACAGAGGGAAAAGCTAAGAAAAATCTCTACGTGTAAGCAGGACGCTCCACCGCCTTTTTCTAAGAGGAAGCGAGCCTGGGGGGCGCATGCGTCCCCCAGGCTCGCTTCCTCTTTAGATTGTTGTAATGCTATTGGTTAATATGTACACTAACTAGACAAAACGCACATAAAATCTTTGATAATTTCGCGCAAAATAAATTGATGGCTATATATCTATGGATTTTGAGGGGTCATTATGCATATTGCACAAATGGAAGGGTACAGACTTCGATCACTTTGCCAGTAGCTTGTAGAAAAGGTGTCCGGTATACTTTGAGAGAAAATTGGTCTTGAATCACGAAACGCAGATGCTCTTCGACTTCTTCCGACGAATCTGTGTTTATTTGCGTGCTCATTTCGGTGTCCTCAACCCTTGCAGAATGCCAAAGGGATATGGTATGCTTCCTGCAAGAAACGCCGCCTGTTTCTTCGCTGAGTTATGAAGCTCTCCTGGACACGATGCCGCCCTCCCCGCTTGAAACAACGTTGCGGGCTATTTTTTACTCCTGCAACGTTTCGACAGGCGCCCTACAGAGAATGACGTGGCGACCAGCGTTTGTTCGCCAAAACTACAGGCTCCGCTGCTGGATGCCTCTCTCTTTTAGTTTGCCTGCTGAGCCATTCCCTGTACTGGCCAGCTCCATCTCTACCCTGTTCAACCCATCTCTGTGTTGGGCAGTAGTGTCTGCAATTGCACTACCATTCTTTAGTGTCTGCAATTGCATTGCCATTCTTTAGGGAGGAAACTTATGCGAACTGATCAGACCGGTATGTCCACCGATGGTACTTATTATCCTCTCTATGAGGCTCGTTGGGAACACGATGCTTGCGGTACGGGTTTTATTGCCAATGTTTCTGGCGCTTCCAGCCACCTTTTAGTAGAACAGTCTTTGACTATTCTAGCGCATCTTACTCACCGTGGAGCTCAAGACGCTGATGCTGAAACCAATGACGGCGCTGGTCTGTTGACCCAGATTCCTCGTGCGATGTTCTGTAGCGAATTGCGCGAAAAATGTATTCCGCTCCAAAATCCAGCCGACCTGGCGGTTGGTGTCTTCTTTTTGCCTTCAATGAGCGAGGCTCCCGCTGCTTATGATCAGGCTCGCCAGATTGTCGAAGAGACGCTGAAAAAGCTAGCCTTGCCCTTGCTTACCTGGCGCACTCCTCCTCTGAACCTTTCTCTGCTCAGTGCGCGTGCGCGTGCCCTGACCCCCGCAATTGAGCAGACGTTGATCGCTCGTCCCGTCAGCATGTCTCCTCAGGAGTACGAGCGTGCACTCTATCATGCAAACCGGGTAATTCAGCAACGTTGGACAGAGGCACAGATTTCCTCTTGTTCTGTTGTCTCTCTCTCTGCTCAAACGATTGTCTATAAAGGGCTACTGGCTCCATCGGAGCTTGCACATTTTTATCTCGACCTGGGAGACGAACGTTATACCAGTGTCTTTGCGATTTTCCATCAGCGATACAGCACAAATACTTTCCCTGCCTGGCCTCTGGCTCAGCCGATGCATTTCCTGGCTCACAATGGTGAGATCAATACTATTCAAGGCAATCGTCACTGGATGCAAGCTCGTGAGCGCTCCTTCTCTTCTCCTCTCTGGGGTGATAGATTGCCTGATTTGCTGCCAGTTATCCAACTGCCTAATAGCGATTCCGGTCAGCTTGATAATGCGCTTGAGTTGCTGACCCTTTCGGGGCGTGACCTGCTGCATAGTATGCAGATGTTGATTCCTCCTGCCTGGGAGCAGGATATGGAGCTTGCCGCAGACGAGCGTGCCTGGTGTGAGTATCACGCCTGCTGCATGGAGCCATGGGATGGTCCAGCGGCTTTGATCTTCAGTGATGGACATTATGTTGGCGCGACGCTTGATCGCAACGGTCTGCGCCCTATGCGTTATACTCTGACCTCACAGGGTTTGCTGATCGTAGCCTCTGAGGTGGGTGTTCTGCCTTGTGAACCTTCTGAGATTGTAGAGCGCGGTCGGCTTGGTCCTGGTGAGATGCTGGCTGTTGATCTGGAGCAGAAAAAGCTTTTGCGGAACACGAAGATTAAGCAAATGCTGGCTCAGCGACACCCTTATCGGGCATGGCTAGATGCACAATTGCTTCGCCTCTCTGATGTTTCTTCTGCTGCCTCTGATGTTGCTCCGGCCTCCCTTGTCGGTGATCAGCTTTTCCAGCAACAGCAGCTCTTTGGCTACACTCATGAAGATGTCGAGTTTGTGCTCCGTCCAATTTTGACAGATGGCAAGGAGCCAACATGGAGTATGGGAGATGATGCGCCTATGGCGGCGCTCTCTACTCATCTGCGCTCATTTGGCGATTACTTTCATCAGCGTTTCGCTCAGGTGACGAATCCACCGATAGATCCGCTGCGTGAGCAGAGCGTGATGTCGCTCGACTGTTACCTGGGTCAGCGCCCCAGTCTGTTAACTGAATCGTCGCTGCATGCCCGCCAGTTACACCTGACGACTCCTCTGCTGACTGAGTCTCAGTTAGAGTCGATTCGTCAATTAAAGCAAGATGGCTATAGTTCGCGTGTGTTGGATGTGTCGTTTGAGCGTTCTGCTGGTTCTGGTGCGCTACTCGCGACGCTTCAGCGGCTGGAAGATGAGGCTGTTTCAGCCGCTCTAGAAGGGGCCGCTTTCCTGATCCTGAGCGATTGTAGCTCTACCCTGGACGCGGTACCAACTCCTATGCTACTGGCGATTTCGGTGGTTCATCAAGCTTTGATTCGTCGCGGGTTGCGTGATTATACCTCTCTCATCTGTGAAACCGGTTCGACTCTGGATGTACACCAGCTGGTGTTGCTGCTAGGCTATGGGGCTGAGGCTGTGGTGCCGTATCTGGCACTGGCAAGCGTACGCTCGCTGGCGGGACAGCGCAAGCTGGAGCATGTTACGCAGGAGCAGGCGGTTGAAAGCTATATCCATGTGATTGAGGGTGGACTGCGCAAGGTAATGGCGCGTATGGGTATCTCTACCTTGCGCAACATTATTGGCGCGGGCCTCTTTGAGATCTTTGGCCTGGATCGATCGATGCTTGAGCGTTGTTTTCCTGGCTCGGCTGCGCATCCTGGCAGTGTGGGCTTTACTCAGATCGCGGAACAGGTGCTCAGTTGGGTTGAGCCACTGGCGGCTAAGGCAACGATATTAGCAAACAGCGACCTTCCATCTACCGAGGCTGCCAGTCGGCGCAAGTTAAGCGACATTGGCCGTTATCGTTTTCGACGCGATGGTGAATACCATGCTTATCAGCCACTGGTCATTCGGGCCTTGCAAAAGGCGGCAGCCACGGGCGATCCAGAGGATTATCAGCGGTTTACCGAGTTGATTTATACGCGTCCACCTACGGTCCTGCGTGATCTGTTGAAGTTCAAGGAGCGCACTCCCGTTCCGTTGGACGAGGTGGAATCTATGGAGTCGATTCGGGCACGTTTTGTGATCTCAGCCATGTCAATTGGCGCGGTCAGTCCTCAGACGCATCGCACAATTGCTCAGGCGATGAATAGCATTGGTGGACGGAATAATACTGGTGAGGGTGGTGAGGATCCCGAGTGGTATCATGAGACGGTTAATGGGGTTCCTGTCAGCAGTAAGATCAAGCAGGTTGCTTCAGCACGTTTCGGGGTGACTACCGAGTACCTGGTACGCGCTGAAGAGCTGGAGATCAAGATGGCTCAGGGTTCAAAGCCTGGCGAAGGGGGACAACTCCCACCTGCTAAGGTTACGCCTTTTATCGCGAGACTTCGTCACACGGAGCCTAATACGCCGTTGATCTCGCCTCCACCGCACCATGACATTTACAGTATCGAGGATCTGGCACAGTTGATCTACGATTTGCACCAGGTCAATCCACAGGCCAGAGTTGGTGTAAAGCTGGTCTCCAGCATTGGCGTGGGTACTATTGCCGCTGGTGTGGCGAAGGCGCACGCGAACTATGTCTTAATCAGTGGTCATGACGGAGGAACGGGTGCATCTCCGATGCAATCGATCAAGCATGCCGGTATTCCCTGGGAGCGTGGTCTGGCTGAAACCCAGCAGACGCTGGTGAAGAATGGATTGCGCGACCGGGTGAGAGTGCGTGTGGATGGTGGCATGAAGACGGGACGCGACGTGATCATTGGGGCTATGTTTGGGGCTGACGAGTTTGGCTTCGGGACGGCCAGTCTGGTCACTCTGGGCTGTGATATGGCGCGTCAGTGCCACTTGAATACCTGTCCCGCAGGCATTGCGACTCAGCGTGAGGATCTATGGGCCAAGTTTACTGGAACCCCTGAGGCTCTGATTAACTATCTGACCCTGGTGGCCGAAGAAGTACGTTCATTTATGGCTCAACTTGGGTTTAGAGACTTTGCGGAGGTGATTGGACGAGCCGATCTCCTGGAGGCTGTCGAGGATGCAGCAGTAGAGATGGAATCTTTGCTGGTTTCGCTGCCCGTCCATGCCGCGCCCGGCATGCGCCCGTCCCCTCCCAATTCCGTTCTGGCCGATCAGCTATTGGATGAGGCTGGTCAGGCGCTGCGAGGCGAGTGTAGCGTCTTAACCCAGCATGTCATTCACAACTTTGATCGCACAATCGGTGCTGGTCTCGCTGGAGAGATCGCTCGTCAGTATGGGAACGTTGGTCTGCCTGGAGTGAGCATTACCAGCATTTTCCACGGTTCAGCGGGTCAGAGTTTTGGCGCGTTCTCTGTGCCAGGCATGAACCTGATCCTTCATGGAGAGGCGAATGACTATGTTGGCAAGAGCATGACGGGCGGTCAGATCGTGATTGCTCCACCTCTGGAGGCCGGTTTTGCGGCCCATGAGAACACGATCATCGGCAACACGGTGCTCTATGGCGCGACTGGTGGTCAACTCTTCGCGGCTGGACGCGCTGGCGAACGCTTCGCGGTGCGCAATAGTGGTGCGTTGGCGGTCGTTGAGGGTACGGGTGCACATGCCTGCGAGTATATGACCGGTGGGCTCGTTGTTGTGCTAGGTGAGACTGGACCAAACTTTGGCGCGGGCATGTCTGCTGGTATTGCTTATGTTCTGGATGAGAGCGGAAAATTTCCGCATCGCTGTAATCAGGAATTGGCTGAATTGCAGCGACTCGAAGACCAGGATGAGATTGAGTCATTGCGTACTTTGATCTCGTGGCACCGTAAAAAGACTCATAGCTGGCGGGCCGCTCAGGTTCTTGCTGAGTGGAGCCATATGCAGGGCGTCTTCTGGCGCGTCTATGCTCGTGGCTATGTTGCCCCCGTTCAGGAGTTGTTTTCGCAGGTGCAATAATAGAGCATCCAGACAAGCCAGAGGGACCG
>DAOTTL010000106.1:0-16111 GCA_034438135.1 Ktedonobacteraceae bacterium | reverse complement strand
GAGCCTTTTCTGCCATGTAGTAAATAGCCCTGCTCCTATTTATATTACGATATTTCAATGTATGATTTCTCAGTTAGCAAACAAATAGGACTGGTGGTAATTGCGCGAAAGGTTCGCGGGTAGAGGCAAACAGGCTAAGGTTTCAGAAAATGTATCAGCAACACTCTAGAAGTTGATGGAGAGATGTTCAGGAGTTGCCCTGGTATGAGGCAGTGTTTCCAACTACGCTTTGAACGGCGGACATCTAGTCCAGCTAGCCTCCGCGCTGACTTAATCACTTACTTGCGCTACCAAACAGCGGAAGCACAAAAGGAAAGACTTCCTATGGATACCCAAAGCATATCTGAGCCAGAACGGCCAGCACGCGGCCAGCACTATGCCCCACTCTGGCGCATTTTGATTGGCCTGGGCATCGCACTGCTCATAAACTGGCTCTTTTTTTCTCCGCCAATCCAGCCAGACCTGACCACGCCCATAGACGCCGCGGGTCTTGATCCCTTAACCACCGGGTTGATCTCCGCGCTCCTTTTGATTACCATTGCCGCCCTGGTCAGCGCAATGGTCAGCCGACAACGCTTAGGAGCTACGATCGGATCTGGGATCGTGTATGGTCTCAGTTACATTCTGCCATTCATTCAGCAAGAACTGTTGCCACACTACGATCCTGGTGGACATCTTGAGGTGCTCAATACAGGCATGCTGGCACATACAATTGTTGTTCTCCTCGCTAGCGGCCTGCTTGGTGCCTATCTTGGTACAATCATAGGGCGTACCCTGAGCGAAGTGTTATTTGATCCTATCTGGCAACTCGTGCAACTGATCTGGCACACCCGTTTCAGTTCCAGGCAGACAGAGAAACAGGCAATTGCCGAAGAAAATGTGCGACAAGGCAGTACATGGAGCCTTTTCTGCGCCTGGTTGGGCCTTTTCACCCTGCTAGGACTCTTTCTATTGAGTAGCGGCCTTGGCTATCTGTTGTTTTATTCACCTGAGGTTGGGTTACACAATCTCCCGCCAGCTGCCATACATGGCACCCTGATCGCAGATAGCATGGTCAGCCCGGCATTGCATGGGCAACGCCGTTCGTTCCTGATTTATCTCCCTCCATCCTATCAGAATACGGCAACGCCAGAGCGGCGCTATCCCACGCTTTACCTGCTTCATGGTTCCCCAGGTAGCGAGTACGATTGGACCAGCGGTGCCAAAGCGGTCCAATCTGCTGATACTCTCATCGGGCATGGAGAGATACCTGAATTGATCCTGGTTTTTCCTGATGGGAATGGACAGAGTGGAGAAACCAGCGAGTGGGGGAATAGTTTTGATCAAACGCAACTCATCGAGAATTTCGTGGCGCTCGATCTGGTGCATTACATTGATCAGAAGTATCGCACGATCCCCCAGGCCAGCGACCGTGCAATTGGCGGCTTTTCCATGGGAGGGTTTGGTGCGATGAATATTGCTGTTCATCATCCCGCTATCTTTGGCTCAGTTATCGCGCTGGCAGGATACTATATAGCTGACGGGAGCGTCTGGGGACAGAATAATGCCTATATACAGGTCAACAGTCCCGTCTTAACCCTGCCAGAGGAGCCCCAGGCCTGGAAGCTACGCATCTTTCTGGGAGCAGCCACAAAAGATCAGCCTTACCTCACCGATACCCAACAATTTATCCTGAAACTGAAAGCACTTCACCTGAACTACACCTTTGACCTGGAGCATGGATATCATACCTGGAGCGTCTGGGAAACTCAGTTGTACCATGGACTGATCTGGCTGAAGTGGAGGTAGGCAGAGTCTTGGAAACCCTGCCATTAGTCAACTATCAGTGGTCCAATTGAAATGTTCGCTCTTCGCCCCAGGTTCCTTCCCAATGATACTCCTGCTCGCCGACCGTTTCTGACGGAGCCTCAGTCTCTTGCGCTAGCGGATCTGCTTGTACACGTGGACTCACCTGGAAGGTTGCCTCGTAACGGTTTGCGTCTTTCACCTGACAGGTGAGGCTCAGCAGGTACTTCCCCCAGGGAATGGGCGCGACGGTATAGGTTGCGCCAGGACGGCGCAGAGCTTGAGGGAGGGTTGGAGCCAGAACGATGGTAGCGGGATCAATGGCAGATAGACCAAGCAGATGATGTATGAGTAGATGGATGCTCAATGCTCCCCAGCCATAGCCCTCGATACCAGCGTTCACGTACTCAGCCTCGCCCCACTTGCCACGCGTCACCGGAAGGCGATACTCACGGGTCACACCGGGTAAACCGCCGAACTCGTCGAGGGTACGGCTATCGGTGCTGCGATAACTGCCATCGATAAATTGCGCGGCAAGTTCGACAGCTTCTTGATGCTGACCGGCGTTCGCCGTGGCACCAATCAGCGTCAGAACAACCGGTGGCCAGCTCAGGGGTGCCCATTGACTGCTGTGTCGCGGCGGTTGCGCAAAAATTGGCCGCAACTGCTCAACATGTCCTGGGGCAGCCACGCCACAAAAAACAGGGGCCAGGTGCATGGCATCGCGCTCGCTGGACCATACTCGGGCCACCGCATCGAAGTCTCGAAACCAGCCCTCACGCCACATTAACTGGGTCTTGATCGTAAATTCACGGGCAATCTCTTCCCAGAAAGTGGTCTCGTTAGCATAGAGAGTATGCAGCGCCTCGTCATCATACGTTGAGGCCAGCACACTGGCCCAGTTCGCCAATAGAGCCGCACCCTGAGCCATACTGGCCTGCAAATCGACCGGACGCACATGCTGAATGATCGTCCCACCAGTCTGCTGGGGACCAAAGCGACTGGACACATCCTGGCCACTCTCCCACGAACAGGCGTAAATTTCCCAACCCTCGCTATCGCGGCGATAATCCAACCACCAGCGCAAATACGCCGCCGCCCCTGGATAGATCCGACTCAGCCAGGAGAGATCGCCCGACCTCAACCATAGTTGCTGACAGCACCAGAGTGGATAGCCCCACTCTGGCGCAGTTCCACAGATCTGTCCATCGTCCGCCACCATGTTGTAACTACCATCCTCACGCATACATGGAAGGTTTGGACGAGACGCGTACTCAAAATGTGCCAGCAAGATCTCTGCCGCCAGTTCAGGATTTGCGTAGCTCAGAAAAAGCACATCCATCGCGGCCTCGGCCAGAACCAGGCGCGGCGCTTGAATCTGCATCCCATCAAAGACATTGCCCACGACGCCAGCGGAGGGACGCATCACCATACGCAAGGTCTCAAAATCGTAGACCAGACCGCGCCTCCAACTATCCGGCCAGTCTCCGCTCAACTGAGGGGTGGTTTGCCAGAACTGTTCATCGTCCTGACGATGAGCCGACTCGGCACGCGCAATCTCTTCAAGCCCCTCGCACCAAAACTGATAGGCCTGATCCTGTGAAACGCCTCGCGCCAGCAGAGCGTTCAGTCTCACAGGCGAACCAGACAACGTCAGCACGCAAGGCAGAGCCAACACTCGTCGCTGCCAGCCGCCATCATCCTCTCTCTGCGTCACCCCCGGCAAGGGCACACGTGCGCCATTTGCCCAGGCCGAAACCTCGGATAACTTCGTGCAGAAGCCCCTCTCGCCCCACTGCAAGGGAGTAGCATCAGCGGCCCGCGCACCGTGGAGAAAAACATCCCCCTCGCTGGCAAGTCCGATCATCCCATAGCCCTCATCACGTGCTTGCAGCGCATACCAGCCATGCTCCCAGAGACGACTCGTATGCGGATTGTGCGTGTGCAGATGGATCAGATAGCAGGTGAGTTGCAAGGGATAGTCCAGAGCACAGGATAGCTCGATCGTGCAGCCCAGCACATGCTCCTGCACCAGAAAGTAGCAGATATCCACCTTCAGATCGTACTGCGGAACAGTGCAAGTATACGTCAGCCGATTTTTGGTATGCGTTGAACTGGTAATCGTACATTTATGACGATGAAAATCTTCGGGCGTGACCAGCACAAGATCATTGATCTTCAACCCGATGGTCAGATGAGCTGTATATTGAAATTGATTATTGACGTAACTTCCCAGGTTCGGGACATGCCAGCCCATCCCCAAAGGAGCCTGCGAACGCAGCACCCCACTGGGATTGAGCTTCCAGGAGTGATAAGGGTTATCCAGATAGCCGTGTGGGGTAAAATCGTCCTGTGGAATCATCGTGTGCTACTTCCCCTCTCTTGTCAGATGGAACGCCTGGCATCGACTCCATTGTATTATGTGCAGGGGAAGCGAGTCAAAGGGCCTATTCTTTTTTTCAATGAGAAGAAGCAAGTCTGTATATAAGTCATCCCTGCTTTTGCAAAAGCAGGGATGACTCATATTTGAAGGTGACTCTCAGGATCAGCGAAAGAGTGTATGAGCCACGAAATTCCCAAATGGATAGTCGAACTGGCCAAAGCCGCCTAATTGGTAGGAGCAGGGACTCCAATGAAGCTCAACGTACCATAATCGTTGAGTATGATATCCCCAGAGTCATTGATACCTGTGGGATAGGCAAATGCCCCATTTGCCCCCGGCAACGCGAACTGTGTAAAGTTCTTGCCATCATAGATGAACCCGTATACATTGGACTGGCTGTAGAAATAGCCCGTCATCTGCCCATTATTGTTAATGGCTTTCACAAAAGTGCTACCACCGGTGGGTGTAGTGATAAGAGTGAACGTGGCAGGCTTGCCGTTTGCGCCTGGCGTATAGAGGAAACTGCCGAGGTTGCTAGACCCGACGATCTGACCGCTATCGTTGATGCCAAGCAGATTCGTAACAGCTGCACCCGGTTCGTCCATGGTTGTAAATGCACCTCCTGAATAGAGAAAGCCATGCAGCCCACTATTAGAGGTGTTGTCTGCATACTGCCCGACGACCTGTCCATTGTCATTGATGCCGTAGGCGAAAGTGGACTGGGAATCAGGTGCGACAATGTTGCTGAACGCGCCATTGGTAGATAGCCACGTATCCGGGTTGTTGATCGCGTAGTCGGCTACCCCACTATAGCCCACTATCTGGCCGTTATTGTTGACTCCTGTGGCTACATCCCAATTGCAGCCAGAGCATGGCGCTGGCGGCGGCCCAGGCTGGTAATCGAACGTCTTGAAACCGCCCTTCTGCGTGCCCACAAAGCCTGGGCCGCTATCAAATCCCCCACCCACGATAGTCCCGGCATCGTTGATACCAATCGCCACGGTCCCTGTGGGTACGTTCAGTTGCGTAAAAGTGTAGGCTGGCTGGATATCTACTCCAAAATCGTCATTTTCAAACCCCTTGATAGTGACAGAACTGCTGCCTTTCGTTATGGTCAGAACTGCCCCACTCAATGTATATGTCCTACCGTAGGCATCAGTTGAGCCAGAGACCAGAGTATCATCACCCGTGCCAATGACCGCACCGCCAAAGGTGATATTGTCTATCAGAAGATCAGGATTAGCAGCCTGGGTCAGATGGCTTGCGTCAACAGTAGTAGTTGCACCCTGAAGAGTAAGCTGATCTACTCCCGCTCCCAGGACTATAGTATCGTTGGCATTGGTGTAAATCAGATCACTGCCATTGTTCATCGTGATTTGATGCACCCCACTATTCTGCACAAAGGCCGCAATCCCCATCCCTTTGTATGCCGACAGGTCTATCTTGTCTGCTTGCTGGAAAACCAGGACATTGCCCGCCCCTTGTGCGCCGGAACTGGTAAGCAGATAGTTGACGGCGGGAGCGAGATTGTCTGTGAGATTTCTGACTTTGAAATCCGACTCGCCCACATCGCTTGCATTATCCACTGCCGATATAGCATCAACATAATTTGTATTTGTGTTGGCAATCAGCGTATTGGGATCTACAAAGTATCTATTGTTATAAAGGCTGCTCTTGTCAGGTATCACCGATTGAAATAGCTGTTTTTCGTGCGCCAGCACCATTGCAGCTATCGGCGTCGCCTCGTCATTGGTAACAGTTGAGGAATTACTGAACGGATCGCCATTATAAAGTCCGAACAAATCGCTCTCATAATCGCGGCGGATAGCAACGCCTGTTGCAATTGAAGAGTTATAGCTTGCATTCTGTGAATCATTAGAAGCGTCTGTATTGTAACGGACTTCGTACCAGGCTTCTGCGCGGTTGCCATTGCTAATATCAGTGGTGAGTTTTGGCGATTTTGCTATCTTGATACCGTTGTATTGTAAAGATATGAGCGTTGCTCGCTCAAGTGAGTTACTGAAATCGCTACTACCGAGTGCATTGGAAAGGGCTCTTTCCTCATGCAATACACTACTTTCTATAGTAGTAAATAATCCAGTATTCTCTGCATCCGCCAGATCATTAAAAGCAAAGGCACTATAGACAGCACTTTTAAAATTTACGGGCAATGAGGCGTCCGATTTTATACTGTCCATAACTTGATTCAAAGCCGTATCCAGGGTCGAGATATCGCCGTCATAAGCTGCGATTACATTAGTCATTTGAGTTACATAACCATTTACGGTAGCCTTTTGCTTTTTGTCCAATAAATTGGATTTCGGATCAACTCCAAAGTAGACAGCAACTGCCTGAAAAACTCCCTGGACTTTCAGATTGTATCCAATACCAATAGTTGGGTTTCCTACCCCATCATCATAAGGGGAAATAACCTTTTGCTGATTTTTCGATGATGGGCCGATTTCGGCATCAATCAATGTTTGTATGAGAATATTGTCATAGGATTTCGCGTTATGCGTGGTAATCACTGTGCCAATATTGCGTGATAACGGAGCAGCAAAAACCTCCATAGATGTCAGGGATGCTAACACCAACAAAATACCAGCTATGGCAAATAAATAAGTCGCTCTTTTTCGCACTTTACCATCCTTTAGAACATACAACCATATAGCAAGCATTTCAACTGCTGAGATAGAGTAATTCACTGATGAGCCACGACCTCTAAAACACTTTTTCTCCTTATGCGATATGCAGCAACAGGTGATAAGTGCCAACTTTATCAAGAAGCAGCTATTACAGAGAAAGCAACATGCTCAACTGGAGCGCTCGCTTATCTGGTCTACAAACGCTCGAATTTAATACACATATTTATAATACACTATCAAAAAGACAAAAGTCAATCATATACAAAATCAGAAGCACTCTTTTGCTCGTTAAAAGTCTCATGATCTACTTTAGTGAAATGAGGCGCTTATCTATCTTGAGGTTTCTGATAAAGCTGGGGATGCCGTGAATCGTAATCCAACATTTGCACGGGAACTGCCAGGACTATTGTGCTCTGTCAGGCCTCGCTTGAAGGATGAGAAAAGCAGGAATAGAGAGGGTGCAGCCCCTTGAGTGCGGTCCAGAGCTGCGCTGAGGTTCTCTCCGCTGCAAGCATGAAAAACAGGCTTTTTGAAGCACCCTTGATAGCAGTTTTATTATAGTTGACATGAGATAACCGATATCATAAAATAATCTCTGTTTACTACCATTGTCTCTCCTTTTTTTTCTTAAACACTAGTATTGACAGCGCAAGCCAGAGAACTGCTTGCCCCTTAAAAGTGGTAGGGTCTGATTATTGGTGATTTTTTTATCCACTGTAAAAATATGGCAGGGCAGTTTTTTAACCCTCCACAAAAAGAGTTTTTTCAGTTTTAGTAGAAGGAGATTGCCTGTAGCATGAATGAGCCAATTGAATGGAAATTCTGGTCTGCTGAGCAAATCGTGAAAGCTTTACCTCGCCTCCTTACTATGGTCGATACGAGTGCCGAAGATTTTTCGCAGGAGCATTGGGAGAAAAATCGCATTGTAATCGAGAGTTTAAGAACAAATCTTCCGTCAGGTTCAGCAATTCGCGATGGTTCCCGCACAGCCGAACTTATTACCCTGGGCTTTGCGCTTGATTTCCTAGCCAGCAAGATCGTCAAACGAAGCGGCAACCTTGACGAGTGTTTGAGATTGTTCCAGGCCGCGCATGAACTATTTCGCGGCGGAAACTCTTCTCTCCATCCCACCAAGCCCATGCGCCTGGCACTCAATGATGCGCTAAAATCTATCATGCACTACGAAATTGTGCGTATTCAAACAGGTGAGATTGTTGCTGAGAGTGTATTGGAGACAATTAATACCTTTGTAATATCTGCCTGGGGCTATATTCCTCCCCAACTTGTTCTTAATATCAATGAAATGATGCTAACCAATCTGGAAGAAACACGACGCACAGGCGAGAACGACACAATCTTTCATGAACGCTTTATACGAGAGAATATCGAAACCGTCCTGGCCATGGAGGTCCCAACGAAACTGGAGAAGATCCAGGAACATTGGCAAGATGTTGGCGAACATATTGCACCGGTTGCCACGCGAACTGCGGTGCGTATACTGAAACGCCCTCAGATCCTTTCAACGTTTCTGACCTCTTCGATACGTGAACAGATGCGGCAAGCGCTTGAAAAAGGCAATGTTAGCGCACTTGGCTCTGTGCTGGAACAGGTCGAGGACGACTTCAAGGCCAATCTACGTCTGCGTTTAACAGCCAGACCCGAGTATCGGGATCCCAGCACCGAAATACGCTTCCGAGGTCAACCGGATCGCTTCTTTGGTGAGGCTCGCGATCTCCTTCTGCGCCAGAATCCAGGCGCACTGCGGAAGTTTCAGAATATTCACTTTCATAAACCTAATGACCCCCTGGCCAAAGAATGGTATGCTTACGCGCTGAGTCGCTTTGGAATTGCTACCGATATTCATGAGATTATTCAACTCCTGGAAGATGCCATCAATATACCATCCTATCGACTGGATACTGCCTGGACCGCTCGCTGGAATCTGGCCTGTGCGCTCCGCCGTTTACCTCCAAGGGCACACGAGGCCCTGAATGAACTGCTGCCCATCTTAGAGAATGATGATCACAATACTGAGGTTTTTGAACTGTGCCTGCTGTGGGCGCTCGACCAGGAGCGCAAAGATGTACTGGCTGCTCTTTTATTGCGCTCACCCTTCTATGAAGCACATCTGCTGGCGGCGCTTTACTCTATCAGAACGCATTCGTCTGAAGAGGTCGATACTGATTTGCGCGATCATTTCAGACGAATTAACCGTATTCTGCGCGATACCGATCACGTTTTTCCTGATCCCAAAGAACGTCTTGAGTTCGACGAGCTGGACAGACTGACCCGCGATTTCATTGAAACCTCGCTGGTGGCTGCGGGCATCGAATGGTTCCGTCAACGCGTCTCCTATACCAATGAGCGGCGCAACTGGAAAAACTGGGAGTGCGCAGCAAAGCTCAACGAGCGGGCGGGCGATTTGCACGCCGCCTGGCGTTGCCTGTGCAGTCAATGGCATCTGACCTCTCTGGCCAAAGCTCTCTCTCCGCAGCGCAAAACACCGGTTCTTCGTGCGCTGCTGTTCTGGGCGGAACGCAATAGCTTCGAGGACGGAGCACTGCGCATTCTCAGACAGGACTGGCAGAAGACCTCGATGACCGAGAATGATGTTCGTATGTTTGAACTGCGCCTGCAAAAAACGCCGATGCACGATGAAACGACTACCGCTGGCTCAGCCAGAACCGTTGAAAACGAGTACATCGAGCGACATTCTCAAGCTGAAATGCCTCCATCCGGGGGACAACGCAGTCCGCATCCTGGCGATGCTGAACACGTTATTCAGCAGGTGGCTGACTCATTTATGGCAGTCACTACCGCTAAAGCACTGGCAGAGAAGATATCAGACGCACAGCAACTCATAGACGCCGTCATCGCAAAGTATCCTGAAAATGCACCCGCAACCGTTGCACCCATCCGCGAGACGCTACAGTTAGTCCAGACCCTTCACACAGAGATTAACGATCAGCAGGCGCACCACCTGATCAGAGAGATGAGGGAGCAGCTTCCGCTACTTCAAAGGTCGCGTGAAAGCCTGCAACTCCCCTTTGAGATCGCCAGGTTAGAGCAAGCCTGTGAACGGGTCATTCAGAACATATCCATACGGACCACTACTCCTGGCGATTCAGAGATTATCATCTCTCCACTGGAGTCCCTGAAGCTGCAACTGGATATCCCTCGCTCAGGCGAAATCTATAGAACGCGCATCTTTGCCCGGCTCACAAATCCTGGCAGCGAGGAGATACGAAACATTCGTGTCGTCTTCACCAGTTCATCGCCCTGTCTCTATTTCCCAGACGTGACGGCTCCACTCGCACACCTTGAACCTGAGGGTGAAACCATCGTCGAAGGCATCGTTGAAGTCAGCGATGGGGTGAACACAAGTGTAGAGATTTCTATCGATGTCACATACAAAAGTGGTGAAGCGACCCCATCAGTTCACTACACTGGACATGTGCCGGTGAGTTCGATAGGTCTGCCAATTCCATTGAAGCAGCGCTATATGACCGGCACACCTGTCACTGCTGAGCGCACCGACCTCTTCCATGGACGTGATAGAGAACTGAAAGATCTGCTTGGAAGCTTTGCGGGTGGTCGTCTACTCAGGCTGTACTTCGTCAATGGCATTCGGCGCGTCGGTAAATCGACCCTTATGAACCAGCTCTGTAGCCGTTGTGGAAACACTACCTTACCTCTCTTGCTCAATTTGCAGGACGCCCTTGGCGACTCCAATATGACAACTATTCAACTGGTACGCCAGCTTATCCGCAATGTTATCGAGCAGGTGAGACTGAAGCCTGAGCTGTCAGAGTTTGCACTCACGGTTCCAGGTTCACAGGCCTTTGAACTGGACCCACCCTGGGTTGTTTTCGAGGATTTTCTTGAAAACCTCAGAATCCAGGCGGGACGCGAGAGCATTCTGATCTGCTTCGATGAGGTTCAATACCTGGTTGAGCGCATCGCGGACCCCAAGGACCCGATAAACGAAGCCTTTCTCTCATGGTTGCGCAGCAAGGTCCAGGGACACTCAAATATCCTCTTCATCTGTACCGGGTCCGAGCCTTACGCAGTCATGCGCCGACGTTATGAGCATAGTCTATGGGGCAATATGGAGGCCTACAACGTCTCTTTTGTTGAAAAAGCCGCCATGAAAAAGATCGCGGCCCTGCCAGTCAAACAGGATGGAGTCACCTGGCTCCCTGAGGCCATTGAGCACCTGTGGGACGCCACCGAGGGCCATCCCTGGCTGATTCAGGCGCTCTCTGAAAGAATGGCTGACTGCCTGAATATTGAACGCCGACGCCTTGTAGGACCAGCAGATGTGGACCGAGCAGTGGATCGCGCTATGCGCGACGAACGGTATAGCAGTCTGTGGTGGAACGAGGAAGAGGGACAGGTCACCCCCATCCATCGCCAGATCGCCTTTCTTATCCTCCAGCACCAGGCTAAAAGTCGCCTGGGTCTACCAGAATCCGAACTGTATGAACACTGCCAGAAGGATGGCATCCGTACAGTTGGCAGATATCTGGATGAGATGTGCACCCTGGAGGTTCTGACGATTTCTACCGCAGATAATGATCCTCACTGGCGTATCAAAGGCGGCTTTCTAGAAAAGTATCTCATGACGCTCATAGATCACACCGTCCAGGAAGACGATCCCAAACCAGTCTCTTCATCCAATCAGCCACTCGCACTTATGCTGGACTGGGAAAACATCAAGATCAGTCTGTTAAATCTGCTCCCTCAGATGCCTGTGTCCGACGCTCAGGTACTGCGCCAGCGTTTGAACGGAGCCTCGCTGGCAACACGCCTGCTCGAAGCCGCCACCCGCCATGGTCTCCCACGCCAGAAATGGGCAGTAGCCAACTGGGACCGCCCAACCTTTGCCGGAGACCAGGCAGCGTTGAGACGCGCTCGCTATATGCCAGATATGGCTGGCGAGGAGAAAGCCGACGCCTCTGACCATGTCCTGATCGAAAAAATTCACTATGTACTGCGAGAACAGCCGGAGATCAATACTTATATCATTGGAACAGGCGATGCTGATTTCGGAGAGGTTATTAAAACGCTCCAGGAAAAAGGCAAGCATGTTGTGCTCTGGACCACAAAGAGGTCCGTCAATGATGTCTATAAGCACTATCTGACTGGTCCAAACCGCATCCAAATTGAGTGGCTAGAAAATCTTCTCTTTGAAAAAGAGGGGTAAAAGAAAGAAAGAGAGAGAGAGAGAGATGGGTCTTTCAGCCGCTTCGTGACTGAAAGACCCATCTCTCTCTCTCTTTTATTTTATGAGCAAATCCTGGACGCGTGCAGCCAGCTCATCCAGATCAAAAGGTTTGGGCAAAAAGGCAAAACCTTCCTCCAGCACAAAATTGTGGCTGATCTGGTTCGCCTGATAGCCGCTCACAAAGAGAAACTTTGCTGCCCGGTTGATCTGAATGACACGTTCATAGAGTTCCTTGCCGTTCATCCTGGGAGTCACCAGATCGGAGATAATCAATGAGATCGAGGAATGCTCCTGTTGATAGATCTTCAACCCCTCTACACCATCCGGCGCACTGATAACGACATAACCGCACTCACCAAGCGAATCTTCGAGCAGATAACGGATATCAGGGTCGTCCTCAACGACCAGGATTGTAGCTCGACTAGCCGATTGCACAGCAGGAGTCGGAATCTCAATGGCAGGTTCAACACTATCAGGTACACGTTTGACAGATGGCAGATAGATTGAGAAAGTAGTGCCCTGGCCCACGCGACTGCTCACATCGATAAAACCATTATGCTGTCCAATAATACCGTGGACCATCGAAAGTCCCAGACCGGTACCCTTACCGACCTCTTTCGTCGTAAAAAACGGTTCAAAGATCCGTGCACGAGTCTGCTCGTTCATTCCAATGCCCATATCATGGATCGAGAGGAGGATATGGGGAACGGCCCGCAACTGTCCCCGACTGAGCTTTTGAGCTTTTTCGGGTGAAACATTGCTCGTTCTGATCGTAATCTTGCCCCCCTGTGGCATAGCATCGCGTGCATTGATACAGAGGTTTATGAGAACCTGCTCAATCTGAGCATAATCGACATGGACCGTTGCCAGTTCCGTATCAGGTATAAATTGAATCTCAACCTGATCGGAGATAATTTTTCCAAAGAAGCTGAGCAGGTTTTCCACCACAACATTCAGATTGACATCTATCGGCTCCAAAACCTGCCGACGCGAGAAAGCCAGCAACTGATGCGTCATCCTGGCAGCTCTACTACTAATCTCCCGAATGTGTCGCAGATGATCGTAGAGCGGGTGAGTAGCGGTGATCTTGGACATGCCACGATGTGTATACCCCAGAATTCCGGAGAGCATATTATTAAAATCGTGCGCAATCCCGCTGACCAGCAATCCCACACTCTCAAGGCGTTGCGCCTGTTGTAGTTGTTCCGCTAATTTCTTCTGTTCAGTATTATCGAAGAGATATCCTTCAATTTCAATCAATTCTCCTGTATCGCTAAACGTGCCCTTGATATTTCCTACCACATAGATCGGCTCGCCTCCACGACGCATCATTTGTGCCTCGTGATATTCCAGGTGTTTCTTCTCCTTGAGAAGGTTGACGAAAGACTGATAATCATCTGCGTGTACATACAGCTTTGGCAGGCCAGCTCTTAGCATCTCCGCAACCGATTGATAACCAAAGATACGGGCGAAGGCTGGATTACACGCCAGCAACCTGCCCTGGGGGGTAGCTACAAAAATCGCGGTCAGACCATGTTCAAAGATCTCACGGTAACGTTCCTCTGAGAACCGTAACTGTTTTATCGCCTCTTCATATTGCCTGTGCAAATGGGCTTTTTCCAGACTCTCGCGGACCGCATGGGGCAATTGATCCAGATGTTGCTTAAGGATATAGTTACTTAAACCCGAACGCAGACCCTCTACGGCAATTTCTTCATTCCCCGTACCCGTTACCATTACAATAGGAATATCTGGGAAACGCTGCTTGAGGGTATTGAGCACTTCCAGACCATTGCTCCAGTTGAGCTGATAATCGGTGAGTATCACATCAAAATGATTACATGCCATGATCCGCTCAAAGTCTTCAGGTAGAGATACCTGAACAAACTCAGCATTGGCAAAATCCTTACGTAATCTCTGTATAATCAGTTCTCGATCAGCAGAGCTATCATCTATAATAAGAAACCTCACGGGTAAAACTCCGAATTATTTTCTCATGAACGAGAGTCTATTGAAAAAACTAGTTCTTTTATGAAGACCTCTCACACCCTGACAGAGAACTATCCTCTCCACCTCCGCTGCTTTTCTCTCCCCTGGAGAAAAACCTCTGTGTAACCGTCTGGAAGGCATCCCTCTCGCCACACTTCCGCTGCAAGAATTGTTCTTCTATTTGTCTATTATAGACACTGTCCCTTAGCTCCTCTAGTTTCACGTGAGGCTCTGAAACATTATTTTAGAGGGATGTTTCAAGCAACTTCATTCTCAGGAGTAAGAGAGGAAGCTCAAGGTGCAAGGGGTAGTTTAAGCAGAAAGGTGCTTCCCCGACCAGGCTCGGACTCAACCCATATCTGACCGTCCATAAGTTCGACGGCCTTTTTCACTATGGCCAGGCCAATGCCGCTACCGGGGTATTCATCCTCGCCATGGAGTCGTTGAAAGAGTTGGAAAATCTTTTCGGTGTATTTGGGAGCAATGCCAATGCCGTTATCGATCACGCGCAAGAGAGCATACTCATCCTGAGGCTGCCACTGAATGATCACCTGCGGAGGCAGGTCTGGACGATGATAGATCAGAGCATTGGAGATCAGATTCGTAAAGACCTGTCTGAGAAGCGTTAGATCGCCATAAACGCGCGGTAAATCGGGCGCGATTGTCAAAGTCGCCTGCATCTCCCGCAGTCGTCCAGTCAGCTCGCCGGAAATTTGTCGCAGCAGATAGGAGAGTTCGACGCTCCGACGACGAACCGGTTGATGTTCGATCCGAGTATAGTGGAGAAGTCCTTCAATGATCTGATCCATCTGCCTGCCAGCCTGGACAATGCCAGTCACATAGTGCTGCACCTCCGGGCTGATGGTCTGAAAATAGTCTTCCACAATAATTTGCGAGAACCCATTGATCGCGCGTAGCGGAGCACGCATATCGTGCGCCAGGGCATAGGCAAAAGAGCGCAGGGCCTGATTTCTCTGTTCCAGGTCGCGCTGTTGCCGCGCCACCGTACTGCGCATAGCGGTTCGTTCAATCGACTGGTGAATAGCACGAAAAAGATTTCCAGGGGTCATCTCTGTTTTAACCAGATAATCCTGAGCACCCTTTTTCATAGCATCCAGAGCCATAGCTTCATCCTCTACACTTACCAGCACGATCACGGCAGAGATCAATGAGCCGTTCTCCATGGCAAATTGCGAGAGAACGTCGAGTCCCCGGCTATCCGGCAGATCGTCGTCAAGCAGAACACAGTCCGGTTGGATCTTCCGGCACAGATCAAGCCCCTGCTTAGCGCAATCCGCTTCAAAGATATGGTAGGTATAATCAGTATCCTGCGCAAGATACCTTTTACACACCTCCCGGTCCTCAGCATTATCGTCAATGAGACAAATTTTCGGATTTCTCTCGATCATAGCTCTGTATCAGCAATCTCAGGGAGCAAAGCTACCTCGAACCAATATTGGTTCAGACATTTTAAAACATCCATCAGCATATGAATATCCATAGGCTTCAAAATATAACTATTTGCACCCTGTTTTAAACAATTCTCAATATCTTCACGTTCGGACGAACTTGTCCACACAACCACGGGGATTATCTTTAGCTTTTCATCGCTTTTGAGCCGCTCCAATACTTCCTGACCACCGATTCCAGGTAATCTTAGATCGAGCAAAACGACCGTTGGTCGTGGAGCCTTAGTTTCATCAGTATAGGAACCCTGATGATAAAGAAAGTCAAGAGCTTCCTGCCCATCACCACAGCGATAAACAGTGGCCTGAATGGCGACCTTTTTCAATGCCCACTGCACGAGTTCGAAATCCTTATCATTATCTTCAACAATAAGCAAGGAACGCTCTGCGGGTTGTATCATTATGTTCTTTCTGCCCCTTTATTTCTACTCCACAAAGTAGAATGTTGCCACTGGCTCAGGGCCACTTTTATTAGATCGCACACTCTTATATTCTTTATGTTCTGGCGAACAAGCCCCTCCATACTTAATACGCACAGAGAAGCCTGATTGGCTCACTTTTTCTACTCCCCATTTATGAGTCATGCCTACCTTTTCTACGGCTTGCAAAGACGCTC
>DAOTTL010000105.1:0-13803 GCA_034438135.1 Ktedonobacteraceae bacterium | reverse complement strand
GCTAAAACTCCTTCATGGACGTTTTTCTTCCAGCTAGAGAAGGTCTGGAAGGAACTTATGAGTCATCCTGATTTTGAAAAATCAGTGATAATTCATAGACTTCTCCTCTTGACGAAAGCCCTTTTGGGGCCTACGTTTTACTTATAGGAATTGGAGAAGTGATCCTTATCATATAACATTCTAGCCAGGGAGTCGAGTGGATGCGTCTCTCCAGAATCTTCCACTATTTGCGTGCCCTCCCAGAAAACAGAGAAGAGACAGGAATGCCAGAGAGTGCAAAAAACTCCACGTTGATCGCGAAAGCGACCCGTTATCGTTGGTGGATAGTTGGGTTGTGGATAATTGTGGTAGCAGTAGCTTTGCCATTTGCTCCACAGGCCAGTGGCGTGCTTCAGTCGGGAGGGTTTATCAGTCCCGACGCGGAATCGCAGCGTGCTGTAGATCTTCTGGTCCAGAAATTAGGCCTTAAGCCAACTGTTGTCCAGATCGTTTTTACGAGTCAGAAATATAGTGCTGATGATAGTCGCTTTGCTCAGGAGGCGGATCAAGCTCTGAGCGGTCTGACCTCCTGGTCAGAGGTGGCAAGCATAAGCAGCTTTACTCAGAATCTGCGTCAGATCTCACTGGATCGTCATGCTGCCTATGTCAATGTCTCCTTGAACATTGACTCCGACTCGGCTCCCAGGCTTTTGCCTGAACTGGAGCGTCGTCTTACTAAAGTACCCGATCTACAGACCAGTGTTGGAGGTGGGCCGGTTTTTTATGCGGATATTCAGGCCGTAAGCGAGCAAGATCTGCGCCGGGCTGAGCTTCTGGCCTTCCCTTTTGCTATCATCGCACTGCTGCTGGTTTTTCGCTCTATGGTGGCTGCGGTTCTACCCGCGATCGTAGGGGGAGCTGCTGTGAGCGTCACTCTGGCGATCATTTTTTGGCTGGGCCAGTTGACCCCGCTCTCTATTTTTGTGCTCAACATCACCACCCTTTTTGGTCTGGGACTGGGTGTAGACTACTCGCTCTTTATGGTTAGCCGTTTTCGCGAGGAACTGGCGCGTGGACACGATGTCAACGAGGCTGTAGCAATCACCGTCGCCACGGCTGGTCGCGCTGTCACCTTTTCTGGTTTGACGGTCTCGATTGGACTCCTGGGATTAGTGATCTTTCCGGTCAACATGTTGCGCTCGGTCGGGATTGGAGGTGTCATGGTTGTCGCAATGGCAGTCCTGGCTGCGACAACCCTCTTACCCGCCGTCCTGAGCATTCTGGGTACACGGGTCAACTTGCTGCCGGTACGTTTGCCGCGTCTCTGGAAGAGTCGCCAGTCAGTGGCAGAGCACCATGGTTTCTGGTATCGTCTCTCGCATTTCGTGATGCGCTATCCGGTGCGTATTTTTGTGCCAGTTCTGCTTATTCTGATCCTGCTCGGGCTACCCTTTCTAGGAGTACGCTTTTCATCGCCGGACGCTTCTATTTTGCCCGACAATGTCCCTTCGCGTCAGACCTATGATCTGCTCGCTACACGCTTCAACTCGCGTGAGAGCACTCCCATCGTTCTGGCGATACAAACGACGGGAAACGTCATGACCGAGACAAACATTCGCAATCTCTATGACTATATTCAGCGAATCGAGGCTGATCCGCGAGTGGCTCGCGTTGATAGCATTGTCAGTGCCGATCCCCGTTTTACGCTGGATCAGTATGAACAGTTCTATCTGCACCCTTCAATCAATGTCGATCCCTATGTCTCTGCCCTGAGTCGGTCAACTGTAGCCGGGAATACTATGGCAGTCCAGATTATCAGTAAATACGACGCGCTGGACCTGCGCTCACAGGCACTTGCTCAAACCATACGCAACACCCCGCCGGGTCACGGCATTACCGTTCTTGTTTCAGGTCAGTCCGCCGCCAACATTGACTATGTGACCTCGCTGTACACCTCATTTCCCATCGCGATCCTTGTCGTGGCGCTTGTCACCTACATCGTGCTGTTTTTCTTCTTCCGTTCAGTCATCTTGCCGCTGAAAGCCATTCTTATGAATACGCTCTCGATTCTAGCCAGCTATGGAGCACTGGTGATCATCTTTCAAGACGGCTTTCTGCATCAAATGCTGGGTTTTACACCGCTGGGCTTCGTCGAGGCATCCAGTCCAATTCTCCTCTTCTGCGCCCTGTTTGGTCTCTCGATGGACTACGAAGTTTTTCTTCTCTCTCGTATTCAGGAAGCCTTCTGGCAGACTGGTGACAATCGGCAGGCCGTCGCGCTGGGTCTGGAGCGTAGTGGCGGTATTATTACCAGCGCAGCGGTTATTGTCATCGTCGTCAGTGCCTGTTTTGCCACCGCCGACATTATCCTGGTCAAAGCCCTGGGACTCGGCATGGCCCTGGCCGTGGCCCTCGATGCCACTCTCGTGCGCGGTCTATTGGTACCCGCAACCATGCGTCTGCTGGGTAACCTCAACTGGTGGCTACCCTTCGCGGGTATACAGCGGCGACCTCCGGGACAGGTCAAAAAGGCCCTGGATCCCATAGAGTCTCAAAAACCGGAGTCGCAAGCTACTGGCATCTCATCGGGAGGAGTGCAATGAGTCGTTCAATGAAGAGAATGCTTGCTCGTTTCCATTGGCCATTGGCGTTCTGTCTGATGGGGCTAATACTGACCTCCTGTGGGGTTCCTGGTCTACCTACTACAGCGGCTCAACTGCCAGTTGTAGGTGCTCCGACTGCGACCCAGACGTTGCCGGCGGTACATCTTCCTCAGGACGAAGCCCCACATCGCGACCTGACTGAATGGTGGTACTATACAGGTCACTTTGATAGCGTCTCGTCGGGAGGTCAACAGCACCACTATGGCTTTGAACTGGTCTTTTTCCAGGTCTTGCGCAGCGATTATCCACCCATTTATGCCGCACACTTCGCCATCACCGACCTTGCACGCGGCAGTTTTCAGTACGACCAGCGCCGCTTAACTGAACCGAACGCAGTACTGCCCAACGGTACCAGTACCAACGGCTTTCAGGTCGGCATCGGCGACTGGTCAGCCAGAGGTCTCAATGGTCAGGATACATTGCAGGCTACTATGAACAACTACGCCTTAAACGTGAGCCTGCACGCTCTCAAGCCTCCCACGCTGCACAACGGTGACGGACTGATCACTGCTGGCCTGAATGGCTTCACCTACTACTACTCGCGCACACGTATGGAACTCAGCGGAACTCTACAGGACCATCAGCAGCGTTTGCAGATCAGCGGAACGGCCTGGATGGATCACCAGTGGGGAAATTTTCTTACTCAAGGAGATGGAGGGTGGGACTGGTTCAGCGTTCAATTAAATGATCAGACCGAAGCCATGATCTATCTGCTGCGTGATGCGAACGGGAACATCACCTCAACCTATGCCAGCTTTATCGGGGCAGATTCACACAATCTATTGCTACCGGAAAAGTCGCTCAACGTCACCGCACTCAGTCACTGGCTCAGTCCAGTCACAGGGATTACCTATCCTTCTGGATGGACAATCAAAATCAACGACCCGCGTCTCCAGATGGCAATAACGCTGCAACCAGAGCTAAAAAACCAGGAACTCGTCGTCACACAGTCAACAGGCAACACCTACTGGGAGGGAGCCGTCAGCGTTCAGGGAAAAAGCTCGGGCCACACCGTTATGGGAGAAGGGTATGTAGAACTTACTGGCTATCACAAAAGTGATGGAACTGTATAGCAGGATCTGCTCTTGCCCGAAATCCCTCAAAACTTTTTTGGGATGGTGGAGTTGAGTCCCAAATATCTACGATTTTTAAACCATCCTGGTAAAAGAGAGCCTTCAGGTTGACGACTACCTGAGCTAGTATGGTATACTTCTCAGGAATATGGGAGAGTAGGAAACAAAATAGACAACATGTCAAATGCAAATGTACGACATTATGTTGTATATTTTGAAATACAGTGTGGAAGTAGAATGCATCAGAGTCATCATTTTTGCAGGGAAAATGGGAGTGGGGCAGATAGTTCCATGATAACAGTAATTTGTCTGAGCATTTGAGTGGGGAGTAGCAATGGATTTACAAGACGAGAACATGCAGACGCCCCTTCTGGAAGAATCAAATATACTCGAACGCGTGGCACGAATTATTTCTAGTGTGCGAGGTGCCAAGCCTGATTATGCTCACTTAGCTGCCGAGCTGGAGCCTGCTTTACCCTTTGACATCTTTGGCATCGTTCTATTGCGATATGATCGACAAGCTGTACGAGTTATAGCCTGCCAGCGGGAGGGGAAGCGCTGGACCTCGCAGTATCATCAACATCCTTTCTCAGATTCTATGGTCGCGCACATTTCAGAGCTTTTAAAAATACGAGAGCAACTGGCGACGCCAGCCAACGTGGAAGGAGCATCGTCGGCATCTCTCTCTTCATCAGCGCCCGATCAGACACCTCCGGGCCTGCTGGTGCGAAACTTTTCAGAAGGATTATATGGTCTACCAGGAGAGTGCGGGGATTCCCTGTGTGGGAAGCCGCATTTGCGAGCCATACTGATAGCTCCGCTCATCGTTGGTGGGAATATACTAGGCACCCTGGAACTTGGCAGCACCAGTTTAAGTACCTATGAAGATCCTGCTCTCCAGCGTTTGATCAATGCTATTGCCAGACTCCTTGCCACCGCGATCGAAGGGGCACAGGTTGGTGGGAACGTAGAGATTCAAAATCGGCAGCGCCAGGAGCTTAAAAACGTCTCCACGGCCCTTACAACATCCGTAGACCTTCCGATGATCCTGAAACGTGTGGTTCTGGGTATTACAAATGCGCTGCACGTGGCCTCAGCAATTGTACACCTGAACCCAAGTCAGCTCCTTCTCCATCTAGAAGCTCAGAGTGGCTTATCTGAGGAGCATGCAGCAGTGTTGCAACAGATCCTGGATCGGAGACAGACCTTGAGCGACCAGGCGAACATCGGTTCGACGCTCCTGCATAGGGTTTCACGCGTCTCTCAGGACATTATTCAGGACGAACGATTTCCTCAGAGCCATGATTTTGGCACAGAATTAGCAATTCGTTCTATCTACTGCTATCCTCTGATCACCGGCAAGTACATCTATGGAGTATTATTGTTACTTTCAACGGAGCCTGGCGGTTTTACCCCACTGAAGACCGACATTTTCTCCCTTTTTGCCAGTCAGGCAACAGTGGCTATCCATAATGGACTGCTGCTCCAATCGGCTCAAAAGCGGCGGAATTTTCAGGAAATCATTGAGCAGCTTGAAAATGCTCATCAAAAGAACCTCTTTGCCAACCAGGATGAACTGGCTGAACAGGAGCTTCTCATTCGCTTGCGTGAGGAGACCTTTAATACGTTTGGCGTCAGTTTGAGTAGCGTCCTGCATTTTATCAGCAACCATTTGCTCACACGTAGTGAACGTCATTTGCAAGAAATTTTACAGGCCAGCATCGCAAAAAACCCACCCGAAGAGCAAAGTATCGTCGGCGAATCGGGTTCTCTATATCCGGGACACCCATACGGCGAAGAGGGAGTTTTTCTGAATCAATCCTCCGAGTTTGATCCTTTTGAAGGAGCAGCAAGCGAAACAGGGACCGCTCTCCTGATGCAATCTGCTGATGCAGCCCTGGCGCATACTGACTTTCTGCGTCACATTAGCGCGGCACTTTTGCGAGCGTTACATGTTGACGAGTCCCATCCACGGGCCTACGAACAGATGAAGCGTCAACTCTTTGATCCCTGGCTCATCGTCGATTTTGATGGAAACTGTATCTATCTCAATCGGGCAGCAGAGTTATTCTGTGGAGTCAATGCAGAACCGGATACTCTCAATCCCTGGGATAGATGGCCAGAGGAGAATAGCAACCTGTTCAGTTCTTTTCGGCCAATATACTCTCAGCAGGAGCAAGCCCTCTCCCTGGAACAGGCATTTGCGCCCCTCTTGCCGCGTATGCGCCAATTGAAAGAAGCACTGAGCTATCTGCGGGAATTTACCATCATCAACTCCGTAGAAGAAGAGAAGAATCGCGACGAGACTACACAACTGCCGGTATTTCTCCGCTGCGCTATAGCAGCTGAGCCACTGCCTGGTCAGGAAGCCGTCAACTGGCAGGCAAGAGCCTCAGCGCTGCCAGCCATGGAGCCGCGTGCCATCATTGCACCGCCTTCCAGGCAGCGTTTTCAAAGTTCACCGAGCATGTTGCTGGAGAGTTCGCCCTCCGATCGGCATTATCAATTTGTGCGTCATGCCCTCTACGATGAAGAAGGGCAGCGTTTTGCCAGTGCCCTGTATATACACGACGTAACCGAGCAGGTGCGCGACGAAAAGAACAAAGCAGTCCTGCTGGCCTCAGTTTCTCACGACCTGCGTACACCGCTTACAACCATTAAAGCTGCCGTCACCGGTCTTTTGCAGGCGGACCTGATCTGGGATGAAGAAATGCGCCGCGAGATTTTGGAAGATATCGACGTCGAGACCGACCATCTAAGTACCCAGATCAATGCCCTGGTTGAGATGTCTCGCATCGCTATGGGGGCGCTCGTCCTTGAGAAAGAGTGGTGTGATCTCGTTGAACTCGTACACGCCACCCTGGCTCGTTCTCAACGTATGCTGATTGATTTTGTCATTCGACCACATATCCAATCTCCATTGCCACTCATCTACGCAGACTACGCGCAGTTAGAGAGGGTAGTGCATAATTTACTTGAAAATGCCACCCGCCATAGTCCAAGGCATTCCGAGATCCAGATCACCATAGATATTCTTCCACAGCAGTCTTTACCATCGAGTATGGTAGAAGTATTTTCGCATGCGGTGAGAGTACAGGTCATTGATCAGGGGCCTAGAATACCGGAAGAGGAGCGAGAGCGGATCTTTAAATCTTTTTATCGTGTAGATGCCCAGGACAGCGGATTGGGTCTGGCAATCTGTCGAGGCATTATTGAAGCGCATCAGGGGCGCATCTGGGTGGAGCCGGCCATGGGTGGAGGATCCTGTTTTGTCTTTGTCTTGCCGATTACTTCGTAAGGAGTAGGTGTTCTCTATGAAGCCCAAGGGAAAGCGAATCCTGGTTGTTGACGATGAGCCTTCCATTCAGCGGATCTTGCGCAGGAACCTTAGCGTCAGTGGTTATGAAGTGCTTGTTGCTGAAGATGGAAAGCAAGCGGTTGAACTGGCGCGGCTACATCAGCCTGATCTTATCCTGCTAGATCTCTGGTTACCAGGAGAGATGGACGGGATGGGTGTCTGTATGCGTGTGCGTCAGTGGACGCAGACACCGATCATCATCCTTTCAGCGCGTACCGAAGAGAAACAGAAGGTGCAAGCGCTCGACCTTGGAGCTGATGACTATCTGACCAAGCCGTTCAGCAACGAAGAACTCCAGGCGAGAGTGCGTGCCTGTCTCAGAAGATCAGCGGGAGCCTCAGATGCCGAGAACATGGCCCAGAAGCCAGAGATGCTGGTCAGCTCAGACGGGTATTTGAGCGTTAACGTGCTGCGTCGTCAACTGCGAGTGGGGCAGCAAGAGGTCAAGCTGACCCCCACAGAATTCGACCTTTTACTTCAACTCATGTTGCACTCAGGGAAAGTGCTCACGCACCGTAATCTGCTGCGAGCGGTCTGGGGTCCCGAGTACGGTGAAGAGGCCGACTACCTGCGGGTGTATGTGCGTCAACTGCGAAGGAAAGTAGAGTCAACGCCTTCACAGCCGCACTACATCCTGACAGAGCCAGGAGTGGGATATGTCTTTCATGCAGGAGTGTACATAGAAGAGCAGGGGCATCTAACGCCTCTCACCTTACCAACCGATTTTGAGACTGGAAGTGCCTGATCAACCTGTTGCAGAGCTATGTGGGAGTTATCAATTTTTTAATGTAATTTTAATAGCTTTTCTGCTCTTTTTATGGTTGTCTTAGCTGTAGAAAACACTTTCGGAGAAAGGAGGTTATTCTCTCAGGAAGCATTCTCAGGGAACACAAGGAATGTGGTATTGTAATGAGCGCGAATTCTCTCAGCAGAGACCGGAACCGGGAATTGCGAGTGAGGCCTGCAATACTGTGGGACAACAGAGGCGTTTGCGGGTTCTCCTGGCAGGTCAGGATGGGACATCGAGTAGTTTTCAGAGTGTACTGATGACGAATATTCAGCACTGGGGATATGACGCAGTTAAAATTCCTCAAGAGCTGGAGAAAAACTCCTCCATGTGGCGAGAAGTGGCAGGCGATATTTTGTTATACGATATGGATGCACCTCCGCCACCGTTCTTTTTGGAGAAGATACAGGCATCAGATCCCTCTTCAGCTACTGAGACTGGTCAGGGAAGCAGAGAGAGACCACATGTGTCGTTGATCATTGCCTTAAGTAGCTCTTCCATCTCTCGTCTCTCGCTTGAGCGCCTAGGCGCAGTAGCATTGCTACACAAACCATTTGACATGCGTGATCTGGAACGGTATCTACGTATTTTCCAGAGACTCTTCTTTGCAGAAGAGGAAATTGCACGGGAGGAGAGCGTTGTGGGCAACATCGGCCCTATCTCCGCTCAACTTGTGCGCATTCTCGTCGCGGACGATCATCAAGGGGTTGCCTCCGTGATACACCAGTGCTTGCTAGAGAATACGAATCAGAGGTATCATTATCAGGTGAGAGAGGCCCATGATGGGCTAGAGTTGCTAGAACTCTGTATGAGTTGGAAGCCGCAGTGTGTTGTGACCGATCTCCTGATGCCCTGGCTTAATGGCTATCAGGTAATGCAGTGTCTGGACGCCGGTTTTATTCGGCCAGATCCAACCTTTATCGTAATCAGTGCACTTATGCAACATGAACTCCCGCTAGATCGTTCATTTTTAGAGAACAGAGTTGTTCGCTATATTGATAAGCCGTTTGAAGTAGAGCACTTGCTTGCCAGTGTTGAGCAAGCGCTGGGGCAGTGACCGAGCCATTATTTCCAGGAGCCATCTCGATGTTGAGAGATAAACGCAATTCTCTTAGCATACAATGAATATCCCTGGTGCCATTGGGCAACAAATAATGCTTTTGCATGAAGAAAAGGGAATAGAGGAACAATGGAGCCGCAAGACCGCATTATGGATGGTGACCTTCAAACATTGGGTCTCCAATCTATTCTGAAAATGCTCGCACTCAGTGGCAAAACCGGCACACTGCTTGTGCATTCTGGGCCGGAGACGCTGGTTATCAGCCTGCGCAAGGGTCAGGTCGTTGCGCTGCATGAAGAAGGCGTGCCACAGCCAGAACTACTTGGAATGTTATGCTTGATCAACAAATTGGATCCGCCGCGTGCAAATGCTCTACGTGAAGCCTCGCAGGGTAACCCCCAGGCGGCTCTGGCTCTGATGGATGAGCAGGGGTGGATGAGCGCGAACGAAATCCAGCGTCGTCTGGAGTTCTCCGTCACACAGTCGATTAGCCATGCGCTGCGCTGGGTGGATGGTCGTTTTGCCTTTCATCGTCACATGGTAACGATGGAGAGCAAACTGCATCCCCTCGATGTCGATAGTATTTTGCTGGAGGCGCTGCGCCAGGCGGACGAGTGGGAAGAGATGGGAGAAACCTCCCTCACACGCACCACTGTTGCCCGTTGGCTGCCTGAAGTGAGTAAAGACGTACGGAGTCTGGGACTGAACCAGGAGCATATCGATGTTCTGTGTCTCTCAAACGGCGAAATTCCTTTGCAGGGAATGTCGCTGGCACTCATGCTGCCGGAAGCGCGTATAGCACGGATCATGTCTCGCCTGATAGATCAACGTCTGATCGAAGTCGTAGACACCTCACTGGAAGCCGAATTACAGCAAGACCTCTCAAATATCATCATCATGTGCCAGCATACGCTGGCTCAACAGCGGCAGAACAGTACCCCGGTTCAGCACCTGCTCGGTCTGATCAACACCCTGGGCCAGTGTATTAACGGACTTCTCATTCACCATGGGACGTACGCCAAAGGCTTAAGGGGTCGAGGTCAACTGCCGATAATTGAGATTGTACGCTATCTGGAGCGTCGCTTCTCCCAGCCATTGCAACTACTGGCCAGGCAGCAATACCCCATTCTGGAAGAGACGGCCACCTTTGTCAATGGACAGCTTGACTACAGCGAGATAGTCAACCTGGACAGTCTGGTGAAAGGCGAGCAACTCGAAGAATTTTATTGGGAGGCAGTGCTTGGCCTGGTTACATTTTTGCGTACCGTCTTCGCCTCGCTTTTGCAAGACGAGGTAGGGAATTCACATACTGGCCGTCAACTGAACGTGGTGTGGAAAGCGTTTCTCACCGAGATCGAGCAGGAGATGCACCAGTATCAGCTCTACAGAGCCCATCAGAACACCCAGCAGTCCCGCACGCGTCGGACTGATCAGTTAAGTGGTGGGCAGCATAATTGGAACTATCAATCACGCAACGATGGCAACCCTCAGCGGTCGCCTGAAACGCAAAGGAGGTCAATCTAATGGTCGAGCCGACAGTACTGGTAGTGGACGATAGTCCGACAGTGCGCAAAATCGTCCAGATGACACTACAAAGGGAGCACATTCGAGTGATTACAGCGAGCGACGGGTTGAGTGCGCTCACCTCTGTGGCGGACGAAATTCCGGCTGTGATACTTCTGGATATACAACTTCCTCGGATGGATGGGTACCATATTTGCCAGATAATACGAAAAAACTTGCAGTTTAGACAGATACCTATTATTATGCTCAGTGGGAAAGATGGTCTGTTTGACAAAATGCGTGGCCGTTTGGCTGGCTCAACGGAGTATCTCACAAAGCCATATGACTCGGTAGAATTGGTGCAAACAGTCAAGAAGCATCTCGTAGATTGGCAATCTCGTATGCCAGTTCGTAGCGACAATATGCGAACTCGTTTACGCAGGCGTGGCTAGCTCGTAAGGCTATTTGGTCCAACTCTGATCCCTGGGGCAGATGGCTCATTATGGGCAATACTATAGCCTTTCTTTCCCATTGACTGGGCGTAATGTTTTGCGTCCCTACAAAGGAAAGGTATACTGATATGCCAGGGCAAAAGGTACTTGTTGTTGATGATAGTTGGACTGAATTGACGATGATTGCCACTCCGCTACGGAACAATGGGTTTGATGTGGTTACTGCTGTTGATGGAGACGAAGCTCTTGAGAAGGTCTTTAGTGAACGCCCGCAGTGCATTGTTCTTGACGTTGTTTTACCAAAGCAGAACGGTTTTCAGCTCTGTAGGAAGTTGAAAGGCCTCGATATAAGTAAACATATTCCTATAATTTTATTGACAAGCAAAAATACTCCACTGGATCGGTCCTGGGGTCTGCGCCAGGGTGCTGATATGTATATGACGAAGCCTTTTAATGATGTTGAGCTTGTTGAAAATGTTCGACGTCTTGTATAGCGTAGGAGTCTAAAAATGGTACAGTCTGGTTCAGGATCACAATCACAGAAGTCAGATACTGGACGCGGAGTTTCAGATGTCCAGGTGGCTGATCTGGCAGATACCTGGAACGGTCGTCCTGGCTCCGGCCAGACCACCGTTCCAGGGAGTACCGTGACTGGTGAGCAGTATCTGATATTCTCTCTGCTTGACCGAGAGTTTGCGATCCAGGCCTCACATATTCAGGGTGTGGAACGGCTGGCCGAGGTGACTCCTATTCCCAATGTAGCTTCCTGGATCTGGGGCGTGATTAATCTGCGTGGTTCTATCTGCTCAGTTGTTGATCTGCGTGCTTTTCTGGACATGGAGCGCCTGCCCTATAATCCACGTACTCGTCTACTCTCGGTCAAATATAACGAAATGTTAATTTGTCTGGTCGTGGACGGTGTAAGCGATATGGTGCCCATTCTTCCGCAGTCAATCGATCATTCTTTACATAACGTTCCTCAATGGGCTTTAGCCTATACTTTCGGTCTGGCGTCAATGGGGTCGCGGCGGGTAATTCTGCTGGACGCTACTCGCCTGTTGTTCGCTGATAAAATGCATCATTACTCGGCTTGATGATTGTCTTGCTGGTGAATGGAGCAGTGAGACGTTTAAGAGCCTGGCGAGGCCCATTTGCATCTGGTTGATGCTCTTGTGAGCGGCGATTGCATAGAAGAAAGCCGCTCGTCTTTATCATAAATATTACGCTTTTTCACCTGAGAGGAGGCCTGGCGGATGAATGACCGCAACAGAGGTGGGATGACAATTAACGCTCTTCTAATGTTGAGCCTGGTTACATCAGTTGTCATTCCTATTGTTTGTCTGGTTGCTTTTGGCTTTTTCCCTTCTAAGACTGTCTATGGGTTTATCCCGGCGATAGTTGCGAGCATTGTTGTCCTGATTGGTGGTCTGTCGTTTAATTATTTTGTTCGACGCAGGATTCAGGACCGGTTGCTCAGTCTGGTCGATGTCTGCCGGAACTTTGTAGGAGGCGATCACTCTATTCGCGCCGTTGTCAGTGGGAACGATGAGTTCGCCATGTTGACGACGTCTCTGAATAATCTATTGGACAACCAGAATTTCTCTTCTAACACCGGGTTCTCTGCTTCACCTGCCTCCGGCGATGCAGCCGCTTTGCAGGCTCAAATTGAGAAATTATTGCAAGAGGTCAGTGCAGTTGGTGATGGAGACCTGCGTGTGCAGGCTGAGGTGACTCCTGACACTCTGGGCGTTCTGGCCGACTCATTTAACTATATGATTGAAGAACTGGCGAAGGTGGTAGGACGCGTCCAAAATACAGCCGTGCAGGTGACAAACGCTTCACGCCGTGTACTTGATCGTTCTGCTGAGTTGGCTCAAGCCTCTGAGACACAGGTTGCGCGTATTTCTCAGACCACCCATGCGGTAGAGGCGCTGGCGAGCTTTGTGCAAAACGTTGCACATAACGCTCAATTGAGCGCCTCTTCTGCTCAGGAAGCTTTGCAGAATGCGAAGATGGGTCAGGACTCGGTGCGCCAATCGATCGAGGGTATGATGCTGATCCGCGAAAATGTGCAGGAGACCTCGAAGAAGATTAAGCGTCTGGGCGAGCGTTCAAATGAGATTGGTGAGATTGTGCGTATCATTGAAGATATCGCCGACCAGACCAATCTACTGGCCTTGAACGCCGCTATTCAGTCCGCGATGGCGGGCGAGCATGGTCGTGGTTTTGCTGTTGTTGCTGACGAGATCCGCCTGCTGGCTGAGCGCTCAACCGAGTCCACAAAACGTATTGCTACGCTTGTAAAAAGCATCCAGGGCGATACGTTTGAAGCGGTCGTCGCCATGGAAGATAGCACTCAGGAAGTAGTCAAAGGATCGCAATTGGCTGATGAAGCAGGGCGAGCACTGAACTCGATTTATACCGCTGTGGAGCGTCAGGCTCGTACGATTGAGGCCATAGCGCAAGCTGCTAATGAGCAGGCCAGTGTCTCTGAAGATGTGGCCAATGCGATGACTGAGATCTCTGAGATTACCAGCCAGACGAACGCTGGTACCCAGGAAGCCGCTATGAGCGTGAGCTATCTGGCGGAGCTTTCGGACCAACTTCGTGCTTCGGTCTCTACGTTCCGTCTGCCTGAGCGGGCGGGCGATTCGGTTGAAGTTTTCCCAGGCATGAGCAATGGTATGGCCGCTCTGCCTAATGGGTCTGAGCATGATGAGCAGTTCTATTCACAGGATATGGGAATGAACGGCGATTGGAATCAGAATTTTTCGTCTGACTTTCTTTCTCTGCCTCAGCCTCAGGAGGGAGAGAACTCCAATGCATTCCAGTTTGCCTTTAATAATGGTCAGCCCAATTATGCCAATCAGGCAGGTTTTGGAGGAGTTCCTCAACTGTCTTCCAATCAACCTGGCATGTCAGGTCAGC
>DAOTTL010000104.1:0-6396 GCA_034438135.1 Ktedonobacteraceae bacterium | reverse complement strand
CAGCACACAACGGTGAATACGTTCCCGGGTCTTGTACACACCGCCCGTCACACCACGAAAGTCGGCAACACCTGAAGCCGTCGGGCTAACCCTTCGGGGAGGCAGGCGTCGAGGGTGGGGTTGGTGATTGGGGTGAAGTCGTAACAAGGTAGCCGTACCGGAAGGTGCGGCTGGATCACCTCCTTTCTAGGGAGTATAGTGGGAGATCGGTTCTAGCTCGCTTCGCGAGTTTGAAACGTTTCTTTCCTCTTATCCCAGGTCGATCCTCGCTTCTTTTAAAGAAGAGGCAAGGCCTGAATTTGAGTTATTGCAAGACAGGTGTTTGTTTTGTTCGTTAGCCTTACCACTCTTGAGTTGTCCGGGTACTGTTTATGCTCTCTATGCGGGCTTTTAGCTCAGGTGGTTAGAGCGCAGTCCTGATAAGACTGAGGTCCCTGGTTCGAGTCCAGGAAGGCCCACCCAATTGGGGGGATGTAGCTTAGTTGGAAGAGCGCTGCCTTTGCACGGCAGAGGTCAGGGGTTCGAATCCCCTCATCTCCACCATCCGTTTTCCGCCTGTCCATGCAGGTGGGTTGGTGACTATAGCGAAAGAGAAACACCCGTTCCCATCTCGAACACGGTAGTTAAGTCTTTCAGCTCCGATGATACTTTGGGGGCAGCTCCACGGGAAAATAGGTCGTCGCCACTCCACCCGCCTGGATAGGCGGTTTTTTTTCTCTTTATGCGTTTTCCTACAAACGTTCTTTTTCTCCTTTGAGCCTGAGATAAGCCAGATGCAATCCTTCAAGTGGAAGATACTGGTTGAGATAGCGAATCTCGGGGATGATTGGTACCATTAGGGGGGCGAGACCTCCATGAGCGATGATTTTGATCTCGTTCCCTTCCTCGATCCCAGGAATCTCCTGGCTTAGACGTTTGAGTAATCCTTGTACAAGTCCCACATGTCCATAAATAATGCCCGATTGCATATTCTCTGCGGTACTTTTGCCCAGAGCCGAGCGGGGCGGAGTCAGATCTACTCGCGAGAGACGCGATGCAGCGTTGCTGAGCGCTTCTGATGAGATGACCAGACCCGGCGCGATTGCCCCCCCTAAAAAATCTCCTTCCGCTGAGATTACGTCGAAGGTGGTAGCTGTACTGAAGGCAACGATGATGGCGGGTCCTCCATAGGTGGCGTGCGCGGCCAGAGAGGTTACAATTCGATCCGCTCCTACTTCCCAGGGGTCATTGACCAATAACTTGATGCCGATATCTAACGTGTAATCTACAACGATACTTTTCCTCTGACAATAGCGCTCTGCCAATTCCTGGAAGACTGGCGTAAGTGAAGGTACCACGCTGGAGAGGATGATGTCGCTTATATCTTGAAATTCGTGTCCAGCATGGTGCAGCAGATCTCTCAAGATCATCGCATATTCATCTGCGGTACGCTGACGCGCCGTCGATACAACCCATCGGTGCATGGCCTCTTTACTGTTATAGAGGCCAAATTTAATATTGCTATTGCTGATATCGATCGCGAGTAACATGGGCGCTCCTCAGAAAAATTATCTGATCGTTTGTATACTGGCTGCATATTTTTTGAGATATGCCCCAATCGCGTGAGAATCTCCATAGGCTTTGTCCGTGACAACCACCACCTCTGTGTCTGTTCGGCTATCGATAAAAGCCAGGGTAGTAGGCGTTCGCATTCTCCTGCGCCCAAATCCTCTCTGTCCAGATCCACGTCCCCCCATAAAAAAGCTCCCAATATTTGCCATGGCACCAACTGGTCGGTTCTCTCGACGAGCTGTCTCGACGGTTCGATCTACTGGCGGTACACCACGAGCTGTCACGTGTTTGACGTATTCGAGGGGAACATGGATGATTTTATTTCCTTCCTGTTTCACAAAGTCATCAGGTGTAATGATGATAATGTGTCTCTCTGGATGTTGCAGTCGTCCGGCATCGAAGATCAGCGACCAGAGACTCCCTAATCCAACGAAAAGAACGATTCCTAACAGGATAGTGCTGAAGATGGCTAACCCTGCTCCCCCCTGGTAGTTGTGCGGAACCATGACTGGAACCATGAGAATGAGCAACAATATACTGATAAGTATTCCAAAGGACCAACCAAGAATGCTGAGCAGCATTTTCTGACGTAGAAGTGGCAGAACTATCCAGCTGTCCGGTACTTTTTCCTGATTATGAGCTTGCTCCAGGATCTGCATTGTTTCCATGAAAAGATCTCCCATGCTATGATAATGTATCGAGGGAAGTGCTTCAATGTTAATGATTATACCAGATAAGAGGTTTTCCGGGGCTATGGAAAATGGCTGAGCTTGCAAGCTCAGCCATTTTTTGCTTCTTTTTTTGGAGGAGGAGCGGCTTTGCAAGCCGTTGACAAGAGAGGGATGGTAACTACTCAGGTGCCCTCTACTTGCCGCCGCAGGCGGCAAGTAGAGGCACCTGAGTAGTTACGAGGGATGTTTTCTCAAGAGAAGATTCTGGTTACCGCATGACACACACTTTAATGGTACAATAGGATAAATGAGGATCATGTCAGTTTAAAGGATAGTTTATGGATGTGTCTATGCGCCTTGAGACGGTGGAGGCAGCCCGCGACGTTTTGCGACGTTTTCGCCTGGAGCACTCAAATTGGCAGGATGATCAGACACCTGTAGAAACTATTGCGGAATGGTTAGGCTGTGAGATTGCCACCTTTCATCCGCATGACTACCCCGTTGGCACCTATGGCTTTTTGGAACCAGGAGAGCGGTTGATCTGGCTTTGTCGCGACCTGACCACAACCCTGCACCGTTTTACTCTGGCACATGAACTGGGTCATGTCATTCTGCATAGTTCGATTTCGACTGGTCATGATCTGCCTCAGATTTTTTTACCGCCAGGGGAGAGCGCTTCCGCCGCTGATCCCTGCCAGGCTCAGGATGTTTTTGATGAGATGACGGAAGCGCTTTCTGAACAAACCTCTGAAGCCTTGCTTGGACCCGGTTTCACCTATGATCCTCGCAGTCAACGCGAACTGGCTGCTAATCTATTTGCTGCTGAACTACTTATGCCTCTGGTGCGCGTCTGGGAACTCTATGTGGAGCAAAACGTTTCACCTGAACGCCTGGCTGAGCTATTTAACGTCTCCCAGTCTGCTCTATTCAATCGTCTGACCGGTTTGCTTACCGAGCGTCCAGCGCACTACCAGAAAGAGTCAACCGCTCTTCCGGCAAAGTCGGACGATGTTTTGGCTGGTGACGAAGCGGTCGTTCCCGTTCGACGAACTTCTGATAAAGCATACGATCAGTTTCAGCAAGCTGCACTTGAAACCCCGACTCCCGCGTTAATTGTGGCTGGACCTGGTAGTGGCAAGACCAGTACTCTGGTTGGACGAGTTGAGTATTTGATACGTCGTCAGGATGTGCACCCGGAGCAGATCCTGGCTCTGACTTTTTCACGCAAGGCTGCTCAGGAGATGCAGGAGCGGTTACAACAGGTATTGTCTGACGGGATCAAGATGCCCACGATCAGCACTTTCCACTCTTTTTGCGCTGAGCTTTTGCGTACCTATGGAGTTCGGGTTGGATTGCGGCAGCGTTTTGAACTGGTGGATGAGGCTGAGGGCTATTTTCTTCTGCGCCAGTTGATTGAGGAACTTCCTCTGAATCACTATCAAAACCTGTACGATCCTACAACTCCCTTGCGAGATTTTTTAAAGGCTATCTCGCGTGCCAAGGATGAGTTGATCACGCCAGAGCGCTATTGGGAACTGGCCTGCCAGATGCATCTCTCCGCCGCTGATGATGAAAGTTTGCGCTTAGCTGAGCGTTCTCTGGAGATTGCAGCCGTCTATACGGCCTATCAACATCGTCTGGAGCAGCGCGGGGATAGCGATTTTGGCGGCTTAATTATGCTGACCGTACAACTTTTGCGCGATCATAAAGATATTCAGACTGAGATAGAGCGTCACTACCAGCATATTCTGGTTGACGAGTTTCAGGATATCAACCGTGCCAGCGGAGTACTTTTACGTCTACTGGCGGGACATGCAAGACGGGTCTGGGTGGTGGGCGATGCCAATCAAGCAATTTATGGTTTTCGGGGTGCCTCTCCCGCGAACATTGCCAATTTTCGAGAGGATTATCCTGACGCATATATCCTCCCACTCAGCCGCAACTATCGTTCGCGTCCCGACATTGTCCATCTAGCTGATACTTTCCGGCGTGGTATTTTGGAGGCAGATCCTGGCATGTCGATCGTTCAGACGGCGCGTAACGCACAGAGCGAGTCCTATGTAACTCTGGCTGTGGCTCCTGATGAGCATAGCGAGTTAGCCAGTCTGGCGCAGGATATCCAGCAGAAACTTCGCGAGGGCTATCGCTGTCGAGATATTGTGGTGCTCTGTCGTACCCGTGCTATGGTTCGTAAAGTTACTCGCTCGCTTGCTCGACTCAATCTTCCCATTGAAGAACACAGGAGTATGCTTGAGCAAGAGCATATCAAAAATCTGCTCTCGTTTCTGCTCTTATTGACCGATAAGAGCGGTATGGGTATTCTGAGATCTGCGCGTCTGACTCCACATCCCTTGAGTCAGAGCGATATTGAGAGTCTGTTACGCGAGGTGCGAACTCGACAGACAACGCTGCTCACTCTCATTCTGCGCGAAGAGCCTCCTTTAGGAATGAGTTTCGCAGGTCGCCAGTCGTTGGACCGCCTGGCGCGTATTGTGAAAAATCTTTTGCATGGAGGGAACTCAATCTGGTTGTTGCTGACTCGCTATCTGCTAGCTGAGACCTCGCTCATCCGTGAATTACTCAGCGGTGAAGATAATGTACAGATGCGTCGTATGTGTGAGGACTATACTAGCCTGTTCTCGTTGGCCCATACTTATGATCAACAACAGCGTGCGGCGCAGCATCGGATGGAAGAGCATAGTCAGGAAACAGATAGACCACATCCATCGGTTCTCCCTTTGCAGGGGCAGATAGCAGCTTTTCTGGATTACTTTCAGGTTCTCTTGAGTATGCGTCAGGAAAGCGATGGTAAACGAGAGGATAATGATGAAGAGGCTGAGGAAGCGCCCGAGCTGCTGCGTGTTATGACTGTCCATGCCAGCAAGGGACTGGAATTTCCTGTGGTTTACTTGCCAGGTCTGGCCCAGCGTCGTTTTCCTTTACAGAAACGTTATAATTCTGCTCCTCCGCCTGTAGGGATGCTTGCACCTGAGAGCGAGGGCGATCGTGCGCATGAAAGCGGCGAGGCCTGTCTTTTCTATGTAGGTACTACACGCGCTCGTGATCAGTTAATCTTGAGCTATAGCGAGCGCTATGGAAAGCAGAGCGCTAAGCGTTCAAGCTATATTGACGCCTTGATTGTGGGACTTCCAGAGGAGCGTGTGCAGCGAATAGGCTGGCTCGCTCAAAAGGATGTCACCGTCGCTTTAGATAGTGATACTCTTCCAGAGAACCATTTCAGTTCACAGCCAGGTGAATCCTTCATCAAATTTATGCAGCCAGACAAGTTGCGGTCAGGTCAGATAGAGGACTACCAGATCTGTCCCAGACGGTACGCCTATAGCACCATCTATGCTTTTCACCGCAGCGAGGGGACTTTTCTCTCTTTCTGGCAGGCAACGGCTGATACTTTGCAAGCGTTGTTAGAACAAGCGAGTCCAGGGAGTCAGTACAATAGCCAGGAGCAGGTTGCAGAACTTTTTACGCGTGCCTGGCGCGAGCGGGGTGGAGATGAGCAGCCATTTGCTCGCATCTACGAGCGGCACGGTCAGGAGATCGCCGAGCAGGTCAGGCAGAAGCTCCAGGAGCAGCAGGCAAGCAATTGGCAGCTGCGCCAGAATCTTGCCGTAGAACTCATGGGCCGCCAGATCGAGGTATCTATTGATCGAGTAGAGGTTTCTTCGCAAGGAGAGGCGCAGGCAATAACATTTGTGCGCAACCGTTTTGGCAAGAGTAAGAGCAAGCCAGGGGTTGGCACTCGCGAACTCCTTTATCTGTCAGCGAGTCGGCAACACCATCTCGACCAGGAAGTGGCGTTGCAGAGTCATAATCTGAGCACAGGTGAGACCCACGAGATTACCATCACATCGCGCAAGGAACAGGGTTTGCTAAGTGAATTAGAGCAAGCTCTTGCAGGTATCGAGCGCCACGATTTTACCCCCAGGCCCGACGCCTTTACCTGTCCCTCCTGTCCCTTTTTTCTGATCTGTCCCGCCTGAAATAGAGAGTATTTATAGAAATATATCCTCTCCTGTCCTTTCTGTCATATCCCCAAAGGAAGGAGCTAAGGATTAGATTACCGAAATAGCAAAGCTCTACATTTTTAATATTGGAAATCAGCGAATTTATGTATAAAACGTCTCCCAGAGACGTGCGAGGGGTTAAGCTGTACTAT
>DAOTTL010000103.1:0-7901 GCA_034438135.1 Ktedonobacteraceae bacterium | reverse complement strand
GTGGGGCATGTGCCCCGCCAACCAGCCTCGCTTCTTCTTGTGGGGACGTTCCTGAAGAGAATTATTAGCGCAGAAGGACACTTGTGAGCAGGAGTTGACCCTGCTCAAGATGATTATTCTGAGTTTGAGGGAGAGATTCGATAAGCAGCAAACCTTGCTGATTGGGAACAAGATGAGTGTAGGGGATTGTAGCCGTATAGGTACTATCCGATTGAATTTTAAGAGGAATCTTATTGGCAGCAGCAATGGGTCTGAGTGCATGGTCAAAAAGTGTGGCGAAGGTGTGTCCGTCGATCAGAACATCATCACCACCGATCCGCACAGGGGAGGTTACACTGGTCTGAAAAGGGTCATTCAGAGAGTCTGGACTTGTAAGCAGGATACCGCGACTGCGAGCATCTGTGACAAACCAGATGCCCTTCTGGTTGCGTTGAATCAGGCGTTTGAGTGTGACCTGGACGAGCATATGAGGTGCCTGATCACTGAGTTCTACCAGGGCAGTATCTTTGCTCTGGTAGAGGAGTTGGACCTGGGCTTTGGACCATTGAAGGAGATCTTTACTCATCTGCAATGTCGTTACCAGCGGATTGTTCCAGGGTGTGTGCTGTCCATTGTTCGCGTTTTGCTGGAGGGCCTCTGCTTCCAAGCGGCTGGCAACGGGATAGAAGCCCGGAAAGAGGGTCTGGACGAAGCGGTTTTCGTGCCAGGCATATTCACGATAAATGTTTTGCTGGAGCGGTTGCAGGAAGGGTATATTACTGGATGATATATGACTGTCCAGCGTTTCCGTGATCAATGTCTGTGTTTTACTGAACTCGGCTGACCCCTGAACCAGGCCATTCTGCTCAAAAATACGAACAAGGCGGAGCTGTTTGTTTTGGATAGAGCAGCTAAAGGCGTAGACATCAAGTCTATTCAACGCTTTCGGCGTGAGGACCTGGACTAATGCCGCCGGCGCTTTTCCACTAAATCCTTTGACAATCTGTACGGCAGCCATTTGTTGGGTTTGTGGTTGAAAGTTGATAATATGAGTATAATCTGCTGCGTTGAGTAGCGCCGGGCATGAGCTGAATGGATCGACTGGGACAGGTTTTGGGAGGCTGGCAATAAGAAATTGGAGGCAAAGTAGTAGAATGAGAATGGCCAGAAGAAGAAAAAGGAGATGTGGCCTGTACCGACGCCGGGAGGATGGACGCTTCTCCGCAGGCGTGTACCCGGTTATATATACAGGTGCTTTCCCTGGTGGTGTATGAATGATCATAGTTCTATCGTTGTCACTCCTTGCAAAACGATTTTCTCTTTTCATTCTACCGAATGGGGAAAAATCACCTTGTATCGATTTTGTTTGCGCTTCCTACTCCTGAGATATTGTTTGGTATCGCTAAAAACACCATCTAGTAGCGAAGATTTAGTGGCTAAGGATGAAAACGACAATGGCGACAATTAAGAGCAGCAGACCGAGCAGGATCAGCAAGAGTGCCGTAGTCTTGCCTCGGCGACTGCTTTCAATCAGTCGCGTGATGGCGGCGGACTGCTGTCCCTGTCCCTGGTAGGGGGGATAGCCGCCGGCGTTATAACCATACATCCCGCTCGTCCCCTGTGGTGGGTAGGTGGGAAAGACCTGCTGTGGTGGCTGCTGAACTGGAGGTACATACATCTGCTGCTGAGGTTGCTGAGGCGGGTGTATCTGTGAACTCATCATAGTCATAGCTTCATTCCCATAGCCTGTACCCTGGCCCAGAATGATCTGTCCTTGCTGAGGTACACGTGTGGACTGGGTGGGCAAATTTGTATTGTTTTGAGGTGGATAAAACTGCGCCTGGTCCAGGACTGCGTGCGAAATCTCGGTTGGATTATAAGAGCCAGGGTCAGTTTCGAGCTGGTCGATATCAGTCTCTGCCCCGCATTGCGGACAGATTTTGTCTCCTGGTGCAAGTTGGTAGCCGCAGTGGCCGCAGAAAACCATGGATGTATCCTTTCAGCACTCTATTTACGCACAGGCTGGTATGTGCTTTTCTTCTGTCACGAATCATACAACGTTTGAGATGCTATAAAAAGGTGATAGATGTCTATTCCGCTCTCAGTGAGAGCGGAGAACTGTGATACTAAGCAAAGAGAGTAAGCGCCTGACGTTGCTCATTGGTCAGCACCAGGGCCATATTTCGTTGTTCTGGAAAGATCTCTGCCCGTTCCCAAAACTGGTTCATGACACTTGTATGGGAGCCGATCTGCACCCCTCGTTCACGCAGGGCGATCAGTAACGCCTGCGTCTCGAAGAGATGTACAGATTTGATCAGCCACGGATTGACCAGCGCTCTTGCTGTGCCTGGCTCTTGCTTTGGACCAGCCAGAATGAGATAGTAGTCTGGAGGTGGATCTGTGTGTATGTTCAGCGTGCCCTCACGATGTGGATACCACTGGACATCAACGGTTTTACCAATGAGTGGATCATGGTTAAAGATGCCAGCGAACTCACCATGCTGGGGCGAGTGAACTAGCATGATCCCAAACAAGGTAGCTGTGATATACTCTCCAACCGAACTCAGGCTAACACTGTCTCCCAACAGGTTTGCCAGATTGCTCTCAACTGTATTTCGTGCTCGCAATAGCTCCGCCAGGCGGTTCAGATTAGCCATAATCTTTCCGTCCCTCTACTATTTTCTGCTATTTTAGCATACGTGTATCTACTTCTAAAGGCTTTGGGCCAGTATAGCAGGCCTCCTCCTTATAGCTAGAGGTATTTTGCCGATCTGCTGCATCGGCCTGGCAGGGCACCCCGCCCCATGTAAACAAGAGCAACTGGTGTGTGTTGTGGCGCATTCGCGCTACAACACACACCAGTTGCTCTTGTTGTGCTCTGTCGCCAGAGGCGACAGAGTCGTGTAAGGGGGAGGGGGCGTGTCAAACTTCGTTTGACAGAACAATCTAAAGTTGTTGGCGGCTATGCCGTCGAAAGAGCTTTGCTCATTTCAGCACTTGTCAATATGGTAGAAACATGCTATTCTCTAGCACATCTGATCTATAGAAGCTTCGAGCAAGAGAGCGTCATTATGGAAAAAGAGTCCGATAGGAAGAGTCCCCAACGGGGAGTATTGCTGCGGCGTGCCCATGAATTGTTGGAGCACACAGGTCAACCAGTGGGCGAAGATGTACTGTTGGAGCATTTATTTGGAGTAACGGGGATAGATCAGAGCAATAAAGTCTGGTTGGTACTGCTCCGTCAGGTCTTGCAGAGTTCAGCGCTTTTTGAGGAGCAAGAGCCGCACCTCTGGTCGCTCAACTCCTGGCAGCAGACCCTTCGTCCACTCTCTGAGGTCGAGTTTGTAATCCTGGATACTGAGACTACCGGACTGCGACCAGGTTCTCACCGTCTCATTGAAGTTGCGGGTGTACGTATTCGCGGTGGTGAGGTGCTTGGTTCCTATCAGAGTCTGTTCAATCCGGGCGTGCGTATTCCCCCCTTTATCGCTCAATTCACCGGGATTTCGCAGGAGATGGTAGAACACGCGCCAAAAACGCACGAAGCTCTACCAGAATTTTTGCGTTTTATCGAGGAGGGTGTGCTGGTCGGCCATAACGTGGGATTTGATATTGGCTTTCTGTCCTATGAGTCCCAATTGTTGGGTCAATCGTTCCCGTTGGATGGTCTGGACACTATCCCCCTGGCCAGGCGCTTTTTGCCGGGTCTAAAGCGCTTCAAGCTTGATCACGTGGCCACTCATCTCAGGATTCAGACCTCTAACAGACACCGCGCTATGGGTGATGTACGGGTAACAAGTGCGATCTTTTTACGCTTACTTGAACTGGCCAGGCAGCAGGGAATTGAGACTCTGGGCCAGTTGAGGCGGAGATTGCAGTTGCCAGTTACATGGAGCGGCGATATTACTACAATTGCGACTACTAAACAGCTTGAACTCTTACGCTCCGATGGGAAAGTTGTGTCAGGCACAGTAAACACCCGTCCTACAGGTACCCTTTTTCTCAATCCGGCCTGGAGACGAGATTTCCCGCTGAAACCCGGCGTTTATCTGATGAAGGATAGCAATAACCAGGTTATTTATGTCGGCAAAGCAAAATGTTTGCGGGATAGACTCTCCTCCTACTATAGTCAACCGCTTGGGTATACTCGCAAAATGGATGGACTGTTGCAAAACGTCAAAGAGATCGAGACGAGGGTTCTGGGGTCGGAACTGGAGGCCCTGCTGGTCGAATCACAGTTGATCAAGCAGTTGCAGCCGGCATATAATGTTCAGTTGCGCAACTACGAACTCTACCCTTTTATCAAAATCGATGTGCAGCATAGCTTTCCACGTGTCTATGCCACACGTGAAGTGGCCGCAGATGGTGCGCGTTACTTTGGGCCCTTTCGCAGCAATCGATTGGTTGATGCGACCATTGAACTGGTCCAGCGTGTTTTTCCGGTGCGTACCTGTACGCGAAGTCTGCCCCCCCAGGGCAAAGCGTCAGATCCATGTCTGCGTCTCCACCTTGGACGCTGTCCCGGACCCTGTCGCGGCGAGGGTGATGCGGCAGCGTACCAGAAAACCATTGAAGAGGTTTGTGCTTTCCTGGGAGGTGAGCGTGAGGATCTTATGGATCGTCTGCGCCGTCAAATGCTCGAAGCTTCCCAGATGCTCAATTTTGAACGTGCAGCGTGGTTGCGGGATACCATTCGTAGCGTCGATGAGATTCTGATTGGACAACGTCTCATAACTGGAGCCGTTGAGGCAAATAACCTGTTGATCGTCTATCCCTCGGCTCGCGAGAATAGCGACGAACTTTTTCTTATCCGGCATGGACGGTTAATCGATCAGCGTTGTGTCGCGCATATAGCCGAGGAAGTCGGTACCGCTGTTGAGGACCTCTTACAGATTGCTTCTACCCTTGGCGAACCTCCTGGTATTGTGGGACAGGCGGAGGTTGATCAAATCAATATTATTAGCCGCTGGATACATCACCACAGCGAGGATCGTGCCTTTTTCCCTTTACAATGTGCGCTCTCAGATAAGAATGAAATTTCTCCTCTGATCCAGCGTATCTGGACCGAGATTCAGTCCGCACGTGTAGTGGATGTGTAAGAAAATGCATCTCTCCCTCCTCTCAGGGTTTCTTAAAAGTCGCATTTCAGCCGTCGCTAAACCCCTTCCCAGGAAAACAAGAGGATCGGAGGCAGCGCGGCCGCGCTGCCTACGATCCTCCGAAACGGGTAGGTGGGCGGGGAAAGAAAGACTTTTGAGAAACTCTGTCTCTTCTCAAAGATTTGTGTAAAATCTTCTTCTGCGCTATACTGGCAAAAATGATCAATCCACTGGAGGAACCCCACAATCATGTTACTTTCAGATAAACGCATCGTGGAAGAGCTAAAAGAAGGCAATATCATTATTGAACCCTTTGATGAGCGTCAGTTAGGTACCAACTCTTACGACTGCCGACTTGGGGAGTGGTACTATCAGGGCGATGCCAATATTGAGGTTATGCATCTGGACAATCCTCAAGAGATCCGAGGGTACTGGGGTCAGGCGCGACAGGCCAGAGACGGCAAGATTGCTATTCGACCAGGTACAACGATTCTGGCGCACACCCTGGAAGTAATTGGCGGACACAATGGCTACGTTGGTAAGATGTACTCACGTAGCACAGTTGCTCGCTCAGGTCTCTCAGTCTGTCGGTGTGCGGGGGTAGGCGATGTAGGATATATTAGTCGCTGGACTATGGAGATTAGCAATCATACGCAGACCGCCATCTGGGTACCGGTGGGTTTTCGCATCTGTCAGCTCACCTTTGAATACGTTGGTGAAACCTTGAAGGAATATAAGGGCAAATATGGCAAAGCAGATGTAGTGTGGACACCGGAAGATATGCTTCCCAAGCCCTATTTTGACTGGGATTATGATCTTTATCGTACCGATCGAGGGAAATAACCATTGAGTACTGGATCTACAATAAGAGGAAAGTTTCTTTCCCTTGAGGGATTGGACGGTGCTGGCAAAACAACGCAGTTGGAGCTGCTCACCCACTGGTTAGATGAACAACAGATAGCCTATGTTCGTACACGTGAACCAGGAGGAACCCCGCTGGGTCGGGAGATCAGACGTCTGCTGCTGGAAGGACCCGAACTGGAGATTTCTCCTCTGGCTGAAGCTTTTCTTTTCCAGGCTGACCGCGCACAGCATTTTGCAAAACTCATTTTACCAGCCCTGGCCGCTGGTAAAATGGTTATCAGTGATCGCAGCGTGGATGCGAGCATCGCTTATCAGGGTTTTGCTCGTAACCTGGGTCCTGAACTGATTGCACAGTTTTCCGTGGTCGCCACCCAGGGACATCTCCCTGACCTCACTATTTTGCTCGATCTCGATTCCCGTGCGGTTCAGCAACGCATCGACCCCACCAACGATCCCCACGGAGTACGTCAAGTTCCTTCTCGCTTCGATAGCGAGACCGTCGCATTTCATCAGCGTGTGAGCGATGGGTTTCGTCTCATTGCCAGAGCCCATCCCGCACGCATTCGAGTTATTAATGCAGAACGTCCAAGGGAAGAGATACACAAGGAAATTGTGGCAATGATCAAAGATCTGTTTTAGATCACCAGTCCATAATGCACACATTTTTTTGACAAACCGGGACGAAGTATGCCAGATAAGGTCTTTTGTCACCATCTAGCCCGAGGAAATGTTATAATAGTGCGTGAGCATTATGGATTGGTTTTAGGGTCAGGTGCGTCATTTTGTAGTAAAGAGCTGTTTTTCATTGCTATAGAGGGGGTGTAGAGATCTTTTATAAGCAGGTTTCTAATTGTATTTCTATATTTTCCGCTCTGTTCATCAGCGACAAGAGCAGACTACGCATGGAGAAAGTTTCTATAAGCTTTTCCTTTCATGCTCTGCCTGCTCTTCTTTTGTAGGGTTGGTTCTCTGATTGCTAGGAATGCTGAGATAGACCTGTCAATGATAAACCGGACCCTTGTGTACGTGTAACAGAAATGATAGAGGCATATGGAAAATTTTCAGAAAGCTTCAACATGGCGAGAACTTCTCAATGAACTTATTGAGGATTCCGACGAAAAAGAGCGTATTGCCAGAGCTGCGCATGTCCAGCCTATCACACTCGTGCGTTGGTCTCAGGGCATTTCTCGACCCCGTGAGGATAATATGCGCATGCTCCTTAAAGCTATGCATCCCTCAGTTTATCTCTCGCTGGTTCGTCTGATTGCTAACGATTTTCCCGAACTTACCAGGGTTGAAGCTCTGAATAAACAGGTCAAGGCGACGCTGCCCACTGAATTCTATGAACGCATTCTCAGCGCATATACCCAGACGCCTCACCCGATATGTCGTCAGGTTATTCAAGATCTCATTTTTCAGCAGGCAATTGAACATCTTGACCCGGAGCGCCGTGGTATGCTGCTGAGCCTGATCGTCTGTGTTTCGCCGCTGAAAGGTCATGTTGTGCGGAGCTTGCGCGAGATTGGCGGCATAGGCACACCTCCCTGGAAGCGCGATCTGGAGCAGAGAACGATATTGGTGGGAGCCGAATCGCTCAGTGGATATGCTCTGACAAATTTTCGACGTGTCGTTGTGTCCAACCGTGCGCGGCCAACGCTTTTTCCAGTTCATTGGACAGAGCATGAGCAGAGTGTTGCCGCAGTCCCAATTGCAAAGTATGGAAATTTAGCAGGATGTTTATTAGCGGCCAGTGTAGTGCCGGATTATTTTGTGGAGGGGCAGCCCTCGGTGCTTGTTTTAGAGGCATATGCGCATCTGGCGGCTCTCATTTTTGAGCCACATGAGTTTTTTGCGCTGGATCAGTTCCAGTTAGGTTTTATGCCTTCCTATGAGCTTCAGTTGCCCTATTTTCAGGATTTCAACCGTCTGGTTTTACAACAATTTCGTCTGGCCATGATC
>DAOTTL010000102.1:0-14646 GCA_034438135.1 Ktedonobacteraceae bacterium | reverse complement strand
GGCGACTATAGTGGTGCCTTTCTCCTACCTCGCCATCTGGTGTACGCCAGTATTCGTCAACAATATTCAGTCCCCGTATTGCGTCAAATCGTCGGCGCACTCGAATCTCCGTCTTATCATCTAACTCATACCAGAAATTGGCTTTGTAGCTTCGCACAACTTGATCCCTGTGGTCCAGCTCTATAATGAGACGCCCTCCATAGCTCAATGCACGCGCCCAGGAATTAAGCACCTGCTGATTCACTTCGTCGTCTTCATCATATCCGAAAGAGGTGAACATATTGATAATTGCATCGAACTCATTTTGCCAGGACAGTGAGTGGTGTTCTCCTGCCACAAAATCAACCTGCACTCCCCTGTTTTGGGCCTTTGCTCGGGCTTGCACAAGTAAATCCTCCGATTGATCGACCCCGGTAACGTGGTATCCCATGGCAGCTAAGGCGATGCTGTGCCGTCCCATACCGCAGCCAGCATCCAGAACATGAGCAGGTGGCTCGGGGAGCAATTCTCTCAGCATTTTCACCTCTAGCTCAGTTGTCTTGCGGCCAAAGGACTTGGCAAAGATTTGCAGATATCTGGTATCGAAATAATCTTGCCACCATTTCATGGGCAACCTCCTTCTTCCTTACGGAAACCGTCTTTACCAGAGATCTTTGTCAACATAACGATTCCACCCACCCTGAGGATCGGTGCGAACGCGTTTTAAAGAGAAGAGCCGCTCATAGAAGGGTTCTTCGGCAATCTGTGTTCTTGTCCCGTCCCTTAGCTCATATAAGAAACTGGTATCCTCAAAATTGATGAGTTCTATCCATGACTCTAGCAAGGGATCGTGATAGACCTGATTGGTGTAATACAGTGCATAGTAATAAGGTTTGCCGATATCCGCCTCTTCGATAAAGCGCAAAAGGAGTTGCCGATCGATCTGATCTCCATAGCGTTGCAGATACGCATAGAGATCGCAGAACTTGGTGAGTTGGAAATTATCGTTGCTATCGGCATAGTTGAGTGAAATCCCTTCACGATAAATGTGACAACAAAGGTTTATCAGCATGTGTTCATGTGAAGGAACCAGGACCTGTGCCCTGCCAACCTTTGGTCGTGCGTATTCTAAGACGCTCTCACTTGCAAAGCTGTAAGCATCGTGATTATCGAAGAAGTTGAAGCCGACCTGAATTTTATAGGAACTGACAAAAGGCTCCTCACATAGGCGGTAAAAGGAAGGCAGGGTATGGTTCTGGAAGATCCAGAAGCGCTCTATTTTCGTATCAAGTGGCTTAATACTCTCATTTGCGCTGTCATAAACCCCATACTGATAGCCTTGCTCAAAAAAGCAAGCCTTGATATCCTGGAGGTCTTCTCTGCTTCCCAGAATATCTACATCGTGAAGCATTCTATTGGTGTAGGTGTACAGATCTCCGATCAGAGCTGCGCCCTTTAAAACGACCAGGCGCAGTCCTCGCTCTCGAAAGACGTGAGACAATTGCTCGATATTCGTCACATAAAGGCGGTTGCGTTCTCTATTCATAATAGAGAGTTGAGAGAGATAAACCGTCCAGAGCTTGGTTAATCCTCCTTGCCTGACAGCAAGCTGGAGGAAATCCTTTCTCAGCAGATTTTCCCAGACGAGCTGAAGTACCTTATGTTTAGCGGCCAGAATAATCAGGTAATTCCAGTCTCTTGATTCTGTGATAAGCTCTTCAATTACTCGATCGTTTTCGGGAGCTTGAGAGAGTCTTGCCAGACGGATCAACAATTCTTGTTCTGGAATAAGTTGCGCGTCACGCACACGTTTCACTCCTTTCAGTATTCGACGTACTCAGATCATTCCAGGGTTCTACTTTCCCTTGATAGGAGAGTAAGCTGAAGTACCAGTTGTCGATTGAATGATGCCATAAACCCTTAGGCAGCATCACGCGATAAACGCTAGAGCATAGAGCCGGATTCCATGCTCCCCCTGACTTGAATGTCAGGTAATCGTAGTCAAATTCCACTCTTTTGCTATAGTAGTTTCCTGCCGTGGCTTCATCTTCTTCCTCACTATCAAAATAAGGATAGGTGGCCGCATCGAAATCAAAGGCACCTCTTACCATTTCCCTGATATCAGGTTCGAGTTGGCGGTGAAAGGTCTCCTCAACATAACAGCGAAACATATCCACCAGCTCAGGCCAGCATTCTGAGAAGGCTCGCCAAACCTCTCCCAGGCTCTGACGATGAGTAGCCAGAGGAAAACGATAGTACTTTTTAAAGCGCTTTGCGGTTGGATGTTTGGATGCGATAATCCAATCTCCGAAGGCTTCGATCGTTTTGGAATAAGGGATGCCAGCAGCGGCTTTCGCTACACGTGGGTAGAGTCGGAAGAATACTCCACCAACTTTGAGAATGTTGTTCGATATAATGAACTTCAGCCCTTTCAGGAAATCCTCTTGAGTCATATTCATGTGTTCGATGCAGTAGACATAATCTGTATCGAATTCTCCCTGAACGGTCTTGATCTGGTACTCGTCAATCTTTGACATGTACTCAGTATTGGGTAGCAGGTAGTGTGGATAGACGGTTAGCGCATCTGTGTATTCGGCGAGGGTATCATACGAATTGAGGAATTCCTCATAAGATTCACCAGGCAATCCCCAGATCAGCTCGCCTCTAGGAACCACTCCGTATGTGCGACACAACACCGAGATCTCCTCGATCTGATTAATCTTCATATTTAAGCGGTTGGCTAATTGTAGTGCGCTTTTGGTTGTTGTTTGCATAGCTAACGTGTACGTGCTATGGACGCTGGCATTGTTGAGTCGGGCACACATTTTAACAATGCGCTCGTTCGAGTTTTTCGCCCAGTTCGTATGCAGCGTTTTGGGATAGCCATACCTTTGCTTGAGCGAGATGATATAGTCTACGAGAGCAGCATCGCGAGGCAGAATGCCGAAGTTTGCATCACAGATGTACAGGGAATCTATGCCACGCCTGGCAAACAATTCCAATTCTCCCTGTAGCCGCTCATCAGAAAAGGTATAGAGCTTCTGACCGATTGCTCCACCCCAGTAGCAATAGGAACATGAATAAGGACAACCGCGATTCGTTTCAAGCAAAGCAGTCGCGCAGTTCTCTGGCGTCACTTGTAAAATCCCCGTCAGATAAGGTGAAGGAATTTCGTTCAGGTCATCGAGGCGACTGCGCTTGCCCGTGGTAATGACTGTGCTCTGTTTGTCACGATAAGAGATGCCCTGGATATGAGAAAGCTCTTTCAGATCATGCTTATGAAGGTAAGAAAGGAGAAATTCATAGAATGTAATTTCCCCTTCTCCATTAACCAGTATGTCAACATAGGGGCGTTTATCGAAGAAATTCTCACCCTGATGGGAAACGTGATTCCCACCGTAGCTAATAGTGATATCGGGTTTAGCCGAACGTAATCTCTGAGCCAGCAGGTCTGCGCGTACAATGGCCCAGCCCTGACACGAGAAAGCTGCAATATCTGGCAAACCGTCCTGCATAATTTCTTTCATTACCAGATCTATGGGATCGTGGAAATGACGAAAGTTAAAGGCAAAAGAGAATGCATGTGCAATGACAGGGTCCTTGCAGGCATATGCTACAAGGTATGCAGAAGCTATTGGTAAATAGCCCTGCTGACCGGGGGGTTCAATCAAAACAATTTTAGTTTTATTACTCATACCTTTCTCTTCTTTCCCCTGGTTTCTAGCGTGCTATACCCTCTCCACAGGGTCGTGTTCTGACGGAGAGTGTTCCAATAGATAGGTGTGCATCACAGCCACCAGGTCTCGCATTTGTTCCCATGGGCCGATGGTCACTCTAATGTAGTGTTCGAGAGGGTCAGCGAATTGTCCAGTTAACTCGATTGAAGCCCGCGCCATGCAATATAAAAGAAGATCTGCAACCTCAAGGAATGTGGGCAGAAGTACCATGACAAAGTTTGCCTCGCTTGGATGGACAGAGAAGCCCAGGCTCTGTAGATGCTCAACAAACATCGTCCTTGATTGTTTTACGCTCTCAACATACGCTTGCATAATGTCGCTGCGCTCCAGTAAAAACTGACCGATCTTCACAGTTACCGCAGGGATCTCATTGTTCAGCCTTACTTTGTAAAGTTCCTGGATAATAGTCGGGTGAGCAACAAAAAAGCCAAGACGCACACCAGCTATTCCAAAGGCTTTGGAAAAACTGCGTGAAACGATTAAATTGTCAAAGTGGTTGATCTGCCCGATCATCGTTTGTGCGCAAAAATGATGATATGCTTCGTCGATAAGAGCCAGTGCACCAACCGAGGCTGCTTTTTCTACGATACATTGGAGATAGCTACTCTCTATCGCTGCTCCAACTGCATCGGGATTGGCAATGATTACCAGCCTGGTTGCCGGGGTGATGCAGTCGAGAAACTCGTCGTGGTCAAATTCTAACCGCTCGTTATAGTTGATCGCCCGAAATCTGGCTCCATACATGCGACTGTAGAGAGTGTAGCCATGATAGGCCGGAGCTAAAGAAACGATCTCCTCTCCCTCGCTTACATAGACTTCAAAGAGCGCTTTCATCGCGGCATCGGAGCCATTAAACAAAAGCAACTGATGACGACTTACCGCTAACCATGCGCTTAATTGCTCATAGAGCGGCTCTGGCTCCGGGTAAGCAACCAGGTCTTCTCCTGAAATACAAGAGAACATTTCTTGCACGACATCGGGAGTAAATGGAATAGTCCTTTCATTCTTTCCCAGACGTACTACCCTGCCGACACGTGGAGGGCTGATTTTCTGCTTACGTTTGAAGTGTTTGAATGCGCTTTTTGGTTCGACCAATGACTGCTCCTCCATAACAATCTCCCGCAAAATATCCAGGGCCAGGCCAGGTGCTCACGTCAATAAAGCCAGCCTCTACAAACAGGCGCTGCCACATCTGTGGAAGAAGAAAACCCACCTGGGGACGAGAGATAGGATCTACCTGTACATTCCACCAACCCTTCAGGAAGCCGAAGAGAAGGTCTGGCCTCCACATCTTTTTTGCACATGGTGGAGAGCCTTCTCCAATGATCAGGTATCCTCCAGGCCGTAACAGTTGGTAAATGTGTTGCAGCGTTGCCGGTAGATGATGAGCAACGTGCAGAACATTGACGCCAAAAACGATGTCAAAATGCTGAGAAGCAAACCCTTGCTCCTCAATAGGGAGATCTACATTGTAGAGCTTGAAATCCATAAATGACTGCTGAAAGCGGCGTTTCCCCTGTCGTAGAAAGACCAGACCAATATCTGTATAGGTGTAGGTACGGATAGCGGAAGCTCCCTCAGCCTCTACAATCAGTGCTGTTCCTGCACCTGTTCCCGCGCCAATCTCCAAGATTGCGGCAGCATCCCTGCGAGAAGCATTCACAAGAAACGCGGCCAGATGTGCATAGGGTGACATAAACAGACTACGATTATGGAGTTTCAGCCATAATGTACTATCTCCTTCAGGAAAAATGATCTCCCGTCCCTCTTTTTTCCCTTCAAGCACCTCAAATATGCCTTGTTCACAGCAGGCAATGAAGTCGTACATTGGCTCCTCTGGATAAAGCTCGCGAGCCTGCTGGTGCAGAGCGGACATGTCAGGACAATTTAAGGGCTGCACTGGTCTCCATCCCTGATTTTCCTGGACGAGATAACGCTCCTCCACAAGTAGCCTCAAAAGACACGTTAAAAGATAGTCTGCCTCCTGGGCCAGCCCGATCTTTCTGGCAATGCTTTCTCTCGTCTCTTCCACCGCACTATCTGAAAATACATGGTAATGCGCTACCACTTTCAAACACAGAGAGAGACAGAGCTGATTGACCAGTATATACCCCTGGAAAAACTCTCGCGAAAACTGGTGCTGAAGCAGTTCCACGAAAGACTCTTGCTGCGTGTACAGCGATAGGTCGCTATCTGGGGATATGTCAGATCCGTTGAGTATCTTATCCATGCATCCTCCTGTTTTAGATCAAGCCAGCGAATAGGGCCTGTCCAATGAGGCAAAGTGTTGATAAGGGTCCTGTCCCCTCACCAGAACCACGCTAAATGGTCGCCACTTGTAGTCGCTGGCAACATTTTGCTTCATATACTGGTTCTCCTGTTTGACAGAGGGTGCAACGTAAGAGACTATCAGACCGCAGCGCCGTCGATCGGAGCGGTTAGGATTGCTGGCATGAAAGGTTTTGGCATGGTGAGCTGAGAGAGAGCCTGCTTTTTGCACCAGATCGACCGCCTTGCTTTCGTTGACATACTCCTGGGGAATCGCCTGATCGATCCGCAGAAAATTTCCCTCCACTCCTGAGGGTCTATGAATGATCATCTCACCTTTGTGTGATCCTTGAATCACCCGAAGGCAGCCATTCTCAACATCACTATCATCGACGGCAATCCAGGCAATGTGTGCATCAGGAGGTTCCAGTCCCCAGTAGGCACCATCCTGGTGCCAGGCAAAGAACCCTCTGCTATTCCTGGATGGATATTTGCACATAAAGACCGTGCGAAAGAGCAGAATATCCTGGCCCATAATCTGTTGCATCAGATCAAGTACACGAGGATGAGTTGCCATCTCCCATACAAAAGGCTCCTTAAAATGCAAATTCTGAAGACCAAAAGTACTTCTTTCTTTCCCCTCTCGCGCCTCCAACTCATTAAATAGATTGCTATATCGTGTAACCTCATCTGCATTGAAGACGGTAGTTGCGGGAACATAACCGTTTTCCTCATAGAACGTTGCTACGTTCTGAGAAACTGTCATGAGAACACCTCCAGGTCTGATCGTGAGAATATATCGTTTATCATTGACAATTACGAGTTCTGACTTTCTCGCATAGATGTGAGCGGACGTGCTTGCAGCAATGCTAACCTGTCATCTTCGCAGCAAGCCCATTCCACCTCCAGAGAGTATCCAAATAGATGCTCCAGACCTTTGCCAAGGAGGGCAATCCGCTCGACTTCCGCGAAGGTAAGTGAAGGCCATAGCGAGTATGGTGGCTCTACAGCAACATCCTGGATACAATTGTTGTACCAGACACGCCTCTGGCGCTTTTGGGCAACCTTACAGCTCTTCACCTTTCCGCTCTCTAACATGATGCTAAAACTATCTGGCGTCACTTCCCCACTTACTACTAATTCTCCCAGCCCCCATATCGCTTCTAACCAGGCCGTATCCCCTTTTCCCCGAGGGTCACGCGTCAATAAAACACCTGCCGAGCGAGCCTGAACCAGTTGTTGTATTACAAGAGGCATCGGTGCTCCTGGCAGGGGGAACCCATGACGTTGCCGATAGCGCATGGTCGAATATGTATAGCCAGAAGCAATGCAATCGCGAATAGCATCGAGCAGAGCACTGTGGTTTGAAACACCGAGATGGGTCGCATGTTGTCCTGCAAAGGAGGCCGTAGAACCGTCTTCCTCAATACCTGATGAGCGCACTGCCAAGCCTTTCTCCATCATGAGCGTTCCACATTGCTCCTTTAAATTCTCTTGCAGAAAAGGCGGAAACTCGCATGAGAGAATACACGCGTGCATTTCTTCAGACAAAGTGAAGAGAGCATCTCGCTCCAGGTCGAAGCTCCGTAGCCTCTCCTCAAAGCGCCTGTAGATAGAACCAATCAGTTCCATAGAGGCAGTACTGGTCCAGCAAAACCCGGTGGGTACAAAGGCGTTTTCTTCTGCTGCCAGGAGTTCGTGCAGACGTCCTAATGAAGCAGCCTTTCCCCCTACTAAAGCCCCGTGGTTCTCATGAAGCTGACGCAAAGGGATGATAAAGATATGGCTCAACTTTCACCTCTCTCTCTATCAACCATGAGGTTAACTTGATGACCAACTCGCGGCCTGGCCTCGACTAAGAATGCGAATGCATTCCATGCTGGTATCAACCTCAATCAGGTCACCAGTTTGAACAACCTGAGTGATATAGTCAGTTCCAACGATACAAGGAATATCGAATTCTCTGGCAATAATTACCGCGTGGCAGGTAACTCCCCCAAAATCCGTTACCAGTGCGCCAGCAATCTCACAGGCAGGTACAAGGCTTGGGTAGGTCATACCAGTGACTAGAATATCGCCCTTGCGCATGGTAGAATTACACAGCCGTATCTGCTCCCCTCGACTGAGACCAGGAGGAAGAACCAGTGCTCGTCCTCTGGCAACTGGCCCTGTGTTTCCAACCGTTCCCTTCACCTCATCATTGCGCTGGCGTTTCAGAGGGGAAGAGGGAAACAGCGCATTTGACCATTGTAGAGCTTCGTCACCACTGGCTGCCAGATGTACACCTTGCTGTACTGTGCAAAAGCCATGCGCAAATCGTTCAGCTACACAACTGCGGTCAAGTTTCTCTCCCCTGGCAAGCGTAAACGCCTCCTGCACCGAAATCTGTCGTAAAAGATCCTCATCCAGTGGGCCAACCTGTTCTTGATATCTACGAAAGAGATGCTGGAAGAGACAATACGATTGATGAGTTGCGGTGGTAAATACCTCACGCAATTGCAGTCGGTGAACGCCAATGGTGGCAAGGCCATCGACTAGCAGTCTCTCCGCTGGTGATAGCTTGAGTGTAGTCAGTGCCTGCTCCCGCCGCTCCTGGAGAAGATCCCGATTGTGTTTGAGTTCTTCTAATCTCTGCCGAAGTTCTGCCAGGTTTAATTGCGCATCTTGTGCTAAACGAGCGTGCAATTGAGCCAGCGTATCGCCGCCAAGATTATCTGAGCCAGCGCCAATATAGGCATACATCCGATCATGTTCCTGAAGCAGAGCATCCAACTGAGAGCCAGCCAGTTCCCGCCCCTTCGCCTCTAAGAGCAGCGTAAGCCAGTCCTGCTTTTCCTGGAACGTTTTCAAAACTCGCTGATCGCCAATGGTTATCAGACTAAAGATCTGGCTCTGTTTCTCTATTGGAGCATCTAATGTTTCTAACACTCTCGCTGAGGCAAGAGCCATAAAGCTTGTTCCAGAGATCTGATAATACGCTTGAAGAAGACTGTAAGCCGCAAAAAATTGTTCAAGATAGCTGACTAACTCTTCATCCGTGGCCTGACCGACGCGATGGGCATTGATATCCCGACAACTCAGAAGACAGGACTCGCCAGCCTGAACTGAGCCAGCTATATGCCGTTGAACAGCAACGGGATCCGCCAGGAATGCCAGCCCGAACTCACCAGCCTGCCTGACTGATGCTTCGCTAAGATAGGCTGTCCATTCTCCCCGCCGACCGATGCAAACCACTTGATCGAGGTTACAGCCAGTGATTGTGTCACGGGTAGGTAGCATGTAGCTGGCAAGCCAACTCTCTAGCATATGATAACAAGATCGTGAGGTAAATTCCCTTTGAAATTGCACAGCTATGCACTCCTTTCACTCAAAATTCTTCGAGTTTTGCCCATTGGGTCGTGAGCTTGTCTTGTAGAAGCTGAAATTGAGTACAGAGCTCTTCATATGTGCCATTGTTTTGGATGATAAAGGTGGCATCTTTCATCACATTGCTGATGCCAATGTCCTTGATCTTCTGATCTTTTTCAGTCAAGGTGGACTCATCGCCCGGACGATTTCTCCTGGTGAACCGTGACTGACGGACGTTCTCTGGTGCATAGACAAGCACCAATTCAATACACATATCGGGGAAGAGGGTGCGAAGAACCTCCAGATCGTTTGATGCCTTCAGGCTATCTACGACGATAGTGTCGCAGTCTTCAAGGCGTGCCCGCAGGTACGGCGCAAGGAAATGGAAGATCGATTCTCCTTGCCCGAACTGCTTTAGCTTGGTTTCGGGTGGGAGAATATAGTTCTCAAACCCAAGCGTTTCGATGAGTACAGAGCCGACATCGAAGATGTTGTAGCCTTGCTGCTGAAACATCTCAAGAAGGGTCGTTTTGCCCACGCACGATTTCCCGGTAAGGCCAATGATTTTCTTGGACGTGCGACGGAGCGGAAGTGTTAACAACCACTTCTCATGTGAAAGCAAAAAACGGCGCTGCATAAGCCCTTCAAGAGCCTCTTTCACATCATCTTCGTTGAAGCAGTCGCTATCATTGATCAGGTTGTTGTACAAACACGCCTCTTCGCAGCGCAAAAATATCTTTTGCTCAACTTCAGAGAGAACTGTCCACTGTTCTTCGCCACTTCTCCGGTCACGTACATGGATTGACTGCGATGAGGTTCGGAAATACACCAGACTATCGGGGACATAGTTATCCTGCCAGGCCTTGACTTCCATCCGCAGACACTCTATGGCCTCCTGTAACGCCTTGTCTGCCTCGACTCCTTGCGGGTTGACATAAGTAAAATGGAACGAACGAGCGAGTTTGTCGTGATCTACTTTCGATGTGGGATAGATCAACTCTACCGGTCCAGCGGCCTTCAGATCCTGGATGCCATACTTTTGAGGAGTTTCCTGGTATGGGCTGAAGCGATCCAGGCTAATTTTCACAAAGTAAGATGGAGGAGAGAGGTGTTTAATCCAGGGGATAAGGCTGCGCTGGCTCTCATAATCGCTGGCGGTTTCACCAAACGAACCATGTAATATGCCGTAGATAATCTGAAATCGTTCTTCGGAAAGCAGTTTCAGGCATTGGATCTGAGTGATTGCGGAGGCACCTTTGGCCATCAACTTGAGTATATGGTCGCTGAAACTCTCAATGCCCGGCTGCACCATTCTGATGCCAGCCTGGCGCATAAGATGAGCATGTTTCCTGGTAATATTACTTTTCATCTGATAGAAAAGTTCTATATCGGGAAATTCTCTCGCAACTTCGCTTAGCGCCGGGATTAAGCTTTCTAAGGCATTGACGGGAAGAATATTATCAGTTGCAGATAAGAAACGCACTCCGTATTTCTCGCGCAATTGACGGACCTCTGCTACAACCTGCTGAGGCGATTTCACGCGATAAATGATAGCTTCTCCGTTCAGTCCGCAAAATGAGCACGTACTTCTCTCTCCCCACCAACATCCACGGGAAGACTCGAAAGATCCCCAGGGATCTCCTTCGAAGGCAAAGGACCGCCGCTGTCCGAAATAGTCATCGAAATTGGGCAAGGGGAGAGCATCGAGGTCGGTTTTGGGCGGACGACTGGTTGTGACAACAAGGCGCTCTTTATCTGTTTTCTTGCCATACGAGATACCAGGTATTCTTTCAGGAGCACGTTTTTGTGCAAGTGCGTGAACGATTGGCACAATCACTCGTTCAGCCTCGCCCAGTACCGCTACATCGATAGAGGGAAAGTCATTGACAAGTTGAGTTCCCATCGTTCCAAAGGCTGATGCTCCGCCGATCAAAATTGGCAGGTCGGGGTACAGGTGTTTTACCCGATTTGCCAGCGCAATTGATGGCAGATTTTGATCATATACCAGACAAAAGCCAATCACCTGATTTTGTGACCAGGAAATCGTCGCGAGGCAGCGCTCCAGATATTTTGGCACATGATAAAGCACAAGGTGACGAAAGGTCTCTTCGTCCACCCCGGTCTCTTGCTTTACAACACGGGTAGAGGCTGCTAACCAGCTTTCCAGGGTATCTCCTTCCAGATAAAAGGCCGCGGGTGTAAAGACTAGTTCACCTGCATGGCTGGAGTACTGGAATTTTTGATAGAGATCCTGACCGATCTGATCTGCAAACGAGAGATTGAGATAGCGGATTTCTACTTTGCAAGCGGCCTCTTCCAAAATACTTTTCAGCAACGAAAGCCCCAAACTTCCACAGTTGACTGATTGCCAGGGCATACAGATCCATGTGACACTGGGAGCAATCGTCATTAAATGAATAGGTGTAGAGGAAAAGTTTTTCATAGACTCTCCTTGTCATGTATGTCACAATATTTCTGAAACAAGTGCGTTATGCGGGTTTCAGTGATCTGTTTGTTCTACGAACCTGTGAGCTTATCAGAAAAAACAAGCTGGCTTATGGTGTTTGCGGTTGAGCAGTAGATTGCATCAGACTATAAATCACATTGATGGTTGAACCGATTGTCTTAAAATTTGCAATATGCAGAGAGCGGTCATCAATTGTTATATTGAACTCATCCTCCAGTCCGAGTACAAACTCGAAGATGGCCAGTGAATCCAGCCCGTATTCATCCAACTGAGTCTCAACTGTAGCGAAGCCAAGTTTTTCGTTGCCAGTAAACCGCATCAGATAGTTCACAAGCTTTGTATGAATGAGTTCACGGTCTTGTGCCTCCCGGTGGATGGTCTCTTCTTCGGTTGGTGGCAATTGCTTGTGTTGAAACGTAGACAGTAATTCTCGTCGTTTCGTTTCATCAGTTTCTGAGGAATAGATAGCTGCGAACAGTGGCTCTTGTTTCTGGTACTGCTCGTCTACGATATTCATCCGTTGAGGATCATCAAGGGCCTTATGGGGAAAACCAATCGACAACAGACGATGCTGCTCAATTGCTCCTACCCCGTGGGGAATGTTGGCAGGGATAAAGTAGCAGTCGCCAGGATGCGTCTCATGGACGATGTCGTCAATCGTCACTGTGCCTTTTCCTTCGAGCACAAAAAGAATGTGCGAACCTGGATGCGTATGCAATGGAAATGCTGTATTCGGCTCCAGGTCGAGCATGTCAATGCCCAGGTTTTCAGTCAATTCCATATCCACCGGAATACCTGCAACCCCACTCCGCCCACGAATACCAGGAAGTATGGATACCCATTCAGCGTCGTACAGGTTCCGAATAAACTCAGTGGTCTCACGAATCTCTGGCATCTTTTTCTCCTTGCATGATTATCACGGGGTCAGTACTAAAAATTCTGGTAGAGTAGGCGCTAAAATAATGTCTGAGTGAGTTACGCCTGATCTTCCCAGTATTTGTGCGAGGAACCGGGATATTTCCAACCACGATAACCTTCGGTCGTTTAAAAAATGGCACTTCAGCAATGGAATTGAAACGCTCTGACAGGTTGAGGAATGCCTGACTTCTATATATATACAAGCCAATCTCTTCACCGACTTGCTGGTGTGGAAATCCTACAACGGCGAAATCTCCTATTTCCGCCAGGCAGGTGAGTTCTCGTTCAATCTCTAGCGGGCTGATATTCTGACCATTTCTCAGAATGATCTCTTTCAACCGCCCGGTAATGAAGAAATAGTTTCCACTTTCGTACGCTCTATAGTAACCCTGGTCTCCTGTGCGAAGGTATCCACTACCCAGTGTCTCTTCAGTGGCATCCCGATCTTTCCAGTAGCCTGACATATTGCTATGTCCCTGAATGACAATCTCTCCCGGGGTATCTGGCCCAACTTTTTCTCCCTGAGCGTTAATGATTGCCACTTCAGATCCATAAAGCGCTGTCCCAATCGAGGGGGTTGGCTGATTATGCATAACTTCGATATATTGCTCTTGTGTAATTTCATAAGGAAGCGTTGTCGCAAAGTTTGTGCTTTCCGACAGGCCATAGCCCTGATGGACGGGAATAGCTGTTTTTTCGTAAAAGGTCCTGACCGTCTCTACTGAAAGAGGGGCTGCGGCTGAAACGAGATAGCGCAGATCAGACAATGTTTCTTGACCAGCGGCACGCTGGCACAATGTCTTCAAAATCTCAGGGACGACACTACAGATATTGACCTTTTCCTGCCTCAAGATCTGCCAGAAGTCAAAGAGTGGTAAACCATCGTTGAGAACAAGATGAATGCCTGCATAGTAAGAAGCAAGCAGGGAAAATCCAAAAGCATTGGCGTGAAATAAAGGAAGAACGCACATATGTGTGCGATTGGCATGGAGTTTATGTACTCGTGTAAGAGCTTCAGCGTTCATCAAAAGATTATAGTGTGAGAGGGTTACTCCCTTGGGTCGTCCAGTGGTGCCGGATGTGTAAAGCAGGACAGCCGGTGCCATATGAGAGATAGCATCAGCCCAACTTTGCGCGTCAACTGCGGAGAATGGAGCTTTCGAGGGGCAAGAAAGATCTTCAATTGCCTGGGTGTGAATGTCCCTTTCCTTTAAGGAAAGAGCAAGGACTTTCTCAGATAATGTTGTGTTATGCATCAGGAGGCGAAGCCCACTGTGCTGCACAATATACTGAATAGCACTGCTGGACTCCTCAGGATTGAGTGGCACCAGCGTAGCACCTATGGAAAGTGCCGCTATATTGCAGATGACCACCTCGGGACAATTCCAGCATAATGTTCCAATGCGCTCTCCCGGTTGTACGCGAAATGTTTCCAGCAGGATATTACGTAAATGAAGAATCTGACCCAAAAATTGCCCGTAGCATAGTGAGTACTGCCGCTCTCCCTGAGAGTAGTAGGTCAATGCGGGAAGGTGTTGATCCAGAGCGCAGAGGTTTTTTAACAAACGAGGAACGGTATTTCTGGAGAATAATGGTGAAATTATCCCTCTTTCATCATACATAGAAGCTTCAGTAAACATACATTCCTCATTAATGGGACTCTATCACAATCAAAGAGAACGACTTTACTAGCTTCGATCAGCTTCGATCAGAAGCACAACTCTTCCGACGAGAGGTTCTTCCTTATGCGAGCCATAGCATCCTTATGCTATGAAAAATGTTCAAGTGTCACCACAGAGAAATACAGCAAAACATGTATAAATGGTAAATATTACATGATCTGCTAATGGGATAGAACTGGTGTATCGTGTTAAAGCATAACATACTTATTCAAAATATTCAAGTGAACCATTTAAAATAGTTATTGTA
>DAOTTL010000101.1:0-12240 GCA_034438135.1 Ktedonobacteraceae bacterium | reverse complement strand
GTCAACCAGGCCAGTCCTCTTTTTTAGCGGAAGAATTCCTGTGACTTTTCTAAATGAATGCCGTCTAACCCCGTGTCATACCTCGCAGCTATGACTACAAATAATTGTTGTCTTTACAGACACTATCCATAGGGAGCACACGTTCATGGCCGTTTTTACCGACTGGGGTACAGCAATCCTTTCAGCTCTTGCTAATGCCGTCAATCTCGTCCTTGCCTTTATTCCTCGCTTACTTGGCTTTCTCGTTATCCTCTTAGTCGGCTGGTTGGTCGCGACAGCGGTCAGCAAAGCTCTAACCTTTTTACTCCGCAAGATCGGCTTCGATCGCCTGGGAGATCGTATTGGTCTTACTCGCCTGGAACAGCGCATGGGTGTCCAGATGGACACGGCGGATATTCTGGGCAAAATAGTCTACTGGTTCCTATTTCTCGTCTTCCTGGTTCCCGCCGCCGATGCTCTGGGCGTTCCCGCGGTGAGCAACATTCTCAATCAACTGGTATCCTACATCCCCAACGTCTTTGTTGCCATCCTTGTGCTCTTGCTTGGAGCACTTGCCGCGACAGTGGTTGCTGATATCGTTCGTGGAACATCTGCAACTGCCAGAATAGGCAACCCGAACCTGCTGGCCAATATCGCCCGCTACGCCATCATTGGCTTCGCCTCCCTGATCGCGCTTGAACAATTAGGGATCGCTCCTGCCTTGCTGAACATCCTCTTTACCGCTATCGTAGGCTCGGCGGCTCTCGCTCTCGCTCTCGCCTTTGGTCTGGGAGGACAGGAAACCGCGCACAAGTGGCTTTCGCGTGGAGAGAGCACCGTTAGCAACGCAGCCGCTCAGGTGGCAGCGACCCATGCTGATGGTAATATGCAGGATACCGCAACTCAACGGCAGTTCTCCACTACCGATCAAGTACCTTCGACACGTCCGCCTCTTCAATAATTAGAAATGTCCCGGATGAAGTGTTCATTCACTTCATCCACTACTCCAGGCTCTATAGCTAAAAGAGACTTTCTATGGCGACTATCAACAGTTCAACCGTTGCGGGCGTTTTTCAATATGCAGAATAGCAAATATAACTAAACAACCATCCAGGCCGATGAGGTTAGCCTACATAAGAAGGTAAGAATAGAGGAACAATCCCTCAAATCCTGAATGGAATAGAAAATGAGGAACATATTCTTCTGCCCATTGGTTAGAGATACGCGAAACCTCACGCACCAGCGTTTCACACCTGCTGTTCGACGTGAGGTTCCGCGTATAACTCTATCATTTCCACTTAAAAATATCTAAGGCATTTCGCGTGTGCTTTGACAAGCAAAGAGATGGAACAAATAGATCAAATCCTGGTAGTGTAAGGTCTACTATCACTTTAAAATCATTATTATGGGCAAGAACTCGCTTTTACCTCTATCCTACAGGACAGATATGCCAGCCGGGAGTAGTTTGTTTTAGACACGCGCCAGGAAGTCTATAAAGTCGCTCTGACAAACGTGTAAAAGAGTGAGATACTCAATCGGCTCATGTACATATTGTTGTCGTTACTTAATTACATGAGTAAATTTTTAAGAAAATGGTGAATCGACTTGTGATCAACACCGATCTCGAACCATCGGATGAGGAACTTGTGACCCGATGTCAAATAGAACTGCCTCACAATACTCAGAGTTATGAGTTACTGGTTCAACGACATATGAACCAGGTGTATCGTACAGCCTATCAGCTTGTCGTCAATCAAGAAGATGCTGAAGATATCATGCAAGATGTCTTTTTGAAAGTGTACAATAATGTAGGAAAATTTAAGCAACAGGCCTCATTTTCTACCTGGCTCTATCGTATCACTACGAATACCGCTCTGGACTCCCTTGACAAAAAGCGGTCTCATGCAAAAATGAACGGGAATCCAGATAAAAAACAGACCGAAGAAAATGATCAAGACGAATCTCAGCCATCCGGGGAAGATGGACCAGAAGAGACGTCCCTGCAAAAGGAATTGCGAGAGTGCATTAACAATGTATTCAAGAAGATGGGGCGTGAGCAGGCAGAGGTGCTCATTATGCGTGACCTTAACAATCTTAGTTATGATGAAATCTCAGATGCATTGGGAGCACGACTTAGTGCTGTTAAGATGCGTATTCATCGTGCTCGTCTTTCTTTCCAGCAGATATATCTCCAGGTTTGCGATCAGGCACGGCAGGTTTTATCTATGACGTCACCGCAGCCAATGCCGTCTCAAGAGAAGAAAGGAAAAAGTCATGGATTGTGAAGAAATCACTCAGCTTCTCCCGGATCTAGTTGATGGAACCTTGTCTGAGGAACTGCGGGCACAGATAGAAGAGGCACTGCCCCGATGTCCAGAATGTCAACAACAACTAGAGATTACACGCCAGATACATGCGTTTCTTGTCTCACTACAGGACGAGAATGCGCAATTGCGTATTCCACGCGGTTTTGAGACGCGCTTGCTGGCACGCATTCAGCAGCAAAAGAACGGCCTGGAGCTTCTCGAACTCTCATCAAAAGCCTTCGGTGAATGGCTAATTGAGATGATCGCACTTATCAGTGGCTTAATTGATGCCCTGGGAGGCACCTATTCACCTATACACGAGGAAAAGTAATTATGACATTTCAGCCGGTTGTGAGTACACTCTTTAAAATACTCACAGACATTCTCGATTTTCTGCCCATGTTTGTCAATGGTCTGCTTGTTCTGATCCTTGGTTATCTGATCTGCGTAGTCATACGTTGGATAGTGCGTTTCATACTGCGCCATATCGGTTTTGATCAGCTTGTCCAGCGTGCTGGGATTACTACGGCTCTGGAAAGTTTAGGCATGCGTTTGCCGCTCTCTACAGTTATCGCCCAACTCGTCTTTTTTTTTTGCTGCTTAGTTTTGTAACTGCCTCAATGAATCTCATGGGCCTCACAGCAATCGCTGATCTCGCGCAGAGCGTCTTACATTTTATCCCCAAAGCCATCAGTGCCGCCGTTATCGTCATCCTGGGAGCTATGCTTGCCCGTTTTCTGGGTTCAATGGTGACCTCGCTCGCCAGGAATGTGAACATTACGAATAGTCGGGCACTCGGAAAAATTATTGAGTACGCACTGGTCGCCTTTGTGATTGTCCTTGCCATCTCTACCCTGGGCGTCGATACAACTATTCTTACCACTGCCCTCACTTTAGTTGTTGCGTCAGCGGGAATAGCGATAGCCCTTACCTTTGCCTTTGGAGCGCGTGAGTCGGCTCTCAATGTCATCGCAGGCTTTTACGTTCGTCAGCACTTTCAGCCAGGTCAATCCCTTATGTTTGGCACCTACGATGGGATTATTCGTTCTACCTCAGGCGCATACACCATCCTCGTGGTGACTGGTGATACAGGTGAGCAAAGTACCGTTGCACTGCCAAACGCACTGCTCCTGCGACGTGCCGTTCCCAGTTTTCCAATCCCAAAACCTGAGAGTACTGAATCGCCAAAACCAGCCGAGGATAGTGAACCACCACAACCTGAAGGCAATGGAGCATAGATGAAATATGAGTCATCCCTGTGATTTTCCAAAATGAGGAGAAAAGGTGTATCGAGCAAAACGGGCGGGCTGCCCGCCCGTTTTGCTCGATACACCTTTTCTGTTCGCCGCCGCAGGCGGCGAACAGAGGGCACCTGAACAGTTACCAGGGATAACTCGTATCTCCTGTGGAGCGAGAAATGAAGCTTACCCCTGCTGAGCGATGAATTTAAGGGTGATAACCACTTTATTTTGTGAAATGGCTATATTTGCCAGATTGGGAGGCTGGATACCAAAGTCTGTCATAAAGATCGTGCTGGTCGCTGTGCCCGTGATCGTATCGCCGGAAACTGTCCCCTGTACGTCAAACGTCTCTTTGTTGGTTTTGCCGTGCATGGTCATGTTTCCTACAAGCTGGAACTTGATGGTCTGCCCATCAGTGTAGGTGGTAGGCAAACCCTGGGTATCGGTTGAAACGAAGGTTGCCGTGGGATAGGTGCTGGTTTCTAGAGAGTTCTGCTGAATATAGTGATCGCGCCTGTCCGAGTCGGACTTCAACGTCCTGAGATCAACAGTGATATTCATTGCCGATACCGCAGGCGCTGATCCTTTCTTTATACCAAAGTTGCCCTGGACCGAGTTCGTTGTACCTATGGCGTCGTTATTCGGTTTATTCTGAAAGATCAGATTTTCAAAGACACTATACGAGGCCGTAGTCTTGCTGGGTACAATTTTGAATGTCTCCAGTTGTGATGCTGGTATTGGCGAACTGGTTGATGTAGCAATCCCAGGCGCGGTATGCGTCGAGGTAGCCGCAGTAGTCTGCTGTGAATTGTGAATCATACCAGTTACGACAACAATGATGATGACGAGCACGATACTGATGCCCGTAATCCAGAAGTAACGCCTTTTCACTTAATACTCCTTTTAACAGTACATATATTTTCCTTGTGTAACAACACGAAGCAACACATCCCCCTATTGTAAGGAAAAGTAGAGAGAAACGTCCGCAAACGAGCCTGATCAAAGCAGAGAAGGATCGTCTGTGGGCGTGTTATTGTAGTTGTCACCAGGCAACAAGCGGTGCGCCAGGGGTAGCTTGAGCGTCACCGTAGTGCCCTGTTGTGGTGAGCTGCTAAGCATCAATTCGCCATCGTGCGAAATAGCGATTCCTCTGGCAATCGAGAGGCCCAGTCCAGTCCCTCCCATTTCGCGTGAACGAGCTTTATCAACTCGGTAGAAGCGCTCACCCAGTTTCGAGAGGTGTTCGGCTGCGATTCCGATACCACTATCTTGAACTTTGAGGTAAGCGTACTCCCCTTGTGTTGTTGTGAGCACGTTCACGGTTCCTCCGTCTCTATTATATTTAATTGCATTATCGAGCAGCACCAGCATGGCCTGCTCTAGCTGCATAGGATCTCCAATGATAAATGGTTTTCCGGCATATTCTCCCTGGACGGTGATCTGACGTTGTTCGGCCAGCGCTTGCATGCGCTGTACACCGTTTTGGGCCAGTTCTGCGAGGTTGATTACTTCGTGTTCGCGATGCGAACGATTTGTATCCAGGCGTGCGAGTGTGAGCAAGTTTGTGGTGAGGTTGCCCATATGGCTTGCTTCTGCGACGATATCTTCTAGAAGAAGAGTGTCTTCTGTATCCATATGCTCTCTGCCTCGCAATAGAACCTCTGCATCAGCTCGCATCAGGGTTAAGGGGGTACGGAGTTCATGTGAGGCGTCGGCGATGAAGCGTTGCTGATTTTCCCAGGCCAGACGAGCTGGGACCATCGCGCGTTTGGCCAGAAAAAGTCCACCCAGACCCGCTAAGAGGAGCGCTGGCACGCCGATAGCCAGTGAGTAAAGAAGCAGTGATGAGAGCGCGTCTTGTTGGGGTTTGACTACTTCTCCAACCATCACGATGCCTCCATTTGAACCTGAGACGACTGCGGCGTAGCAGTAGAGTGACCAGCGGGGGTCGCCTCCATTGATGAAGCCACTTTGATCTTGGCCGGTTTGTACGGCTGCTTTTAAGACAGTATTGTTTGTCAATAAGATGGACGGGAGACCGGTGGTATCTTCTCCCGTGAGGATAGAGCCGTCCCGGTTGAAACAAAGCGTGACTTCAGTCTGAGCAAATCCTTCGTCTGGATGAGGAAGATAAGGATTGTTGTAATTCATCATGCAGGCCTCATCATGCGTGCCATGGGACCAGCTCTGAGCCTGGCCCTGGGCACGCATAAGGGCGCTGCTCTCTAGAGGTCCAAGAAGCGCGTAGCTGGTGACGATATAGAGGACGACGCCGAAGAGTATGAGTGCGGCCCCCAGTACTCCACAGTACCAGAAGGTCAGACGATGGCGCAGTTGTCGAAAGAGGAGTTCTCCCGGTTCCTGTGCATGTTGATTACTCTTCGGTTGTGATTGTCGCCAGGGCATCAATCTACTTTTCATAGCTGCTTCGCTCTCACTACTCTCTTTATGCCTCGATTTTATATCCTATGCCTCGTACGGTTTTGATCAGTGGATGTGAGAAGTTCTGGTCGATTTTGTCGCGCAGATAGTGAATATAAATATCAACGACATTTGAAAGCGCCTCCATGTCATAACGCCAGACGGCATCGACGATCTGGGTGCGCGTGAGGGCCTGGCCGGGATGGCGCATAAGATATTCCAGCAGAGCAAATTCTTTCGCGGTCAGTTCGATGACCCGGTTGGCCCGGCGTGCTTCGTGTCGCATAAGATCAAGCGTGAGATCGCCGATGATGAGTTGGGAGGATTCGTCGAAGCGTCGATCCCGGCGGCGTAGGAGTGCCCCGACTCGTGCGAGTAGCTCTTCCATGGCGAAGGGTTTGGTCAGGTAATCGTCAGCACCTTCTTTCAGACCCGTAACGCGATCTTCCACGGCTCCTCGTGCTGTGAGCATGAGGATGGGTGTCATAATGTGCTCGGCTCGCATCTGTCGGCAGATCTCCAGCCCATCTATTTCAGGTAACATGAGGTCCAGAATGATGGTATCATAGCTGTCGCTTAAGGCAAGGTCCAGTCCACGCGTTCCGTCATGCGCGAGGTCTACAGTGTGTCGCTCTTCCAACAGGACGCGACGGAGCAGATAGGCCAGGCGCTTTTCATCCTCCACGACTAGTATGTGCATTGGGTTTCCTCTTTTTCTGTCAGCGTTTCCTTACTCATGTGCTGATGTTCTTCTTCGAGTCAACAATACATCTCGAAGATTGGAAAGCGATTGGAAAGAAATAATAAATTTCACATAAAAATGCGATTTGTACAGGTGTTTTGAGGTGACTCTCGAACTTTGAGAGGAAGGCTTTCCCATCTTCTTTGTCTTAGCAGATCGCGAGTTCCTCTTCATGAGAATTTACACATCTCTCTCCAATATATCTCACATTATTCCTTGCTACTCTGATTTTTGCAAGCTGATTGCGGTAACGCACAGTGAGAATGTTTCTGGTTCTGTGGTGCTCATCGCTGCGGGACGAGACACTACGGAGAAAACGGGGATATTCGACGGGCAGGCTGGTAGTGCTGTTGTCGTCATCCCACGTTCCAGCAAGGGCCGATCGCTCTTTTGCAAAGCTGCCTGACTTTAGAAATATGAAAGGTTTCTATCCATGATACATCTGTCTGAAACGGTTTCGGGTGAGTTGCCAGCGATTACTGAACTCTCGCCAGCTCATCTGAAGACGTCCGGTATTACTGCTTCGTCGGGAGGTCGGCGCTTTGCTCTTTGGCGGCAGTTGGGGCGCTTTGGTCTGGTTGGTGTTCTCAATACACTGGTTGATTTGCTGGCTCTTAATATATTGCTGTTACTGTTTCCTTCTTCCAGTTCGTTCCAGCTTTTCTTCTATAATGCGCTGGCCTACGGCGTGGGGGCAGTTAATAGTTTTCTTTTTAATAAGTGTTGGACTTTTAGACAGGGACAGCGAACGACTCGTCGGGAACTGTGGCGTTTTACACTGATGACGCTGCTGGGTATGGCCTGGAGCAGTGGTTTCATCTGGCTGACCAGCGCTTTCCTCCATCCTGTTCTGCTCAATCCAACGGTCTGGGCGAATGTCTCGAAGGTATGCTCGATCGTAGCTACAATGCTCGGTTCCTATCTGGTGATGCGTCTATGGGTTTTTGCCAGCAGGACGCAGACCCAGAGTGCTTCCCTTACTCCTCATGAACTCTATGAAAGCATTGTGGGAGAAGAGGATAGAACTGGCTCGTGGCATGCAATTGATGATGATATGCCAGCCATGGGTCACTATAGTCTCTCGGTAGTTTTGCCCGCTTTTAATGAGGAGGAGATTATTGCCCGGTCGGTTACGGATGTGGTGAGAGTTCTCCAGCGCTGGCAGTTAGATTTTGAGGTTCTGGTTGTCAATGATGGCAGCGTTGATCGCACAGGTGCGATTCTGACTGAACTGGCAGTGATGTTTCCACAGGTGCGTGTGCTCACTCATGAGGTCAATCAGGGATATGGGTCAGCACTGACTACCGGCTTTAAGAACTCGACGAAGGAATTGACCTTTTTATGGACTCTGATGGACAGTTCGATATCCGCGAATTGCAGCGACTCTTCTGGTTTATCGGGGATTATGATGCGGTTATTGGTTATCGTGTGGATCGTCAGGACCCGTGGTTGCGTAAGCTCAATGCCTGGGGCTGGAACATGCTTGTGGGAAAGACATTGAATGTCTATGCTCGCGATCTGGATTGTGCTTTTAAACTCATTCATACAAAGTTATTGGCTCTCCTCTCACTAGAAACTCAAGGGGCAATGATCAATGCTGAGCTGCTCTATAAACTGCAATTCTATGGCTATACCTGGCGGGAAGTAGGAGTGCATCATCTTCCTCGTTTGGGTGGGAAGGCTACCGGGGCGAACCTGGGAGTAATTCTGCGTGCGCTTCGTGATCTATTAGTCTATGCCCGTCGATGGCGGCTGGACGCAAGTAAGGCTTTTGTGAACTCTCCTGCTCATTTCGTAAGGGCGAGTAAGAAAGAATAAAAAGAGTTTTTGTAATCCTGCTTTTATCATCTTTTTCAGAAAGGATGTTTTTAGAATGATTGTCTCATCCACTACTACTCCTGAGAAGCCACCGTTAGAGTCGGTGGAAGCGAGGAGAGAGGTCTGGTGGCAACCGATCTGGGCGCGTGTGGCGCTGCTAGCTGTGATGCTTGTCTCGATCTTTATGAACTTTTACCAGTTAGGTCAGGATGGGTATGCGAATTCGTACTATGCAGCGGGGATTCGCAGTATGCTGGATAGCTGGCACAACTTCTTCTTTGTCGCCTTCGATCCAGGGGGTTTTGTAACGATTGATAAACCGCCGCTGGGCTTCTGGCTTCAGGCGGCGAGTGCAAAGATCTTTGGCTTTTCACCGCTGAGCCTTTTCTTACCACAGGCACTGGCGGGTGTTTTATCGGTTCTGTTACTCTACTACCTTGTGCGTCGCCACTTTGGACTGGTGGCGGGTCTGCTGGCCGCGTTGGCGCTGGCGATCAGTCCCATCAGCGTGGTGACAAACCGCAATAATACGATTGATAGTACGCTGATTTTGCTGATGTTGTTGGGGGCCTGGGCGGTGATCCGTGCCGCGGAGTCAGGAAAGTTGCGCTGGTTGTTATTGTGTGCGGTTTTTGTGGGACTTGGTTTTAATGTGAAGATGCTGGAGGCGTACCTGGTGGTACCTGCCTATGGTTTGCTCTACCTGCTGGCGGCTCCCAGGCGCATCTGGGTGCGTGTGGCGCATCTGGCGCTGGCGGCTCTGCTGATGGTGGTGCTTTCACTCTCATGGGTTGTGGCGGTCGATCTGACGCCTGCCTCGCAGCGTCCATATGTGGGTTCAAGTCAGGACAATTCGGAACTCAGTCTGGCTATTGGTTACAATGGTGTTCAGCGTTTGCTTGGTTCGTTCGGCTTTGGCGGCAGTGGAACGCGCAATACGACTACGGGTAGTACAACGACGCAGCAGGCTCCCACGGGTACGGGTGGGCGGCCATCGTTTGACGGGTTTCCAGGAGGAGAGCGGGGGGCAGGTGGTGGGCAACCTCCACAGGGTTTTGGAGGAGGTGGCGGTGGCACCGTTAGAGGTGGAGGAGGTGGCGGAGGTACGGCGGGTACGTTTAATACAGGGAATCCGAGTGTGTTACGCCTGTTCAGCCAACCTCTAGGTGGTCAGATTGTCTGGCTGGTGCCGTTTGCCTTATTGGGGATACTGGCACTGGCATGGCAGCGTCGTCCAAAGTTTCGCGCTGATCGAGAGCAGCAGTCGCTCGTTCTGTGGGGAGTATGGCTGCTGGTTGTGGGCATCTTTTTCAGCGCAGCGAGTTTTTTCCATCAGTACTACCTCTCGACACTGGCTCCAGCGATCTGTGCACTGTTCGGAATTGGGGTGGCAGTCATGTGGAGGGATTATAGTCGAGCTGGTTGGCGCGGCTGGTTGTTGCCGCTGGCGCTGCTATTGACGGCTGCGGAGCAAATATATATCATTATGAGTGATTCGTCCTGGGGAACGTGGCTGATCCCATTGATTGCTGTTCCCTGTATTCTGGGCGCAGTGGTTCTCTTCGTGGCACGACTGTTCCCGGGTCTGAGATTGAACCGCAGGATGCTGGTTCCTGCACTTGGTCTTGCGCTGGCGGGCCTGATGATCGTTTCAGCGGTCTGGTCGGCGGTTCCAGCGGTGCAGAATATCGCGCAGGACCTGCCTATTGCTGGTTCATCGCAGCAGGCTGGTGGCTTCGGCGGGGGGAGCACAAGTGGAACAGGCAACACGGCGCTGGTCCGTTACCTGGAGGCGAATCAGGGCAGTTCCAGGTACCTGGTGGCCGTGGCAAGTTCTAATGAGGCCGATTCACTGATCTTGACGACCAATAAGCCGGTTATGGCCCTGGGCGGTTTCAGTGGTAGCGATCCCATTTTGATGACCAGTGAACTCGCAACTCTGGTGAAAGATGGGACAGTACGCTTCTTCTTGCTCGGTGGCGGTGGCGGCGGCGGCCAGAGTTCGCTGTCAAGTTGGGTGACGCAGCACTGTAGTTCAGTCTCCTCAAGTACCATAGGTTCAAGCTCGACGAACGGCGGCGGTCAGAGTTCGCAACTCTATGATTGCAAGTCAGCTTCCTGATCGCAGTTTGACGAATGACCAGATTTTCTCTCTTGCTCGACTCGCAAGTTGAGCAAGAGAGAAGTGGCAAGAGGGATTTTCATGAACTTTGGCGATCCCTCCTGCGTGGAGGAAAGTATGTTTTTACAAAGGGAACGTTCCCGACCGGTTTTCCAGTTAATCGCTTACGGTGCGCTCTTCCTGGGCATTGTGCTGGCGATTGTGCTGAGGGTCGCGCTTTTTCATATAGAGACGAGCGATTATACCGTTTTTGTAAGTCAGTGGTATGATTTTATTCAAGCCCATGGTGGATTTGCCTCATTCAAATATACCTTTTCTAACTATAATCTTCCCTATCTCTATCTAATCGCGCTCCTTACCTATCTGCCTATACCAAAGCTTATAGCGATTAAAGCGCTTTCAGTACTGTTTGATTGTGTGCTCGGTCTGTTTACGTATCTCATACTGCGTTTGCGCTATGGACGCACTCTAGCGGCAGGTGTGGGGGCGCTGGCTGTGCTCCTTGCGCCAACGATTTTTATCAACAGTGCCGCGTGGGGCCAGTGTGACTCGATCTATGCGGCTTTTTGTCTGGGTAGTCTCTACTTTTTGCTCAAGGAGAAACCAGCCTGGGCCTGTATCTTCTTTGGGGTTGCGCTCTCATTCAAACTTCAGGCCATCTTCTTTCTGCCATTGCTCCTGGTGCTTGTGTTCCAGAGAAAATATGCCCTGCGTTACCTGCTACTGATTCCAGCGGTCTTTCTGCTCCTACTGGTGCCAGCGTTTGTGGTTGGTCGGGACCTGGGGAGTCTCCTGAGCATTTACGTAGGACAGATTAGCAATACGAGCACTACGTTCAATGGCAGGAATGGGGGAGCGTTCGGCGGCGGCAATGGAGGCAATGGCAATACTTTTGGGGGACGCGGCGGTAACCCCTTTAGAGGACAGGGTGGCAATGGCAATCAAGGGTTCAATAGAGGTGGTGGTGGAGTTACCTCTCTCACTTCGCTCACGCTGAACGCTCCCAGCTTCTATCAGTGGTTTCCGTCCGATGCCTCTGACAGCTGGAAGTGGCTTGGGATTATTCTCGCTGCGCTTTTCGTCGGTGGCATTGGTGCTCTGCTGGTCAGGAGCAAACAGCAGGTGACGAAGGAAGTGATGCTCAAGCTGGCAATGGTCTTTGTCCTGGTCATTCCATTCTTACTGCCGGAGATGCATGAGCGCTACTTCTACCTGGCGGATGTCATCTCCATTCTTTTTGCCTTCTACTTCCCACGTTACTTCTTCGTAGCGATAGGAGTGCAAGTCTGTTCACTGCTCAGCTATGCGCCTTACCTGATGCACAGTGATATCGTGAGTTTGTCCTATGTCGCGTTTATCGAGCTTGTGCTCGGCATTGTAGTGACGGTTGATCTGATACTGACGCTGTATCCTGACTTGCGGAAGAGACTTCTCTCCGCTGAGCGGCGAGAACTCGATAGTGATCCCCTCTCCCATATCTCCACACAAACATGAGGATGAACACGCACGTTTGCCATTTCATAGAATGAGCGAGCCGATTACTAAGAAAAATTAAATACGCCTTCAGATAAATCAGCGTATGTCGATAGTAAGCAGAGAGGACAGAAATCT
>DAOTTL010000100.1:0-4400 GCA_034438135.1 Ktedonobacteraceae bacterium | reverse complement strand
GCAGTGATGATGCACAAGAAATCAGGCAGTTAGACCCCAGCGGGCGCGGGTTGTGCGTTCAAGGGGACTAAAAATCAATGCATCAATGAGCACGCCGATGATAATGATCAATAGCATGACTGCAAAGAGTTGTGATGCATCGTTCAGGTCTCGTCCATTGTCCAGCAGTGCGCCCAGACTTGCTGTGTTATAGATTAACTCACCGGCCATCAGCGAGCGCCAGGCGAAAGTCCAGCCCTGTTTCAGTCCATTGATAATTGAAGGGAGGGCCGCGGGTAGAATGACCTGTGTGTAGAGTCCAAGGCCCTTTGACCCCATATTACGGGCTGCCTTAAGGTAAATGGGCGGTGTATTCCTCACACCTGCCTCAACGCCCAGCGTGATCGAGAAGAGTGCTCCCATCACGACTACGAAGATGATTGCTGTATCGCTCAGACCAAACCAGAGGATGGCCATAGGCAGCCAGCAGATGCTGGGAAGAGCCTGTAAGCCCAGAACCAGTGATCCCAGTGTCTCTTTGAAGATGCGCACTCGTCCGATCAGGAGGCCGAAGATCAGACCGAATACCAGCGAGATGATATAACCAACGGCCAGGTGGACCAGACTGTTCAGAGCCGAGGTGAGAAAGTCGCCTGCCGTAAAGCCTGTGACCAGTGATCCTACGACCTCTCCAGGACCTGGAAGAATATAATCTTGCCAGATGCCCGACCGAAAAACGAGTTGCCAGATGAGTATAAGCGCAGCATAAAAGAGAATCCGACGCATCCACGTGCCCCAGGATGAATTGCTTAACCTTTGAAAGGAACCTGGTGTCGTTGGCGCGGTGTCTTCCGCAGGACGATTAGCGATTTGCGCCATGATTTACCTCCTCCCACGATTCGGATTCGTTTGTTGCCTCTTGCAATGTCTGCATAATTTCAGCTGTTACACTTACCAGATTATGATCCTCCAGGGAGCGGGGACGTGGCAGATCTATGCGGAATTCACGGACAATCCGTCCAGGCCGTGGCGCAAAGACCAGTACCCGGTTACCCAGCGCGACCGCCTCGCGTACATTGTGCGTGACAAAGAGCACTGTCTTGCCCGTTTCAGCCCAGATCGATTCAACCTCCGTATGCAAGCGGTCACGAGTCATTGCGTCAAGCGCCCCAAAGGGTTCATCCATCAATAGAACTGCTGGATTCAGCGCCAGCGCCCGCGCAATAGCCACACGCTGACGCATGCCGCCCGATAGCTGGTGGACATAACTGTGCTCGAAACCTCTGAGGTTAACCCGTTCCAGGAATTTTCGTGCCGTCTCTGCCCGCTCTCGACGCGGAATGCCGAGCTGACGTAGACCAAACTCAACGTTGCCCTGTACGTCGAGCCAGGGAAAGAGCGCGGCCTCCTGGAAGAGTAGCACCCGGTCAATCCCGGTTCCCTGGATCTTTTCCCCGTTCGCATAAATTGCCCCGCTTCCCGGTTCTTCCAGTCCCGCCACGATGCTTAACAGCGTCGATTTTCCACAGCCGCTGGGACCAAGCAGACAGACAAATTCGCCCGCTTCTACTTCAATATTGACGGGCTGTAGAGCCTGGACCACTCCAGTACGCGTGGTGAATGTTTTGCTGACACTCTCAATCCTGAGTGGGATTCCGCCTTGCCCCACTTCTTTCCTTTTCAATTCGTGTGTGCGTGGAGCCTCGCTCAGTACTGATGAGAAAAACATAAACATCATCCTTTCTCATTCCCTGCTGCTTTAGACCCGCTCATGACAGGGTATGCTTGAGAGTGCATCACAGGGGAACGACGATAGGTAGTTTCCCTGATCCGTTCAATAAAACTGAAACGCAGATCCAACGGACGAGATGCTATAATCCTGAGACCGCTGCCAGACCTTTGGATGCAAGGATCTGGTTCAACGGAGTGAGATCAAAGATCCCGGATAGGTCGGGTTTGCTCTTTAAAAAGCCCAACGCATACGCCCGATTCGCCTGCTGGCTGATCGTACTCGCCAGCGGATCATAGGTCACGTTGAGCGCCGCAAAGGCTGGTTGGATTTCATTGCTTTGAATTGCTGAACCACTGATACGCTTGATCTCATTGTTCATGAGTGTGAGTGCATCTGTGGTATGAGCTGCGATATATTGCACGGTCTCGACATCTGCCTCAAGGAAGGTTTTTACGATATCAGGATGTGCTTTATAGAAATCTTCACGTACAACGACATTGGTAGTAGCAAACTGCCCACCAGGCCAGAGAGTACGTTCATCGACAAGAACCTTGCCATGTCCTTCAACCGCGAGACGTGTGGCCCAGGGTTCAGGCATCCAGGCACCATCGATTTTGCCCTCTTTGAAAAGATTCAGGACGTTTGCATTGTTGGTGGAAACAATTTGCACATTCCCACCTTTATCGGATGTTTTCAAATTATTTTGCTGCAAATAGTAACGCAGTGCTACATCCTGAGTACCTCCAAGTTGAGGATCTGCCAGCTTTTTGCCAGCCAGATCTTTGGCGCTGGTGATGTTTTCGTTTGACTGAACAACAAAACTAGCTCCCCCGCTGGAGGCTCCTGCTATGATGCGCAAAGCGGTACCATGACTCTGAACGTAGCCGTTGATGGCCGGACTGGGTCCGACGAAGGCGATATCAATCGAGCCAGCCAGCAGGGCTTGAATCTCCGCGGGACCGGCATTGAAGGTTTTTGTCTGAAGCTGGACTTTTGAACCCAGCACTTGCTGAAACGTGCCATTACCAACTCCCACTACAGCCACCGCGTGTGTCAGGTTAGGAAAGTAGCCCAGATTGACAATAACTTTCCCATCGCTAGTCGTACCCGAACTGGTTGTGCAACCAGCCAGAGTTAGAAGGAATAAGAGTGAGATAAGAGCAGAACGCCACCCTGGCACATTGAGATGCTTCACCAAAAAAACTCCTTACTAAAGATACTTCTGACTATGTATTAGCAAAGACTATTGGAACAAGAGTGCAGTTTGCTCTTGTGCGATATTCTCAGAAGAGTAACCCCTCTTGTTTTATACCTTACGCAACTAAAAAGTCTTTGAAAGAAGCTGAAGGGTTTCTGAAAGGACGTTTGTCCTGTCCTCCTGATGTCGGGTTAACTTCCTATTGGGATAGCCCTGTTCGCCAGCAAGAGGTGAGAAACCCTCAGTCAAGGGAGGACGTTTCTTGCATCTCCACTGCTCACAATAGTAATTGTAACTACGGTTACATGTTGTTAATAGCAGTATAAATACTCTGTGGATATATGTCAATAAAGAGGGGTAATACATAATTGAACGGAATAAAACGGTAAAGAATCTGATCAAAAGCTTATGTATGCAACTATGCACTATAGAAAAAGTCGTCCTGGCAGACAGAGCCACCGGCTGGTGGGCAGTCTGACAGCGGCGGCAGACGAACTAACTGGAATGGATTTTCGTCGCTTTGTTAGATAGAAAAAGAGTCAGGTGATAAGGGGGGAAGAGGCTGGTTACATCGGAGCAGATGTAGGGTGAGGGGCCTCTTCCCACTATTACCGCTAGAGTTACCTCTCGATGGGAGCACCGATCAGACTGCCCCATTCGGTCCAGGAGCCATCATAGTTGCGCACATTATCATAGCCGAGCAAGTAATGGAGCACAAACCAGCTATGGCTACTGCGTTCGCCGATGCGGCAATAGGCGATGACCTCTTTATCGGGAGTGACGCCTTTATTGCCGTAAAGGGTGGTCAGTTCCTCTGAGGATTTGAAGGTGCCATCTTCGCGTACTGTCGTGGCCCAGGGGATATTGGCGGCTCCAGGAATATGACCTCCGCGCTGTGCGCCTTCCTGGGGCATATTAGCGGGAGCGAGCAGTTCGCCGCTAAACTCTCCGGGCGAGCGTACGTCGACCAGGGTCAGAGAACTGGAACCCAGCTCTTTAATGATCTGGTCGCGGAACGCTCGGATTGACTCATTGGGAGTCTGGGCATGGTACGTTGTTTTGGGATATGTGGGCACATTGGTAGTGAGTTCGCGTTTATCTGCCAGCCATTTAACGCGACCACCGTCCAGCAGGCGTACATCCTGGTGTCCATAGTATTTCAAGATCCACAATGCCCAGGCGGCGAACCAGTTATTGTTATCGCCATAGAGAACTATTGTTGTATCGTTACTGACGCCAGCCTGCGAGAGGAGGCTCTCCAGGCTCTCTTTTGAGAGAGGGGAACGCACGATCTGATCCTGAAGCTCTTTTTGCCAGTTGAATGCAACTGCACCAGGAATGTGGCCTTCGTTATAGGCTTTGGTATCAACATCGATCTCTATCAACCTTACTTGTGAATCTTTGGCATGAGCCTCTACCCAGTCGGCATCTACTAAAACCTCTGGATGTACATAACCTTTGTTATCAGCCATGGGAGAACCCTTTGCCTAC
>DAOTTL010000099.1:0-5920 GCA_034438135.1 Ktedonobacteraceae bacterium | reverse complement strand
TGCGGCTGCCTATGTGCGGTGTTGCAGAAAAAATTCCTGCATAGCTTCGGTATCCAGCGTATTCAGCACATCGCTGGCACGCAACCAGCCCTTACGGGCAATACCCACACCGTAGCGGATAACATCCAATCCATCAATAGTATGTGCATCGGGATTGATGGGAATTTTGATCCCTTTGTCGCGTGCGCGGTGTAGATAGCGCCAATCGAGATCGAGGCGCGAGGGATGCGCATTGATCTCGATGCAGACACCATGCTCAGCCGCAGCGTCAATGACGGCATCCAGGTCCAGACTATAGCCCTCACGTTCGAGGAGCAACCGCCCAGTCGAGTGGCCTATGATATTGACATAGGGAGAGGCAACCGCTCGCAGCATACGTTTAGTCTGATCCTTTGTAGAAAGTCCGAATTGACTGTGAACAGAGGCGACCACAAAGTCGAGCGTTGCCAGAACGTCGTCCGACAAATCGAGTTCGCCATCACGCAGAATATCGCACTCGATCCCTTTAAAGATATGCAGTCGTCCCTTATACTCCTCGTTTAACTGATCTATTTCCGCGCCCTGACGTTTGAGGGCTTCATCGTTCAGTCCACCGGCATAGGCAGCAGCCTTGCTATGATCGGTGATACCCAGATAGGCATAGCCACGCGCTAAACAGGCCTCAACCATCTCGCGGATCGAGTTGTGACCATCGCTCCAGGTAGAGTGCGCGTGCAGTACGCCCTTCAGATCGCTTTGCTGAACCAGTCGAGGCAGTTCGTGCCGTGCGGCGGCTTCGATCTCACCTGTATCTTCCCGCAATTCGGGTTCGATATAGTCCAGACCAAGTGCAGCGTAGATCTCGGCCTCGTCTTTGCAGGGAACCAGTTCCAGATGTGGCTCCTTACCACGGAAAAGACCGTAGTCGTTGATCGTCATGTTCTGACTGAGCGCACGACGGCGTAACGGAATATGATGCTGTTTAGAGCCGGTGAAATGGTGCAGCGTATAGGGAAACTGACTATCTCCGACCACTCGCAGATCCATATTGATCCCGCTCGCCAGAACTACGCTGGACTTGGTCAAACCCTTCCCAGTAATGGCCTGGACAGTTGGCTGACTGGTAAAAATCTCCATGATGTTTGCGCGTACCTCTTCCGAGGCGTCATCAGCCACGCTGATCACCATATCGATATCCTTGACCGTCTCACGCTTGCGCCTCAAACTCCCTGCCAGTTGCATGCGTACAATCCCATCGACACTCGCTAATGACTCCTGAATGGGCAGAGCCAGGGCCTCTACCTCAGAGAAGAGATGCCGATCGGCATACTGGGAGAGAAACGCAATCCCCTGGAGGATCTTATCCTCAGTCTTCTTGCCAAAACCAGGGAGGACGGCCACCTTATGCTCCTGTAGAGCCCTGGTCAGTTCATCAAGAGAATTCACATGCAACTGATCATAAATAGCATTGACCTTCTTAGGTCCCACACCTGGGATACGCAACATCTGGAGCTTGATCTGGGGCGTAGTTTTAACAAGCTCCTCGTAAAATTCCAGCTTGCCAGTTTTAAGCAGTTCTTCGATGCGCTTGAGCATCGTTGTGCCCAGACCGGGAGTGCCTTTAAGCTTGCCCTCACTCGCCAGTTCTTCTATATTGCCTTCCAAACTATCGACCGCACGAGCCGCATTCTGATAGGCCCGTATCTCAAAAGTATTGCTACCCTCTTTTAATTCGAGTAGCGTTGCCACCTGTTCCAGCAGGCTCGCAACCTGATTCTTATCCATAGTAAGCAGCCTCTAATCTAGCCGCAGATCAAAAAACTCAGGCGGGCGCAGTGGAAGCTCGAAGGGGTTTCGTCCCTTGAGATCACGACTGAGGTACCGCTTACAATCAAAATGGACCAGGAGCCAGCAATACAGCTCCTTACTGACGAACACGGCGTCCCACGGCTTCTCGCCATCGTTGGTCAGAAGTTTGTTGCACACGAAGCAGCGTCCCATGTTAGCCGTGACAGCCCGTTCAAACCATTGCAGCACAAATTGATTGAAGTCCTCAAGGTTCATCATATCCAGGCTCTCTTCAGAATAGCCGAAAAGAACAGGGTCCAGGCATTCACGAAAATCTTCATGTGAACGGCTTAAGGAAATGATTGGTGCGCGTATAACAAGTTTGACCTCCAGATCCTCTGGATCATCCGAACTCATCGTGACACTCTGTAATAGTAGTCCCTCACGCGCAAACCAGTCCAGTAGTTCGTTTCTCATAACAATGCCACATATCTGTTTTCTCATCCCACTCTACCACATTTTCTCATTCCTCGAATGGATTGGAAATGCGGCAATTCACCAACTCTCCCTATTGCAAGAGCGCAGCTTTTGCTCTACCCCAGAGTTCAATCCATTCGGCCAGACTGTAAGAAGAGAACTCACGCCGCTCATCCTTAATAAACTCTTCCATTTTCTGAAAGCGATGTTTGAATTTGTGGTTAGCGAGTCGCAGAGCCTGCTCTGAGTCGATATGGAGCATACGACCAAGTTCGACGGCAACAAAGAGAACGTCGCCAAGTTCTTCGCGTTGTTCGGCAGGCGTTTTAGCCTCCTGGAGTTCCTGGAGTTCCTCGTCAAGTTTATCCAGAACGTCTTGCAGGTTTGAAAATTCAAAGCCAGTCTGAGCGGCGCGTTTCTGGTACTTCTGGGCGATAGTCAGAGCTGGCATAGCAACGGGCACACCATCAAGGACACTGGTGGCGTCCGGGTCTTTGCCTGCATCGATCTTCTCTTGCTTCTTGATCTCATCCCAGTTTTGAATGACCTGGTCAGCATCTGTCGCCTCGGTGGTACCGAAGACATGCGGGTGACGGCGAATCAGTTTGGCGTTGATATGTTCAAAGATATCTCCAAGAGAAAACTCATCCTGCTGACGAGCAACTTCGGCATGGAGGTAGACTTGCAAGAGCAGGTCGCCAAGTTCTTCGGCGAGGTGATCGGGATCGTTCTCTTCGATGGCCTCAATTACTTCATAAGCCTCTTCGATGATATGGGGAGTCAGACTTTGATGGGTCTGTTTTCGATCCCAGGGACACCCATCAGGTTCGCGGCGCAGGCGCATGGTAATGTAGCGCAGCGTTTCAGGTACACGCAGGGCCTCCATAACGTCGCGAGGTGGGATATAGAGGGTGCAGAGGTGATTAGCCAGGTTATTGCGATCCAGTTCAAGAAGGGACATCTCAGAGACCGTTTCTTCCCCACTCACACCAGCCGAGCGCACCATTTTTACAGACCACTCGTCAGGATAGCAATCGCTCAGAGCAATTTTGACTGCACTGGCCACACGTCGGTTATAGACCTGCACAACCAGCAGGGGTCGAGTAGGCACGATCTGTCCGGTTATCTCTGTGGGCTGAAGAGCTGCCAGGGCAGTCGCGTCAATAATCTGAGCGCCCAGCGCAAAGGGGTCCAGTTCCAGAGCAGAGCAGACAGGTTCCAGGAAGGAGAGACCTGAAACGATACGTGTGCTCAGTCCACGTTCACGTGCCTGTTTCAGAACCAACTGAACCGAGTGCTCGCCAACCAGTGGATGACCAGGAACAGCGTAGATCATTGGCTGGAGGGTCCCCAGGTCGCAAACAGTGGTAGTAATACGTTGGTAAAGTTTCTCCCAATCGTCGGCCTCATCGTAAAAATCGTCAAAGGACTCCATATGGAGTTCGGGAATATCGGTCTTGAGCGTCTCCACCATTGGATGTACAAGAGTACGAAAGTAGACAGGGACGTTATCCTGTGCCGCCTGTGCCAGAAGTGTGCGAGCGGCGATGGTCACATCTTCCCAATTGCCCGGTCCCAGACCCACGATAGTGATAGCGACGTTCTCTATGCTCATTGGTTCCTCTTCATTTAGCTTCGTGTGGATGGATGGATTATTCACAATATGGCTAGTGTACTGATTAGCAGAATTTATGTCAAACAAAGTTTGTCATTTCCAATGCACCGAACCTTCGTGGCCAGAGGACTCACTGTTGTGTAGAAAGAGCAAGAAGACATGGATAAGTTTGTAAACTTATCCATGTCTTCTTGCTCTTTCTACAGTAAAATCTTGTTTTATAACGCCACCTCGTTCAGAGAGACTACCTCCTCCTCTACAGATGCCACGCTTGTTGTTTCAGAGTCATCAGACTCTTTAGAGCGCTCAACCATCTTGATATCCTTCAGGAAGAACGATCCCACTAAGATCAGAACTCCGAAGACCAGGACAGTTAGCATACCGTGCTGAATGGCCACAACCAGCGAAACCTTGAGAGCCGCGAAGACCTGATCGAGCATCTGCGAAACCTGATGCATGATCTGCTGAACGATGATTGCGTGCTGTGGACCAGCGGGTACGTTGCGTGTAGCGGCCTGCTGAGCGGCTTTTACAACCGCGTTATGTGCGTCGCTATTGACGAGTACCTGTGGGTCAGTTGCGGCCTTCCAGCCAGCGGGTGTCAGTTGTTTGACGACCGAAGCCGGTACGCGTCCGATCAGATCGCTGGCCAGAGAACTGTTAACAACCGTTCCGACCACCGCGATGCCCAATGTTGCACCCAACTGAGCAAGATACCTCACAGCTGCGGTCCCAACACCCAGACGGGTGCGTGGCAACGCGTTCTGCGAGGCCAGACCCAGAACCGAGAAGAAGACGCCAACGCCGAGACCAGCCAGGACCATATACACAATAGCCGTACCGATACCAGTCGTTGCATCCATGCGTGACAGCAAGAAGATACCGACACACAAGATCACCGAGGCAACAATGGTCATAATCTGGTAACGCTTCGTAAAGGCGATCAACATTCCAGCGATCATCGCGCCTATGACCATGGTAAATGAGAGAGGTGTAATTGCCGCACCTGAACTAGTAGCCGACTCACCAAGGACACCTTGCAGGAAAAAGGGCAGATAGAGCATCATACCCATCAGAACCATCATTTGTAGCAGTGAAAGAATTGCCGCGACGCTGAACACTCGATTGCGGAAAAGATCAAGCGGCAAAATGGGGTCAGCCGTGAAGAACTCTGTCAGGAAGAAGGCCAGGTAGAGTACTCCTGCTCCGATCAGTGACCCGACAATTTGCACCGAGTCCCAGGCGTAAATCTGATTACTTCCCCAGGTGAGGCCAAGCAGTAGCGCAATGGTGGCAGCCGTGGCCAGGGTGGCACCGAGGAAGTCAATGCGACGAATGGAAGCCCAACCGTTGAACTGGGATGTGCGCACTGAGATGTTTTTGGGCAGAAAGATGAGCAGTGCGATAAGCGCCAGGATGCCAATCGGCAGGTTGATGTAGAAGATCCAACGCCAGCGCGTATCATCGCTGACCAGATTCGCCACCAACGGACCATGATCGGTCAGCCAGCCACCAACAGTCGGACCAATCAGGTTCGCAAACCCATAAACTGCTCCGAAGACTGCGGACCAGCGTGCCCGCTCGGCAGGTGCAAACATATCAGCGACGACGGTATTGACAAGTGCAATGCCAATGCCTGCACCCAGACCCTGAATAGCGCGGAAAAGAATCAACTGGTTCATGCTCTGAGATGCCCCGGAGAGCAGTGATCCAACCAGGAATATTGCGGCACCGCTGATGAGAAACCATTTGCGTCCGAACAGATCGGAGAGTTTTCCCACGATTGGCACCATAGTTGTGGAAGCCAGCACATAGACTGTCACAACCCAGGTATAGCGATCAAAACCCTGAAAGACACCGATTATGCGTGGCAGGGCTGTACCCACAATTGTCTGATCCAGTGCCTCCAGCAGCAGAGTCAACATCAAAGCTACAATCACGCTGATCAATACTGCGCCGCGTAACCTCGGCCCACTCCACTCATCTTGTTCTGGCAATGCCAGATTTTTTGCGTTTTTAGCAATTTCGGCCATTTTTCGTGTTTCCCTTGCTCTTTTCACT
>DAOTTL010000098.1:0-2747 GCA_034438135.1 Ktedonobacteraceae bacterium | reverse complement strand
TGTTCTCTGTTGCCTCTGGAGACAGAGAACAAAGCGATAAAAAATCTTTAGGTGTAAGTTTGCCTCCCCGCCCCCATAGAGGGGAGAGAGTCGGGGCGGGGCGCAGCCCCGGACCCCAGGCAAAGGGCTACCGCCCTCTGCACTCCTGCTTTTCTCATCCCTCATTGTGGCAAAATGAGCAAACGCTCTTGCTGGCGGCTGCCCCACCAGACTTCAAGAGAGAAATGGCTGAGTTTTCAAGCGGCATTGCTGCTTGAAAACTCAGCCATTTCTCCTTTTTCGCGAGGAGAGGGGCGGCTTTACAAGCCGCTGAAAAATTGGGGATAACTCATATTTCTCGGGGAGGGACGGCTTTACAAGATGCTGAAAAGTGAAGGATGAAGGATGACTCATAGAAAATGTGGCGGCGCAGCCGCCAGCAAAGGGCGCGTGGTGAGAAAGCATTTTTATCCCCATAAGGACCAACCTCTTGCGTTTTGTAGCCTGGATGCTTATACTTATTGTTGTCAGAACATGCATGAACATTTGGGTAGAGATTACTGTTCGATACACCCTTGATCCAGTAGTAGCGAAATGGGGGATCTGGACATGGAGGATAGTTCGGAGGAATATCAAAGAGATTCGCACTATGGACTGGCGAGGGAGGAGAATCAGTCAGTGCAAGGATATATCGCAATTAAAGGTACTCGTAATGGTTTGCTTTTAACCCTGGAACCCGAGACTCCTTTCGGCGAATTACTCAGTGCACTCGCTGAGCGATTGGCTGAGGCTCCCGGTTTTTTTCGTGGTGCCTCGTTATCGGTGGATACGAGTCGGCGGGTTTTACGGACGAGCGAGCGAACGCAGCTCGAAGCGTTGCTAGCTCATTACCAGATGTCGATCTCACCGCTTGCCATGGCGACGACGCCAAGAACGACTCCTCAGCCGGCAATAACGCGAGAGTTGAAGACGCCGGCACCACCGGGATTTGGCGAATCCTCTTTGATTACTTCAACAGGTGAACAGATTGGGCAAGATTTTCGCGAGTCCAGTGATACTTTATTTCTTCGGCGCACTGTACGTTCTGGTCAGGCCATCCATCATCCAAGTAATGTTGTTGTGTTGGGAGATGTCAATCCAGGTGCTGAGATTGTAGCGGGCAAAGATATTATCGTTTGGGGAGTATTACGTGGCATGGTTCATGCTGGGTATCCTAATACTGAGAATGCGATGGTCTGTTCATTGTTACTGGCTCCGGTGCAATTGCGTATAGCGCACCTGCTTTCGAGACCTCCAGAGGGGTTGGAAGTGCAGCCTCGACCGGAGGTAGCAACTATTCGTAATGAACAGATTGTAGTCGAGGCGTGGGTCAATGGCCGCCCACCGCGTAAGTAGAGAAAGAGAATGCCTGGGTGTTGTGAAAGGATGCGGAACGATAAAGGGTGAGGTCACCAGGTAAATAGCATATTCATCTGAAAAATGTTGAACTGGTGCTTATAGGGAGATACCAATGGACAGTCGGGTGATAACCATCACATCAGGGAAGGGTGGAGTTGGGAAGACGACAACCACTGCGAACCTGGGAACAGGTCTGGCCATGCAGGGGAAAAAGGTTGTTGTACTGGACTCGGATATTGGTTTGCGCAATCTGGATGCTGTACTTGGCCTGGAGAACCGCATTGTCTACGATCTAGTGGATGTAGTAGAGGGCCAATGCCGGTTACGTCAGGCGCTGATCAAGGATAAACGTTTACCAGAACTCTACTTACTTCCTGCCGCACAGACGCGGGATAAGAATGCCATCAATAGCGTTCAGATGGAGCAGCTTTGCCAGCAGTTACGCCAGGAGTTTGATTTCGTCCTGATTGATTCGCCCGCAGGTATTGAACAGGGTTTTCGCAACGCTATCGTGGGAGCTGATGAGATTGTCATTGTGGCTAACCCGGAGATGGCCTCTGTGCGCGATGCCGACCGCATTATTGGTCTGGTGGAGGCCGCGGGCAAGCCAGAGCCGCGTTTGATCCTTAATCGTCTGCGTGCGGACATGGTTCGACGCGGAGATATGATGGATGTAGCCGACGTGATAGAGGTACTGGGTATTGATCTCATTGGGATTGTACCCGAAGATGAATTGATCATTGTCGCTACCAATAAGGGGGAACCAGTTGTCTATGAAAAGCGTTCGCGGGCCGGGCGTGCGTTTCTCAATGCCTCACACCGGCTCATGGGGGAGGAGGTCCCCCTTGATGAAGTAGAGGAAGCGCCAACGTTAATCGAGCGTTTTCGGCGTATGATGGGATTTGGGCCAGCGTTGATAGAAAAGCGCGTGCGTTCATAGCCATCCTGCAAAGGGGGCAAAGAAGTTATGGGTGTTTTTAGTTTTATGAATGGTCGGAAGAAGCCAACTCCCGGGGAGATGGCGAAGGAGCGATTGAAGGTTGTCCTGGTGCAGGACAGATTCAAGTTCAATCCTGAATTATTAGATCTTATTAAAGCCGATCTCATGGCCGCTATCTCACGTCGCCTGGATATTGACGAGCAAAATGTCGAGATCGCGATGGCCCGTGAAGATCGCTGGGATAGGCTTCAGGCTAATGTCCCTATCAGACGGCAAAAGATCGCTTTTGAGTGGGATCCGCCCGCTCATACTCCCTCCGCAACTGCGCTCCAGGGCCATAAGGTTCGCGTCGAGGTTGAGTCTCTTGGAGACGAGAACTGATTCTTTCCCCTTTTACGAAGAAGAAGCGAGTCTGTGTGACGGAGCGCAT
>DAOTTL010000097.1:0-24640 GCA_034438135.1 Ktedonobacteraceae bacterium | reverse complement strand
AACACTGGATTATACACTTTCGAAGGTACCTGATTCCTCCTGGGGAGCAAAGGCAACTGATGCTCCCCCCTCTTATTCCTGATGGAGGGTCAGATGCACTTACTCGCTCTTCATGAGTCATCCCTCATTTTGGCAAAATGAGCAAACGCTCTTGCTGGCGGCTGCCCTGCCAGATTTTCAGGGCGAACGGGCTGAGTTTGGAAGCAGCTTTGCTGCTTCCAAACTCAGCCCGTTCTCCCTTCTCTCGGGGTGGGGCGGCTTTGCAAGCTGCTGAAAATCAGGGATGACCTATAAGAAAGGTATAAGAGATAACACTTGTTCAGGTAGCTGTAAGGTAGACAAGAATCTTCGCAATGTTGCCGCAATGTTGAATGAGTATCCTGACGTTGAATACGCAAAAAATTAGCAGCGCAGATCTGCGCGATGGAGAGAGAAGATGCTCCGTGAGGCCACCTATACAGTGCTCCTGATCGAACAGGATATCTTCTTACGGCGTTTAATCGTCCTTGGTTTACAATCTCGGAACATCCAGGTTGTTGAGGCCAGTTCATTAGCTGAGTTGGCTGAGCAGACCATTATCGATCCCAATCTACTGATTCTGGACATCGACAACGGTCTTTCCGACGATGCAACATTGCTAACGTCAGCTCTGGCACATCCCTATCTTTCACAACTGCCTATGGTCATCCTGGCCTGGGAACAGGAGTCGCTCGCCAGCCGCTATGCCAGTGCCTCATTCCCTCTACGAGAATGTCTGGCCAAGCCGTTCGATGCTCGCACACTCCATGCCACAACCGAAAATCTACTGGTAACCAGTTCTGCTGTTTCAGCCGTCGCTTCTCAGTCCATAGCCTCTCCCTCTACGATCTCATTCGTTTCCTATACCGGTCTCTGTCCACTGGCAACTGCCGCAGGTTTGCTCCTGACGGTGACGGGTTTCATGCTTCAGTTTATGCTTGCCGGTCTGGGAATAGTCGTGACGCTGATCGCGATATGCTGGTGGGCATTGGGCAAAAATCCTGAGCGCCGTGTGCTGCTCAGTGAAAGCAACCAGGCTGCGCCTCCTCCATTCCATAGTAATTGTGCCGTCTAGAGCTGCATTTTCAGGTTACTGTAAGGTCTATCAGCCTGGCTGTAAGTTCCAGCGTCAGGAGGAGGTTGGATAATGCGCTACAGAATAGTTTTCTGTAAACAAAGACAAAGTGTGTACTCAACATGAAAACGAGCGTGTCTCAAGGCGAGGAGTTATCCGAGATCCAGCCTGCGCGTAAATCTACGCGCAAACGCAGTATTCTTATTTTTACCGTTATCAGTCTGCTCAATGTAGGTCTACTGGCTCTGCTGTGGACACAGTTGCTCACACCGGCTCAGTCCAGCAATCCACAGGATACGACACCCGCCGATCCACTGATCGGACACACAGCCCCTAATTTCGATCTGGCTGTCTTAAACGGGAAGCCTGGCGAGCAACTCTCGCTGACAAGTCTGCGCGGGAAACTTGTGGTGATCAATTTCTGGAGTTCTACCTGCGAACCGTGCAAGGACGAAATGCCTTTACTGGAAACACAGTGGGAGCGTATGAAAAGCCAGGGCGTGGTCTTTGTGGGAGTCGATCTTTTAGACACCGTTGAGGATGGAAATAACTTTCTGCAACAACATGGAGCGACGTACCAGAGCGTCCTCGATAGTAAGAGTGAAACGACAGTTAGCTACGGTGTGACTTATACACCCGAAACGATGTTTATCGATCGCACAGGGAAAGTGGTCAGCGCGGTCAGGATGGAGATCACTTCCCAGCAGTTGCAAAGCAATCTGCAAATGCTGCTAAAAACAGCATGAAATCAGGTACGATGTTAGCTCTTTCCTGGCTGATGCGCTCCGCACATGTTCTGGCAGGCGCGATCTGGGTCGGCGGCAGTATGCTTTATCTGCTGGTTGTTCTGCCAGCCCTACGCCTGGGAAAACCCGATCCACAGGTGAGCGCAATCATCGCAGCCCGCTTTAAAAGTCTGACCAATATCTGTATCGGAGTGCTTCTGTTGAGTGGCGGCTACCTGGTTATGGATCGCCTGACCTCGACGACGCTTTCCTGGCCCTATCTGCTGGTCTTGATTGTGAAAATTCTGGCCGCGCTGGCTATGTTCGCGCTGGCTATGTATGTGGGACAGAGCAATGTCCGCAAGCTTGCTAAGCGCTCAACACGCTTTTCGCAGGCTGCTCCAAAGCTGCTACTCTCACTCGGTGTGGTGGTTTTTCTCCTCGGCGCTCTACTCAATCTGCTCTTTACGTTGAATGTCGCGCCAGGATGAGCAAATAACCCGCGTATCCACGCGTTTCTTATGGAGCTATGTTATGTCTACAACGGTCGGCATTTCTGACGAGGAACAGAGAGTACGGAGGGAGCCAGGGAGGCGCAAACGGAAGGTTCCTCTGGCCTTTATTATCGGTGGAGTGGTCATTCTGGCTGCGGTGATCTATCTGATCTCTGCGAACACAACGGCCAATGCCATTTACTATATGACGGTCTCTGAATTGAAACACTGTACAACCTGTACAACTCAGGCGGTACGAGTCGAGGGAACTGTACAAAAAGGGTCTATTTCACGTGACGATACGATGAATGGTCTGCAATTTGTGCTCTCCGATGGCAGCCAGAGCATGACGGTTACATACAGTGGTGTTGTACCAGATATTTTTAGTGTCGGTATGCAGGTGGTTGTGGAAGGTCATTATAGCGGACAGGGTGCGTTTCAGGCTCAAACACTGTTGACAAAGTGTCCATCAAAGTTTCAAGCCGCCACCCCCTCCCCTTAGGAGAAGAGAGAGGTAAAAGGGTGTATTTTTCGGATTTAGGGGTTATTGCTTTATTTCTGGCTTTAGGCTTTGCCGCCTACACTCCTGTGGCGGCAGTCCTGGGAGCTACGCGCAATTTTCCGCGCCTGGTTGTCAGCGCTCGCAACAGTACACTGGTTGTGGCGTTTTTCCTGTTGCTGGCTTCGGCTGCTCTCATTATTTCTTTTCTCATCCACGACTTCGGTGTGGCCTATGTGGCGGGACAATCTGACCGCTCGATGCCCTGGTATTTTGTGCTGGCGGCCTTTTATAGTGGTCAGGAGGGTTCACTGCTCTATTGGGCGTTGATGCTTGCTCTCTTCTCAGCTCTCTTTGTTTTTACCTCCAGACGCGCCCCTGCTTCTCTGGTGCCATATGTGCTGGCGACGTTGATGAGTATCGAGTTCTTTTTTGTGCTGATGCTCACAACTATTTCCAGTCCCTTTGTACGCTTACCTCATCCACCTGCTGACGGAAACGGACTGAATCCCCTCTTGCGCGACCCCGGTATGCTTATTCATCCGCCGACTCTACTGATGGGTTTTATGAGCTTTTCGCTCCCCTTTGCTTTTGCGGTGGCCGCGATGCTGGCGGGTCGGCTGGATAGTGAGTGGCTGCGCTCGATTCGCCGTTGGATGCTGGCTGCCTGGATTATCCAGACTGCTGGTCTGCTTCTGGGCGCGTGGTGGTCCTATCATGAACTGGGCTGGGGCGGCTACTGGGGATGGGATCCTGTTGAGAATGCCGCGCTACTGCCGTGGCTGACAGCGACGGCTTTTTTGCATTCGACGATGGTTCAGGAACGCCGGGGTATGTTGAAGGTCTGGAATCTGGGACTGGTAATTGCTTCTTTTGCGCTCTCAATTTTTGGTACGTTCGAGGTGCGCAGCGGGCTGATCAGTTCGGTCCATTCGTTTGCCTATTCGGATATTGGCGTGTATTTCCTGATCTTTCTCTGTGTGATAATCGTCTTCAGTCTGGGTCTGTTCATCCTGCGCCTGCCAAAGCTGCATCCTGAACAGGAGTTTGATTCGGTGGTCTCGCGTGAGGGTAGTTTTCTGCTCAATAATTTTCTACTGGTAGGAATTGCCTTTGCGACGCTCTGGGGAACACTTTTTCCTCTGATCTCACAGGCCTTTGGACATCAGAGCCAGACAGTCGGTGCTCCCTTCTATAACCAGGTAGATGGACCCCTCTTTGCGGTGCTTATCCTGGCGATGGGTCTTGGTCCGCTACTGGCATGGAGACGCACGAGTCTTCGTGCGCTGGTACGCAACGTCCTGCCACCCGCGGTCGCCTCAGCGGTCTGTGCGCTCCTGTTGCCATTAGTAGGTTTGCATGATATTCTCCCAAACATCGGTTTCGCGGTCTGTACTTTTACCGCTGGCTCTATTTTCTATGAACTCTGGCGTGGGATGCTTGTCCGCCACAAACACGGCGAACCTTATCCCATTGCTCTGGTTATGCTAATCCGCCGCTATCGACGCCGCTATGGGGGATATATTGTTCATCTTGGTCTGATTGCCCTGGCCGTTGGCATCATTGGCTCAATGGCCTTTCAACAGGAACGCGATGTCAGCCTTAAGCCTGGCCAGACTATTACGATCGGTGACTATAAGCTGGTTTATTTCGGCAATACAGATGTAACCTATTCTGACGTGGAAATTATTCAGTCCCAACTTCAGGTCTGGCACAACGGTCAACTAGAGGAATATATCTACCCTTCGCGTCAGTTCTATCCCCATTTCCAGAACGAGCCTGCGACCTATATCTCGATTACAACAGAGAATATGAGCGATCTCTATGTTTTCCTGGCTGACTGGAAGGGTGCGGGTCAGGCCTCTGTACGCGTGTTCCTGAATCCGCTGGTTCCCTTGATCTGGGGCGGCGGACTGCTGATGCTCTTTGGAGGATTTATCTGCTGGTGGCCTGAGCGACCACGGCGCACGATCTCTCTTGAGAAACGCACAGCCCTGACATCTGTGGAACTGCCTTCTGTACTCACTTCAGAGGAACTGATACCCGCGACCGCACAGGTTGACGAGGAGGTCGTGAGATGAGTATGCACCGCTCCTCCCTTCTCCTGGCGGTCCTGCTGATCCTGGTGGGCGCGGTCTGGTCCTACATCTCAATTGCCGCACCGGGAGAGCGCACACTGGATCAGCGAGTCTCCGATGTGGCCTCGCAGTTGAAATGTCCCGTTTGCAGCAACGAGTCTGTGGACTCTTCCTCAGCCTCGATCTCGGAACAGATGCGCCAGGTCATTCGTCAACAACTTCAGTCTGGCAAGTCGGAGCAGGAGGTCCTGCGCTATTTTGAGCAGGCCTATGGAAGCTCGATCCTGCTGACTCCCCCGCGTCAGGGTTTTACCCTGCTGGCCTGGTGGGTACCGGTGGCGATCCTGCTTATTGGCATTGTACTGTTAGGCTTTTTAGCGCGTGGCTGGCGTAAACCCACAGCGAACGCGACCGAGGCTGATCTCATGGTCGATGCGGAACTGGAACCATATCGTGCTCAGCTAGAACAAGAACTGGCGAACGATGATCCATTTCTGTACAATCCTGGCATGGAGATATGATATGCAACCGATACCATTACTTGTTGCGGCTCTCCTGGGCATCGCAGGCCTGACCTTTGTGCTCTCTCCACTCTATCACCATCCCGTTTCAGAGGTGGAAATGAGCGCAGAGACAGAGACTAAAAAGCTGGGCGATCGTGAACAAAACGCTCGTCAGGCCTTATCAGAGGTTGAGTTTGACTTTCAGTTGGGCAATCTGGACCAGGAGGACTATCGCGATCTGCGCTCACTCTATATGCGCCGCGCTCTGTTGGAGATGAAAAACCGTCAGCAGCGCTCTCAGGAGATCGATGATGAGATCGAAAAACAGTTACTCCAGTTGAAAACTGCTCAACCGTCCGCGGCAGAGGAAACAGAAGGAGAGGAAGATGCCTGACTTTTCACGCCAATCCCTCTCATATCCGGCACAAAGCCAGGCCTTTCTCTTTTCTAAGGACCGCCAGCGCCTTCTGATGCTTCTGCTGACACTGCTGAGCTGTGTATGTCTGCCTTTTGCTCTGCTTCCACAACGCGTTCACGCGGCAACACTCGCAACAGGTCATATCTCAGGACAGCTACTCAATGGCAGTCAGAACAATGCTCCCGTAGCAAATCAGAGCGTCACGCTGCAAATGGCTCAAGGAAATAGCGCACGCGATCTGATCACCATTACCACTGACGCTCAAGGTCGCTATAACTTTAGCGCCCTCCAGAGCGATTCCTCTGTCCAATATGCGGTCTACACGCTCTACCAGGGCGCACAATACTATACCGATCTACTCGACCTGAGCAAAAAGAGCGCTCAACAGGTCAATCTGACCGTTTATAATGCCACAACCAGCATAGAGAATATCGCGGTCGTCCAGGCCAGCATTCTACTCAGTAAAGTCAATCCACAGTCTGGTATGATTACAATCTCCGAGGATTTCTTTTTCGAGAACCTGAACAAAACAACCTACGTCGGCTCGCTGGACGCCAGCGCTGGCAAACCAAATGCCCTGCTTTTCCAGCTACCAACAGGCGCTCGTTTCCTCTCGCTCGAAACGGGCTTTGATGGCTACCACAATATCCAGGTAGATACCGGCTTTGCGACGAACGCAGCGATAACGCCCGGTACCTCGCGCTTCTCGTTCTCTTTTCAGGTTCCCTATAGTGGCTCCGCCTATGACTTTTCCTATCAGGCAGTGTACCCTACGGTCGAACTCTCAGTGTTAACGCCGCTCAACTTGCTCACCACCACTCAGGGTCTGGACTCACAGGGACCAACCAACGCTCAGTCAGCAACGTACCAACTGTTTCAAACAAAGACGCTGGAGGCTGGTAAAAGTGTAGAGGCCCACTTACAGGGTCTACCAATTCCGACCAAAGCCACAGCGGCCCCAACCACTACCAATACCAATATGATCTGGTTAATAGCTCTGCTCATCCTCCTCATAGCCCTGACCGGTGTGGCCACCTACATTTACCGCACACGCCGTCGTCGGGCAGCAATCCGAGCAAAGCAGAAAACGGCCACTCGACGGAATACAACCACACTTCCTGGAAAAAAGCGCTCGCCGCAAACGACAAAAGAGACCTTGTTGCGGCAATTGTTAGAGCTGGATAAAGCGTATGAAACTGGCAAGCTAAAAAAAGCGGCGTACCAGGAGCAGCGCAAACAGACCAAAGAACGTCTACGCACGCTTATGAGCGAACAGCCAGAGGCAACCACCTCCGGCAGAGTCAGTGGGAAGGGGAACAAGTGAGCGGAGCATATCTGGAACTTCGGAACGTCAAAAAGAGCTTTGCTCTGAAATCAGTCCTGCGTGGCGTCAATCTGACACTTGACACAGGTGAACGAATGGCACTCCTGGGAGCCAACGGCGCGGGTAAAACGACGCTTCTGCGACTCGTGGCTGGTTTACTCAAACCAGGAGGCGGAGAGATTAGTATCGGTGGACTGGACCTGGTCAGCCACGCCCAGGAGATTCGAAGCAAGGTTGGCTTTGTCGCTCACCAGCCCTATCTCTACGAAAATTTGACAGCAGAAGAAAATCTCCACTTCTTCGGGCGCATGTATGGGTACGGGTTAAAAAAGTCCCGCCTCCAGGCAGGCATCCTCTTGCAGCGTGTTGGATTGAGCAAAAAAGCGCGAGAGCGTACCAGTGCGCTCTCGCGGGGACAACTACAGCGACTCGCCCTGGCCCGCGCCCTCCTGCACGAACCAGAAATCCTGCTGCTCGATGAGGCGGAGACTGGACTTGACCAGGACGGGCGCACTCTGCTTGCCGAACTGCTGGCGGAACATCAAGCCAGAGGTGGAACCATTCTCTTCACCACCCATGACCTGGAAACGGCCCTCGCGCAAAGCGACACCCTGGTCATGCTTAACAATGGACGTGTAGCCTACCAGAAAGAGACCAGCAGCATCGAATCTGCCAGCCTTCTCCAGGTCTACCAGGAGGTCGTCAGATGAACTTTTGCATCCAGGTATGGAGCATTCTTGAAAAAGACATTCGCTGCGAACTGCGCAGCAAACAGATGTGGGCTGGTATGGGCATGTTCGCGCTACTCGTACTGGTCATCTTCAATTTTGCCTTTGACCTGCGTGTCGATAACAAGGCCGCAGTTGCACCCGGTGCGCTCTGGGTTGCCTTTATTTTCGCCAGTCTACTGGGTCTGGGGCGCACCATTAGCGCCGAGCGAGAGAAAAGCTCGCTGGACCGTCTGCTGCTCTGTCCAGTGGACCGCAAAGCCATCTACCTGGCTAAATTGCTCGGCAATATGTTCTTCATAGGCATCGTAGAAATCGTCGCGCTGCCAGTCTTCGCTATCCTGTTTAATGTCCCCTTTGCAGCCGGGTCCTTGATTCCACTGGTGCTATTGGGAACACTAGGCATCGCCAGCGTAGGCACGCTTTTCTCTGCCCTGGTCGCGGCGACCGCAGCGCGTGAACTCCTGTTACCAATCCTGATTTTTCCACTGATCGTCCCGATCGTTATCGCTGCCGTGCGTGCCACAGGTGACCTGATGATCGTTAGTGTCAATGAACCGCCCTGGTTGGGTCTGATCGCAGCCTTCGATGCGATCTTCCTCAGCCTGTCTACGCTATTATTTGAATATACAATCGATGAGTAAAAAACCGTGTTCACTCACTCATAGGAGGCTCATATGGCCTTAGCAAACAAAGAAACATCCGCTGAACGGAGCACCAGACTGCCCGTTCAGAGCCATTCGCGAGCGCCACTACCCATAGTCTCGCTGATCCTGGGAGTACTGGCCCTGCTGGGCATGGGTATCAGCATCGTCATGGCCTTTCTCTATGCTCCAACTGACGCAGTTGAAGGACCACCACAGCGCATCTTCTATTTTCATGTGCCGGTTGCATGGCTGGGTATGCTGGCCTTTGGCATCATGGCCCTGGCTGGCGTTGCCTATCTCTGGAAAAAAGATGAACGCTGGGACTGGATTGCCAGGGCCGCAGCCGAGACCGGCACGCTCTTCATCACCCTGGCCCTGATCACAGGCTCGATCTGGGGACGTACAACCTGGGGGACCTGGTGGACCTGGGACGCACGCCTGACCACGACGCTGCTCCTCTGGTTTATCTATGTCGGTTATTTGATGCTGCGAAACGCCATGGGCCGCACGCCAGCCAGCGCACGTGCAGGCGCAGTTATGTCAATCATCTGCGTCATTGATGTACCAATCATTTACGAATCAGTCAACTGGTGGCGGACGCTTCATCCCGCCGCCGAAATCGGTACGCCAGGCGCACTTCCACCCTCCGTCGTACTCACGCTTATGGTCGCACTGGCCAGCTTTACGATCTTATACGCGGTTCTGTTAATCCAGGCTTACCAACTTCAACGTGCACAAACCCTGTCCCAACGTGCACTGGCCAGTTTTGAATAGAAAAGAGGAAAACATACATGCAAGGATTTGCCTATCTCGTCGCCGCCTACGTCGTCATCTGGGTCGGTTTGTTACTCTACCTCGGCACCATCACGCTGCGTATGCGCGGTGTGCGCACCGAACTGGCCGCCGTCGAAGAACTTGTTCGCACACATCAGGAAGAACAAGAGAACAGAGTACCACCGCTTAAAGGGGAATAAAACAGTGCCAAAAGCCAGGAGATCGGACAATAGCAAGCTAGCAATCTCGAACGGACATCAGCCCTCTCTGCTGCCTGAAAACGCGACTCCAGGCCAGGAAAAGCAGCGAGGCAGGGGGAGAACATCCAGGCAGAACATCATTCTCCTGGTATTTGGAGACGCTCTGTGTTTCCTTATTTTTGTTTCAATAGGCAGCAATCAGCATGGCGAAGGATTTAACCTGGTTAATTCACTCTGGCTGGCAATCCCTTTTGCAGCAGGCTGGTTTCTGGTCGCGCCATTTATTGGAGCGTTCAAGTCCGAGTTTGCGAGCAATCCCCCTGGCATGGCGAAACGTACAGCCCTCGCGTGGTTGGCTGCCTGGCCTGTGGCCATGTTCCTGCGCTGGTTACTGGTGGATCGAACCACCTCGGTGACCTTTAGCAGCTTTCTCTCCTTCTCTCTGGTTACGCTGATCTTCAATACCATTCTACTTTTGATTTGGCGCTGGCCATTTGCCTGGAACAATAGCCTGCGTCAACGCGGTATCTGAAAATGACACACGAAAACACGCGAAGAACAGAACGACCAGAAAAGCAGTGAATGCCAGCACGTTACTCCCTTTGCGCTTCGCCTTTTTAGCGCTTATAATGATTGCAGAATCCTCGCAGAAGACTGTCAAAAACCTGGGTGGCACTGACTCCTTTTCAGCAGGGGAAAAGCAGTCCTCCACCTGGCAATAGAGAGGTATTCTCAATAGATATAGTAGACACACCTCGGATCAGCGGGGACCGCAGATATGGAAGGATTGGAAGCAGTTGCAGCAGCGGGAAAAGCGCATACTTGAAAAACTAGCGGAGGCCCGGGAGGCCAGAAATGGAGCGATGAAACGCTTCGCAGAGGCTCAGGAACGCCTGCAAAACTCTCGGGACCGCATTGTACAGCTTGAGGCAGATCTGCGCACCGCCCGCGAACAGAAAAACGCCTTGCCAGTTACTTCCTCGGAGGAGCAACCGATGAAAGACTCCATTGAAGCCATTCCAACGGATACTAACACCATCAACCCGGAAAATAGCCGCAACTCCAGCTCAGAACATCAGATCGATCCGCCAGCTATGCCAGATCATAGAGCTGAACAGCAAATACCCTCTCCACCAGTAGAAGTATCAGCAAAAAGTATCGGTACGCCACAAAGCACACATAGTACAAATGGAAAACCCCACAGCGAAGAACATTCCATCGTCGTCGATCAGACAGAACAAACGGAACCGCTGCAAGAAATAGCAGCTTCTGATATGTACGAACGCAGCCAACCTTCCGCGCAGAGTACCGCAGAAAACGACTTCACCACCAGAACACCTGTTACAGGTCATACTCAGGAACGTTGAGCGATGGACAAGGCGACTATCCGCGAACGTCCAGAGCGAGAAACCGATATAGCGCGGCTCTGGTGGAATCTCTCACCACACACGCTGCTTCCGCTTGAAAATGGAGAGCACTGTCTGCTCCTCTACACTGGGGAGCCGGGCGGTTCAGCGGGTCCAGACATACGTGACGCGGTGCTCTGTTTTCCAGCTCTAAAATCAGCCTCTCCAGCGGAACCAGGCCCTACCAGAGAAACGAACGGGCAAAACGAGCAAGAGCTTCTTCTACAGAAGGGAACACGCCTGGTAGGTGAAGTAGAGTTTCACATCTTCGCCAGCGATTGGTTTCTCCATGGCCATCACACTGATACACGCTATAACAGCGTCCTGCTTCATATCGTTCTTTTTCTCGATCACAGCACGCCCACACGTCGTCAGAACGGCACATTAGTTCCAACCTGTTCGCTGCTAGATCTCTCTCCAGATCTCTCTTTCACGCAAAATCAGGCGCAGATCTGGCCTTGCCAGCAGAGACCATTACCAGAGGGAGAACTTACCATGGTCCTGCTTCGTGCGGGGCTTCAGCGCTTTGAAGAGAAGAGCATAGCCTTCAAAGACGTTTTAGAAGAGACAAGAAGCAGAAGCAGCCCGGACTATAACCACTATGACACCTGCCTGCTTCCGGCCCTGGCTGAAGGAATAGGTTATGGACGCGATCGAGCGTTTTTTCATGCCATCGGATTACACCTGCTAGGTCAGCCAACTCATCTACCAGAACCGCTTGGAAACGCAAGGACACCTGCGCCCCTGGACGAGCAGCGTTTGCATATCCTCGTCAATCTCTACAAACGCTGGAAACACACTGGTCTCTGGCAGCCCTTGCGAGATATTCTTTTACAAAAAAAACAGAGTGTCAAGAGCCTTATCAAGGCTCTACAGGCGCTTTTCTCGCCCCTGAGTCAAGCACGCACTGATATACTTATTTGCAATATCGTCTTGCCCTTCGCAGCCGCAGTAGCGGACCTGGAAAAGACGACCGATCTGGTAGTACAGGCCCGGCACATTTACCTGGCCTATCCGGCCCTGACTTCAAATAGGATCACGCGTACAATGAGCGAACAGCTCCTATTACCACTGGAGCCAGGACAAGCCTGTCTACAGCAGGGTCTTCACCATATTTATCGCCAGACCTGCCGGGCTAAACAGTGTCAGGACTGTCCATGCCAGGTATCTATAACACACAAGCAAGAACTTCCATAGAGAGGTCAAAAGCTGACCCCACCCGGTTCCTCGGAACTGTTTCAAGGAGTAAAAGAGCGACATGATCGAAACACCCGGCGAGCGCCTTGCACGTTTTCTAGCTCACGCAGGCGTAGCCTCGCGCCGCCACGCCGAAGAACTGATCGCCGCAGGCCGCGTCCAGGTCAACGGCGTCATAATACGCACCCAGGGATCACGCGTCGATCCCACAACCGACCGCATAGAGGTCGATGGCAGGCTTATCTCGACCGAGCCGCAGCGGCAGGTCTATATTGTACTACATAAACCCGTAGACTATCTGTGCACCGTCTCAGACCCTCAGGGACGCCCTACCATTCTTGACCTCATACCCGAAGACCTGCGCGACCTGCGTGTCTACCCGGTGGGTCGTCTGGATAACGACACCAGCGGACTGATCCTGCTCACAAACGACGGCGAGTTCGCACAACATCTGACCCACCCACGCTACGCACTGGAGAAGCACTACGAGGCCGTCGTTCAGGGTCGTCCCAACAACGAGGCCATCCAGGCCTTGCGCAGGGGAGTGACTATCACTGAGGATAATGGACGCAGATATCAGACCAGCCCGGTCCGCATCGATAAGATCCGCCATGAAGGTGATCTGACCATCCTGAACATGACCATCCATGAGGGACGAAAGCGACAGATCCGGCGCATGCTGGCCGCCGTGGGTCAAAATGTGCTGACCCTGAAACGGATGGGTATCGGCACCTTAACCCTCAGTGGACTTACACCTGGCAAATGGCGCAACCTCACGAAAAAAGAAATTCAGGCACTACAGGATTCTCACAACAAAGAAACCATATGATATAATCTTCTCGATATTTAGCGCAGCATGATTGATTTGGGAACTGACCCTCGGAGAGTGACAAGGGACGGCAGTCTCGCGGTCAGAACGGAAAATAGCTTCGCATATCATTTTTCTTGAACGGGGAATGTCATGGGACGGCAGTGCTCTGTTCAGAACGCGGAGTAATCTCATGCCCTATTTTTCATAAGTCTTAAGCAAGGAAATGCTGAGGGACAGCATTTCCTTGCTTGAAGTGCGCAGATATTCTTGTACCTCTTTTTCCTGAACAGCATCACCGCAAACGGTGCTTTGTGCACCGCGAAGAGTCTTTTTATTTCTTTTGTTGGAGGTTTTATGCGACAGCCGACTCGGATAGCAATCGATGGACCAGCGGGATCAGGCAAGAGTACAGTTGGCGAGCGACTGGCTCACAAGCTAGGATATATCTATATTGACACAGGTGCGATGTATCGAGCGATAGCATGGTTAGCCCTACAAAAGCAGATAAGCATAACAGATGGAGCGGGACTTGAACACATTACCAGGCAGGCAAAGCTTGAGATCAGTCGCCCAACGGTAAATGACGGTCGCCAGTACACGGTCACCTTAAATGGGCAGGATATCACCTGGGACATTCGTAGCAGTGAGGTTACGCGTGCTGTGTCATTGGTTTCCATCCACCCGGAAGTACGTACTCAGCTCATAGCTCAGCAACGCATTATGGCTCAGCAGGAACGCGGCGTAGTCATGGTAGGTCGCGACATAGGTATGATCGTACTACCGGATTCGGAGTTGAAAATCTATCTGACCGCCAGCCTGGAGGAGCGTGCCCGTCGTCGGCACGCCGAAATCGAGGGACGCCTGGCCAGCGGCACTCAAGCGCCCGCCCTACAGACAATTATCGAAGATATTCGTCGCAGAGATGCCATTGATCATGGTAATATGTCTCCAGCAGAGGACGCAATCATCGTCACGACAGATAACCTGAACGTAGATGAGGTTCTGGAAGTCATCTGTAGTTACCTGGAGGATTCGCTATAATGCAGGAGCATCAACCTTCGGCACCAAACTCACAGCAGAGTGAAACAGTCGGACCAGTTAAAAAGGCCAAACCATCTAAAAACCTCTATGAACCCTATGTCACGCCTCGATGGTTCTGGGTCTGTCTGCGTGCCTTCGCCCGGATAGTCTTTTTCTTTGTTCTCGACGTGCGCAGGTTAGGTAAAAAAAATATACCAAAAAGTGGACCCTATATCATTGCCGCCAATCATCTCTCCTGGACAGACATTCCCCTGGTGCCCGCCTACCTGAATTCACAGGTCATCTACCTCGCCAAAGAAGAGCTTTATGAGGGCAACCTGGGCTGGTTAGTGCGTTTCCTGGGTGCTATCCCCGTCAAACGTGGGGAGGCAGATCGTCAACTCATGCGAGCATCGGACGATTTACTCAAACACGGCAAGATCTTGATCATCTTCCCAGAGGGCACGAGGAGCAAGACGCAGAGCATGAACGAGGCCCACCCTGGTCTCGGGCTGATTGCCCTGCGCTCAGGCGTTCCTGTACTTCCCATAGCTATCTCTGGCAGTGAAAGCGCCCTCAAGAAGTTCCGTCCACATATCACGATCAGGTACGGCGAACCGATTGTTCTACAACCCACAGGGAAAAAGGTCACCCGGGAAGACATCAATCAGGGAACGGAGACCGTCATGCGACGCATTGCCTCCATGCTTCCCCCTTCGTATCAGGGTGTCTACGGCGATCCAGAAGTAGTAACTCCCGCAAGCGAAGCATCACCTTCAGGTCTTTTGTAAAAGAAGAAGTGTGACGCTTTTAAGTGGCTTTGCCACTTAAAAGCGTCACACTTCTTCTTTTACAATCTCTTTTTATTCAGCCAGAAGTGTCTTCAGGATCTCAGAAAATACAGTGAACGCCTTGCCGCCGAAAAGCGCAAAGGTAATCTTTTGCAGCGTAGACTGCTTTTGCATATGCGCAATCATCGTTTTCAGGGCCACTGAAGCGGCCAGGGGCAGTGGATAGCCATAGGCACCTGTACTGATTGAGGGAAAGACAATACTTTTCACCTGATACTGTTCAGCCAGATCCAGGCAGCTCTGATAAGCGCCCTGGAGTAGCAGCTCATCCTCAGGTCGAGCATGATAGACTGGTCCAACAGCATGAAAAACATAACTGGCAAAAAGATTACCCGCACCAGTCGCCACAGCACTTCCCGTGGCACAGCCGCCAATCTTACGACATTCCTCGATAAGTGTGGGACCGGCGGCGCGATGGATTGCTCCATCAACGCCGCCACCACCCGCCAGCGCAGCATTAGCCGCATTGACGATCACATCAGCCTCTACCGTCGTAATATCGCCTTCCAGTAGAGTGAGAACAGTTCCACGAATTGTGCGTGTAATCATAGATCTAACTCCGTCGTGCACGCAAAACCTCTCATGCAACAGTTATCAAAAATCGAGCCAGAACCGCTCGACATCCCTCACCGCTGTCCTCCATATTTAGAGAATGCATCCAGGTTAGGAAGCCAGACGGCTCTCCGTACTTCAATCTGCAAAAACTGAAGCTAGAGTAATAGTCCAAACGGCTCCTCCAGCAAATGCTTAAGTTCCTGAAGAAAGCGGGCAGCAATTGCGCCATCCAGTGCCCGATGATCAGAAGAAAGCGTCACCTTCATGCGATCACGCACAACTACCGCTCCATCAACGACCACAGGCGTAGAGGTAATCGAACCGACCGCCAGGATCGCCGACTCAGGAGCATTGATAATCGCCGTAAAGCTCTCCACATCAAACATCCCCAGATTACTTACAGTAAAGGTTCCACCGCTCAGATCCTCAGGACGCAGTTTATTAGCACGAGCAGCTTCACTCAACCTGCGAGCTTCGCGTGCGACATCCAGAATGCCACGTTTCTCCACATTGTGGAGTACAGGTACAATCAGACCTTGCTCCAGAGCCACTGCCATGCCAATATGTACAGACTTTTTCTGGATTAACTTATCATCTGCAAAAGAGACATTGACCTGCGGCATACGCACCAGTGCTAGAGAGACCGCCTTAATGATCAGGTCGTTGAAACTCACTTTGGCCGGTTTAGGATCGGTCGCAGCATACGCATTGATCTGACCACGTAAGGCCGCCAGCTTGCCAGTATCAATACTGCTGGTCACATAAAAATGTGGAGCATTCTGCATGCTTTGACTTAGGCGACGTGCAATAGTACGTCGCATATTTGTCAGCGGGATCTCAACAAACTCGTCGTCAGATTGAACTGCTGGCGAAAGCTCCTCTTCGAGGACTGGAGTAGCAGTTACTGGCGAGGGAGTCAGCTTGAGGGCTGCCTCGACATCCATTTTAATGATGCGTCCATTGGGACCTGTTCCGCGCAATTGACGGTAATCCAGCTCATGTTCCTGGGCAAAACGACGAGCCAGAGGAGAGATAAAGATCCGGCTACTGGACTCATTGGGGGAAAGTGCGGGAGCGGCAACCGTTGCAACCGCAGACGTATCTCGACCAGGAGCGCTCTGATCGGATGCATTCTTACTCTTCTTTGGGGTGGTATCGCTCTTAGCAGTACCATTGCTACTCGATGTGGCAGCAGGCAATGGCTCATTTACCTCCCCAATATAAGCAATACTGGCACCGATAGGAGCAGACTCACCTTCAGCAATCAGTATCTTGCGCAGTACACCCGTGGCAAAAGACTCGATTTCAATATTCACCTTATCGGTCTCAACCTCAGCCAGCGGCTCGCCTCTCTTCACCTGATCGCCCTCCTGCTTAATCCAGCGCAGGATCTTGCCCTCCTCCATGGTATCGCCCATTTTGGGCATTTCAACTGTCTTCATGGCCCATTTTCCTTCCTAACTCCTCTAACACCATCCTACCTCAGTGCACAGCCGCAGGGACAATGGCCCGCACAGCCTGTACCACATCCTCTTTACGCGGAATAGCCAGACGTTCTAGAGGTTTGGAGTAGGGCATAGGAACATCGACACCGTGAACGTGCTGGATAGGGGCGTCCAGATAATCAAAGCCATGCTCATAGATCAAGGCAGCCAGACCTTGACCGGTTCCATAGTACTTCCAGCCTTCTTCAGCAATCACCACTCGATTCGTCTTCTTCACCGAGTCCAGAATCAGATCAATATCGATGGGGCGCACGCTGCGCAGATCAAGAACCTCGGCCTCAATTCCTTCATCAGCAAGGTCCTGTGCAGCCTGTAAAGCCACATGAATCATACGTGAGAACGAAATAATCGTCACATGCTGGCCTTCGCGTTTGACCTCACCTCGATCGAGCGGAACTGTATACTCCACTCCCTCATCGGGGATCTCGCCCTTCACATTGTAAAGAAGCTCATGTTCAAAGAACAGCACTGGATTGGGGTCGCGTATGGCTGATTTAAGCATGCCCTTTGCATCATAGGGAGTGGCGGGAATAATTACTTTCAGACCAGGGATATGGGCATAAAACGACTCCAGCATCTGGGAATGCTGAGCACCTCGTTGAGCACCACCACCGACCGTCATACGATAGACAATCGGCACGGCAGGCTGACCGCCAAACATGTAGTGCATCTTAGCCGCGCTATTGACGATCTGATCAGCGGCCAGTAGACTGAAATTTACCGTCATAATTTCGATAATGGGACGGAGACCATTAAGAGCTGCTCCCAGGCCTGCTCCGGCGATTACCTCCTCGGCCAGGGGAGTATCACGTACCCGTTTTTCGCCAAATTCCTCAAATAGACCCTTGGTTACAGCATACGTGCCACCGTAACCAGCAATATCCTCACCCATGATAAAAACACGCTCGTCGCGCAGCATCTCTTCGCGGATAGCCTCGCGCAGCGCATCACGGTATGTAACTGTACGCATTGTCTTAACTATTACCTCTCGTATCTGTAAGCGAGAGCCGTGGAAGCATCGACCATCACATTGGTATGCAATTCCTCAGGCTCGGGAAAAGCGCTATTTTCTGCGAATTCTGCGGCCTGCTCAGCCACCTGAGTCGCTTTTGCATCATTTGTATCAAAATCAGTCTGAGCGGCAAGACCGGCCTCAACCAGTTGTTTTTCAAAGATCCCGATAGGATCTCGTGTAGTGCGCCACTTTTTCTCTTCCTCACGGGTACGATAATAGGCGGGATCGGTCATAGAGTGACCGCGGAAGCGGTACGTTTTAATCTCCAGCAAAACGGGTCCTTTGCCACTGCGTGTATGCGTCACAGCATTGCTGGCGGCCTCATAGACCTTGAGCACATCCATACCATCGACCAGTTCGGCTGGCATATTATGCGCAGCGGCGCGAGGAATCAGGGAATCGACGGCCCAGGCCTTCTCTACAGCCATGCCCATTGAATACTGGTTGTTTTCACACACATAGACCACAGGGAGCTTCCAGAGCGAGGCCAGATTGAGGGACTCATGGAAGGCTCCTTCGTCCACAGCACCATCGCCAAAAAAGCACATCGTCACATCATCGCGTCCCTGATATTGGGACGCCAGGGCCACGCCAGCAGCTATAGGCAACTGAGCCGCCACAATCCCATTTCCGCCCAACAACCCAAACTCGTTGCTCCACATATGCATAGAGCCGCCCTTCCCTTTGCTACAACCGGTAGCTTTCCCGTAGAGTTCAGCCATCACTTCATCAGGCGACATCCCTTTGACCAGAGCATGTCCATGCTCACGATAACTAGAGAGTACTTTATCGTCCTTACGGAGCGTAGCCATACAGCCTACTCCCACTGCCTCCTGACCGATATACAGGTGCATAAAGCCACCTATATTTCCACGCGTATACTCTTCTGCACTCTTCTCTTCAAAACGCCGCAAAAGTGCCATTTTATAATGCATTTCGAGTAGCTGGACGCGGGTAAGTCCGCCTAGCATTGCATTACTAATCGCCATAGGCTCCTCTTTCTTCTCTTCTATCTCATACTGTACTTAATGTCTGTCCGCCACGCTCTATTGTAACATGAGAACCGTTCCACTTCTGCACAGTGCTGTAAAGTATCGATATCCTTCCTTATTTTACTCCATCCGCAGGTCAGAATGGAATAGCAATGATAGCTAGCTAACAGATTTTTCGGTTAAGATTTCCCTCTTAAAAAGAGCGGAGAAAGAAGAACAAAGCATAGGGAAACAAGCAACCTCGGAGGGTGTGGGAGCGCGATTGCGCTCCCACACCCTCCGAGGTTGCTTGTTGTCTTGTATACGATGGGATGGCCTGACGAGCAGGAGTAAGGATTGATCTAAAATCCACTCATAAGAGGCTCAGCCGCCCCATTGTAAGAGACCGTGTGAAATTGGCAGTGAGAAAACAACATACTAAAATTACTCTTTGATAACTGATTCAGAAAGCTCTTTACCAGGAGAGAAACGTACACGATCCTTTGCTGGTACTTCGATTTTTTCGCGGTTGCGCGGATTGACGCCCTGGCGTGGTGCGCTTCGACGCACCTTAAAAGAGCCAAATCCGACCAGACGGACTTCATGACCGTTTTGAAGCTCTTCGCGGATGCCGTCCAGGAGAGCTTCCAGAACTTCGCCAGCTTTTTTCTGCGTAAGACCGGTCTGAGCGGTGATACGCTTTGTCAATTCTTGACGACCAACGATGGTCGATTCGCTTTTAGTTGTGGCCATGGGTTAAATTCCTCCTTACAACGATCAACACACGTCGCTTCTCATCCCCAACATGTATTGTTGGGCCTGTAGAGCGGCTTCACAACTCACTGCCGTAAAGGAGTATAGCATGCGATTTCGGGAAATACAAGGGTCTCAGGCTGCCTGAGAGCTAGCCTTATGGCCTCGCGCCGCCTGTGGAGCGCTCTCGTAGCTAGCGAGTAAATAGAAAATTGGCTCCACAGGCGGCGCGAAAAGGTTTTTTACTATAAAAGCGAGCTGGTAAGGTGATATATCCGATCAACAAAAAACCTGCCAGTGAAAAGGGAAGTGGGGTCAGGTAGGAGAGTAAAGGATAATATCTTCGTCAGTAAGGATCTGGGTTGCTTTCCCTTCGTAACGCAAATATTCCAGATGAGCCAGTACCTCGGCCATGGCCATGCGTAGAGCTTCATGGTTATCGATGCGACGGTTGGCAAAGAGCTGTTGGGTCAGTTCGGCAGCGTGCTGTGGTCTCTCCTCAAGCATATGTAGAATGCGTGCCAGACGCTCATCATGGTGAGCGATGATTTCCTGCACGCGTCCCCGAAGATCTGTGAATGGTTCGCTGTGGCCGGGAAGAGAGAGGCCTGCGGGAAGATGTTCTACTTTCCTCAGCGATTGCAAATAGTCCTGGAGGGGATTGAGGCGATCTCGTTCTGAATAGAGGCCAATATTGGGAGTGACGCGGGGGAGGACATGATCGGCAGCAATAAATATACCGTCATGCTCACGGAAGAGCACAATCTGTCCATCGGCGTGGCCGGGCACCCAGACGACGCTGTATTGTTCGCCAGATAAAGTGATGATTTCACCATCTTCTATCAGTGTAAAAGCCTCATGAGGAGGAACATGGATCATCCTGCGCACGGCCTGCGGCTCAACCTTGGTATACCAGAGTTCAGTGTTTGCCAGACCATGTTGGCGGAAAAAACTGGAGACGGAGCCAAAACGTTCCCACATTGTCCCATCTGCGAGGATTTGTACGCTTTTCTCATCTATTGGGTGCATATAAACACGTGCGCCGCTCTGTTCATACAAATCGCCGGAGAGACCGATATGATCTGGATGATGATGTGTGAGCACAATAGCTTGCAGCCGTGAGAGATCTAGCGAAGCTTTCTCTAAACCGGCGGAAAACGCTGCACGAGCCTCAGGAGTACCCATCCCGGCGTCGATAAGCGTCCAACCATCCCGCCCAATGAGGGCATAGACGTTGACGGTTCTTAACGGAAAAGGGATTGGTAAGGTAATTTTCCAGATACCGGAGACGATTTCACGAGCTTCTGGCAGTGGTTCGTTGGCACGTTGTGATCCAAAAGAGGAGGGTTGCGACATGGTGTGGGTCCTTCATTTGGGCAAAAGTACTTTAAAAAACTGTCTGTTTCCTTTCGTCATTGTATGCTCTAAAAAGAGAGGGTGTCAACTTCGACAAAGAGACGCATTTCCCTCTGTGGCTGGCGGCTACAGAGGGAAATGCGTCTCTTTGTCAGCGAAAGGCCCCCGCTTCCATGCTTTTTTGAGGGATTTCGGGCAAGACGTTGCACGCCTTACCCGAAATCCCTCTTTTCTTCTTTTGGGGTGGGGTAGTTTCGATCAGCAGTGTCTTTCGTCAACAAAGACAGAGAAAAAGAAGAAGGAAAGTGGCTATTTCGCTACATAGGGTGTTATATAAGTAACACCAGGGTAGGAAGTATGAACTGCTTTGTAGGTATACGTATTGCCTTTAACAGGACTGAGATAGCCTGCTTTCGTTACCAGAGCAGGGGCGTCACCTACTTTTGCAACCAGTACAGGATAAAAAGCCCAGTTATTTGCGGGTGTCAGTTTCCCTATGAAACGACCCAGGGCACGGTGATCGGCTTCGACGGCTGCAATTTGACCGGCGAGTTGCGCCAGGTCCGGGCGGTTATGTACGGCAAACTCGCGAATGGCGGACAGAAATGCCGAGTCGAAAACGCCTTCGAGCTGTTGCTGTGTCTCAATGAAACGATCGAAGTGAGTAAAGGTATCTCGGCCATGAGGAAAGCTAAAAGTGCTGGCCAGAACATTGCCGCCAGCTGAAGCGAAAAGATTCTCATGGATCTGCTCTTCCACGAGTGCAGCCTCGATGGCCTGCCTGGAAGCTCCGTACAGACCAAGGATAGCAGCATTATCCAGAGCATGGCTATAGAAGGTCACAGCCAGGCGCTCTGCGGTGCGAGCAATGGTCAAAATATCGCCGATGGGTGTTACATTAGCAGTGGTCGGAACGCTGTCGGCATGTGCCTCATTGGAACTATGGGTGGCAATTAAAGCCGCACCGGCTGCCACCAGACCTGTCGCACCCACAGCGCCCAGGGTAGTATTGCGCAGAAATGCGCGGCGTGTGCGCGAGGTATCAGAGGTTTTTGGATCATTCTGTGTCATAAACAACTATCATCCCTTCCAAATATCCATTTTATAAGTGTATGCGTGCACTTGTGACCAGAAAGACGAAGATGGCTCTTCTCCTTAAGAAGACAGACACAAATTATGCATCTAACCGTCTTCAGGAATGGATACGAGTTCATACAGATGGCGGATTACTTTTATAGTTTACATTAAATAATCTATATATTTCTATGAATATATTGTGTGCATGGAGGGATGGGAGGAGGGATGTCAGGCTTTGAGGTTTTCAAAGGGGTTGGATGATAAGGCGAAAAAGACTTGACTGCGCATTACTTTCTCTGTTATAATCGATCACGTTCACAAAGTAACGGGGTGTAGCGCAGCCCGGTAGCGCACCACAATGGGGTGGGCGACCTGAGAGGCGGATTACTCGTAGTTCTGAAAATCGCTAAGGCAATCTTGCTAAGGCGGAAACAGAATGCCACAGACGCTAAAGTGGCTAAGACACCTGACTCACCGGAGCCGAAAGGTTAGAACCGAAAGGTTTAAGGGACAATAGCATGTCAGAAAAGCTGGGGTGGGCTAAGTACCTAATACACGCCCAGCAAGTCAAGTCGTATATGGTTAGGGCTATACTGCTCGAATCCTAGTCAAGCGGTCAGGTTGAGGGACCCAGGTCTTCACGGTATTATTGGACCTGCGCGACAGTACGGTGTGAACAACCCCAGTACACCGTAAAGCGTTCAGTCGCGGCGACTTCCAATGAGGAAGCAAAAGACGAACAGGGAACCTAAGTACGACGCAAACGAGTGATTTGTAACCAGGTGATCGCCTAAAGGCCGAGAGGCCCATGGCGACGGAACGGCCATAGTACCTAGTATGCCACTGCCACAGTGGTGATACGAATGCCCAGGGTAATGCTTGGGATAGGGGGAAGGGCCGCAAGAGTGCATATCGTGAACCCATCTTAGTTGCTGTGGATGCAGCATAAGGCGAAAGATGGAAAAACGACTAGTCCACCTTAGACAAAGGGAGGTATGGCTCAGCAACAACTGAATATCGGCACGTGAACGCTCTTTTAGTAGGGAACGTCTTGAGGTTTCAGCAGGGAGTGCATGAGGAGGCTAGCGCCCTGTAAGGAAAGGAACCCGCAATGTCGGATGAATTTACCAGACAGAGGCGTAAAAATCCAAGGGCATTGGTGAATGTTATCAGAGGGGCAGGTGAAATACACTGTTCGATATGTAACACGACCCCTTGTTACCTGCTTTCAACAGCGGCTATAGCAATTCTACAGGAACAACTTAACATGGAGGAGAACCTTGTAGGTGCAGTCAGGTACCATCAGGCACTTGAACGCTTACAATCCTGTGTCAGTAGACACATAGATATTCTCTCTGATGAGTACAACTTGGACGAGCATTTCAGAGTCACCCCAGGGGCCTATGAAGCCCTTGAGGAAAACGGTACAAACGTTGAAAGACTGAAATTAGATTTAGCCAAAGAAGAAGAACTTTAAAAACGAACCTGAGAAGAGAGGGCGAAGGATACCGATGGCAGGAGAGAGAGTCTTTAAAGAAGGTATAAGGTGCTTCCCTTCCGTGATACTCATGGAAGAAGAAGTTATAGACAAGGAGTCCTGGCAGCGAAGAACTATCAGGCAAATACGGAGGTATCAAGCTGAGGGGGGATCAATCCTCGCCGTAGTGCTAGAAATAGACCTATTGGCAACCTCAACCCACTCCAAAACACTTGTCGAAACGATAGAAGGGCTACCAAGGACGCTAACAAGCCTAACATGGGTAACCATAAACGGCCAAAGAGAGTCAATGGTATTGCACTCCTACCTAACACCAACCGACCAAAGAGAACTGATCGAACGCTATAGGTATAACAAAGAGATAAGCCCTGTAGAACGGGTGATGCTCGATGGTACTACCGACGCCCAAACAATCAGGCAAATCCTGAAACGGAGAACAGACACAAACACAAGAGAATAAGGAGAATGCCACCATGCTAGAAGCAGCGGCGGCGAAAAGCCAAAAAGCCATAACAAGACTTGAGGTAGTTCGCCAGCTTAACGCTAAAAGCGGGTGGACTAACCAAAAACTCTACAAGCTGATGTTTGAAAAAGACCTGTATGTAATCGCCTATCAGCGGATTAAATCGGAACCGGGGAACATGACCCCTGGAACCGACGAAGCAACCCTAGACGGGTTCTCATTGGACGAAATCGAAAGACTAGTTGAAGAGATGCAGACGGAGAAATACCAATGCAAACCCGTACGACGAACATACATCCCAAAGGCAAACGGGAAGCTAAGGAAACTTGGCATACCATGCGTAAGGGATAAGATAGTTCAAGAGGTGGTTCGCATGATCCTAGAGGCTGTCTATGACAGCCCCCACGAGAGCCATTTCAAGAACTCTAGTCACGGGTTCCGCCGGGAACGATCCTGCCATACAGCGCTAAGGGATGTTCAAAGACGATGGACGGGTGTAACCTGGATCATCGAAGGGGATATCAAGAACTGCTTTGACGACATCGATCATGAAATATTGATCGAAATAATCAAAGAAAAGATCACGGATGAACGCTTTATCGGCCTAATCCGAAAGATCTTAAATGCTGGATATCAAGACCTAGATGAAGTCAGAAAGGACTCACTAGCAGGAACGCCG
>DAOTTL010000096.1:0-6060 GCA_034438135.1 Ktedonobacteraceae bacterium | reverse complement strand
AGGTCAGGAGATCGAGTTGGCGGGCGATCGTCACGACCTGCGTGCGGCTTCGTGCATCCAGCTTTTTAGATATATTGAAAAGGTGACGTTTGACTGTTCCCGCGCTGAGGTAGAGTTGTCCGGCAATCTGTTGATTGGACCAGCCTTCGGCCACCAGGCGTACAATTTCTTGCTCCCGCCTGGTCAATCTTGGCTTCGTCTGTGACTCTGGCTGATCTTCAACGATACGCGTGGCAGGTGCTATGACCTCTTCTCCGAACAGGCTTCGAGCCAGTGCTTCACACTGTGCCAGTGCTGGAGCAGCCTCCAATTCTCTACAGATTATCAGCGCCTCTTGCAGCATCGTTTGAGCTTGCGTGAGATGGTGATCAGCCGCCTCCAGCCTGGCGAATTCGCGCAGCGTGAGCGCACGTTCATACGGCACCGCGCAGATCTCTACCAATGTCAGAGCTGCTTCGAGGCACTGTCTTGCTTCTTGCTTGTGATCATTCTCCAATGCTATGTGTCCCAGGAGACGATACGTTTCTACCTGAACCAGCGGTTGCCGCACCTGGGTCGCAAGATGCAGAGCCTGCTCTGAGCAGGTCAGAGCCATGGTTTGATTTTGCATATGCCAATAGTAGGTCGCCCAGAGAAGTTTTCCCATTGCCTGACCATAGATACAGCCACTCCAGGTCAACCAGCGATTATGCATTTCTAACCATTGGTGGGCTTGCTCAAGGTTCTGCTCCTTACAACTTAGCAGGATGGCTAACCATTGCATGGACAGGGCTTCAAAAAAGTATGCCTCACCTGGCTCGCTGGCGGACCCGGCAGGCAGGACGTTATCAATCAATTCCCAGGCCAGGCCATGTTCCCCTTGATGAAAGAACAGCCAGCCCAGAAAGCATTCTATCGTGCTTTTAGTGACGACGGCTATTTCCTCTATTGTCGAGAAGGTAGCAGCCAGTTGACGCGCCTCCCTCCACCGTCCTTCGAGATACCAGAGCGGAAGATATATAAAATTCAGGCGCTCTTCGGCGTCGGAACTAACGATTTTTTGGAGCACTTGATTCATCGTCTGGACCTGCTGTGTCCGCTCCTGGCTCAGATCTGTCTGGTATCCAAATGTCAGCCAGATCAGCTCAAAGTACCTGTTCGCACCTACGCCTGGATAGAACGGAAATGTTGCATAGAGAGTATTCGATTGTATGTACGCGTATTTGGCCTCTTCTAGCATCCCCTGAGCGCTGTAGACCTGGGCCAGAGCATTATAGAGCATTGCAAAGAAAAACGTTTTCTCCTTCTGCGGAATATCAGTCACTGCAAGATTGGGGAGGTTTTCTACCAGCGGCTCTCCCAGTGTGCGTACTTCTTGATAGTATCCGCCACGCGCAAGAAGCTATGCTATGACGCTGAGAGTATCAAAAGTTCGTATGACGAGCGGAGGATCAGGCAAGAAGAGCACCCACGAATTTTGCTCCTCCGGGGTCGCTGATTGCCAGAGCGCCATAGCTGCTCGTGCATCATCCAATCCGGCGTGCACCATCTTGAGAGCGCAACGCAGATAGGCCAGGCATGTCAATGCCAGTATCGTCAATTCCTGATTCCCGATCTCCTGTGCCAGATGCAGCCCCTGGTTGACCAGGGTGAGACATGCTTGTGGATCGGTGATGCGACGCATGCTTCCAATCGAGATCATGAGTCGTGCTCGTTCTTCCTTCGTCATGTAAGATGCATAGGCATCGTATAACATCATTTCATAGAGATTGGCCGCCGTAAGTGCTGCTCCCAATTTGATTGCTTGCTCTGCCGCCTGTCGGAGCCAGGGGATAGCCCGTGGATCATGTGCCTCGTGGAAATGGAACGCTATGAGGTCGAGATGGGGTTCCGAGCGGGCGGCGAGCAGCTCGGCAAGTTGAAGATGCCAGACGCGTCGCCGGGGAGGGATCACAGTTTCCAGCAGTACACGATGGATCAGGGGATGATGAAATTGGATGCAATGATCGTCTGGCAATACATCGAGGATCGCGTAGGCTACCCCTTTTTCGACCAGCAGGAGCAGGACTTCCTGCGAGACCAGACCGGCCTCCTGCCAGAGATCTATCGGTACGATTTGTCCAATGATAGAGGCGAGCCGGAGCAAGCGTTTCTCCTCTGGTTCCAGTCGCAGAAGGCGTTGCTCGATGATTTGCCGGAGCAGCGGAGGAACGTGCGCTCTGGCCAGATCTTTCAACCGCCAGTGTTTCTGAACTCTATGAAGCAGGACCTGCCCTTCCAGCATGCGCAGCAATTCATCCAGGTAGAGCGCATTGCCAGCAGCATATTTCTGAAGATAATCGATGAGACATTTGTGTTCCTGTGGTGCCAACGCATAGCGTGCCTGAATGAAAGAGTCAACTTCTGCGCTTGTAAAAGGTTGTACCGAGAGACGAAAGGCGCGGGGTTCGCGTGATATGCGTTCAACTGTAGTGGCGACGGAGGAGATCTGTGCCAGCACTTCTGAACGATACGTTATCAGGAGTACAACTGGCATGGTAGCAATTGAGCGTGCCAGGAGACGCAAAAGATCCAGGCTGGCAATCTCGGCTTCTTGCAAATCTTCAAACAGCAGGACCAGAGGGCATGTTACTGTTGGACCCTGAAGGAAGGCCCGTATCTGCTGGAAAATGGTGAACACATTCGAGGAATTTTCTAACGCTAACATCGCCGAGCGGGCTGGATTGGGAACTTCATGTGGTTCCTCAAGAGCGAAGAGCCAGAGCCCATAGGGAATATTAACCATGACATCGTCGCCACGTCCAATCAGGACAGACAGGTTTTGTTGGCCAGCTTCTTGCACCATTTGAGTCGCCAGTAGTGTTTTACCGACCCCTGCTTCCCCACTTAGAATGAGTATGCTGCCAATTCCTGTGGCTGCTTCAGCCAGACAGGAACGAAACAAGGCTATTTCCTGGGAACGTTCGACCAGGATCTGGGGAAGAAGAGAACGTGTGGGTGATTGCATAACGGTGCCTTGATACCTCTCTCTATATATATGCCCATCAACTATTATATCTTTCTCTGTCCAGTTTTTTAGTCGAAAAACCATCTGAGGCAGTCAGAATGTCCCGATTGACACATATACAACTGCCTGGTTGATTCTCTAAACTGATACTATTGCCAGGATGGCCAGGAAAGGCAGCAACAAGCGAGTTTTTCCTATTTCAGAAAGTACATTTTGTGTCCACACAGCCAGACAGCCCACAGATGTCAAAATATCAGAAGTCCAGGCGTCATATTCACACTCTTATACGGGATCTCCCAACAATAGCTCTAATAAGAGCACGTATTGCTTCCCTGTCCAGTCTCGTGGCGGAGAAGTGACGTTCCATTGTTTCACGGATAGTGAGATATCGTCCAAATAATCGGAGAAGAGGAAATGAAATATGTCACAGCATATTGATCGTTCGCATATCGCCCCCGTTACGACACGAGAAGAGCTGATCTATTTGCTCTCACGAGCAGCTGAACTTGAACACAGTCTGGCCTGCATCTATCTGTTTGCTGCATACTCGCTTAAGAGCGATGCCAGTGAGGGTGGGGTGACCGACGAGCAGTCCGCGATGCTGCGCGACTGGCGAAGGCATCTGAGTTCGACGGCGGTCGAGGAGATGGGACATCTGGCTCAGGTGTCGAACCTGCTGACCGCCATTGGGGGTGCGCCGCATTTCAAGCGCACAAACTTGCCCATGCCCCCTTCAGCCTACCCGTTTGGCATTCGACTCAGCCTGGAGCCGTTTTCACAGGAGACCATTGAACGCTTCGTCTGTTATGAAATGCCAGAGATGGGGATTCTCTCAGCCGAACAACAGGCGCTCTTTGATCCAATTCGCGCCCGCGTCCTGGAGAGTCAGGGGGCTTTGCAAGCGAGCCTGGAGGACGACGACGATGATGACGAAAGCTATGAGCCTTTTGAAGTTGACTTCAAGACTGTTGGCGAGTTTTATCATAAGATCGAAACAGGCTTTACCCATATCCCGGAGGAGGAACTCTTCATTGGACCGACCGATGCGCAGGCCAATGCTCGCTTCGTCGATCTGAAGGGCGATCTGTTTTCCATCGTGGACAGTGCCTCAGCCTGTGCCGCCATCGAGATGATCATTGAGCAAGGTGAAGCCCCAACCTCTGCCCATCCCGACGCGCACTTCTGGGTTTTTGACAAAGTCCGGGTTCAGTATGCCGAGGCGATTGCACAGGCAGAGCAGACTGGCGTCCCCTTTGAGCCGGTCCGACCAGTAGTTTCTAATCCGATGACGCACTTCTACGACGACACCTCTGGCGGTGTTGTTATCCGCGATCACCTCACGCACGAGGTCGCCAATCTTTTCAACGTGGCCTATGATACGATGTTGTTGATACTTTTGCGCTTCTTTGCTCACACAGAGGAGACAGATACCGAACTTGAACACCTCTCGCGGTCCACTCTGCGGCTTATGACGACGGTTATTCGTCCACTTGGCGATGTATTGACAAAGATGCCCATTGATACAGTCGGCTTGCCAGGCAGAACCGCGGGTCCAGGCTTTGGCTATAACCGCGATGTTCATCTTCTGCCACACAAGCAGTCGGCCTGGGTGTTCTTCGGCGAACGGCTCTGGCAACTGGCTACAGCCGCGACAAAGCTGCGCTTACATCCGAGTATTCCAACCGAGTTCCAGGAAGCAGCGGCTGCGCTCCAGGATCTTGCCTGCCAGTTTGCGCCTGCTGACGGTCCGCGGGGTGTTGCAGCCAAAGTCGCCGAGTTAAAAGCGTTAGAGGAGAGTCTGGGACGCACCATCCAGGCCTCACTAAATGGTCCCTATCTGTTGACCAACGTTGAGCATCTCCAGAACTCGCGGGGTGAGATCATCCCTGCACGTCCGCAGATGGCCCTCTGTCGTTGCGGCGGCTCTGCCATCAAGCCGTTTTGCGATGGCACCCATGCTCGCATCGGCTTCACTGGCCAGAAGGACCCCAGTCGAGTAGTGGACAGACGCGATACATACATTGGTGAGCAGGTCACAGTCTTTGACAATCGTGGTATCTGCGCCCACTCCGGCTTTTGCACAGACCAGCTCGCATCGGTTTTTCACCAGGGTCAGGAACCGTTTGTGGATCCGAATGGAGATAACAAGCAGGAGATCATCGCTGCGGTACTACGCTGTCCTTCCGGTGCACTTAGCTATGCGCTTGGCAGAGTTGAGCGCCGCGACGAGGTCGATCAGGTTAGGGAGCCAACCGTTACCGTCTCCAAAGACGGACCCTATCGGATCACGGGAGGCATAGCACTCGACAATGGACAGGGCGATGATGAGCAGCGTGCTCAAGGTTCTTCACGAGAGCACTATAGTCTCTGTCGCTGTGGTCAATCGAAGAACAAACCGTTTTGTAGCGGGATGCATTGGTATGTCAACTTTCATGATGAGAAGAATTGAGACGTTATGTGTCCTTTTCTCTCTTGTCGCCGACCGAGGTGACAAAGAGCAAGAAGCATAAGTCATCCCGAACTTTTCTGCGACTTTGCAAGCCGCAGAAAAGTTCGGGATGACTTATATCTCCCCCTTGAAATTTGGCGGCGCAGCCGCCAGAAAAAGACTTTGAGAAATCCTGGTCATTCTGTTGAGTCCCCACAAAGTATTGCAGAAACATGCTACACTTTGCATAAATGGAGTGGAGTGCACGACCTCTCTCTGCAAGCTGAAAGTGATTTCTGCTACTGAAAGGATTATTAGTATGGCTCATCCTGACATCAAACTCTATGGGACTGAGTGGTGCAGTGATTGTAAACGCAGTAAAAAATTCTTTGGTGAACAGCGCATCCCTTATGAGTTTATCAATATCGAAGAAGATTCCGCAGGTCAGGCATATGTGCAGAAACTGCAAGACGGTGGCCTGAGTATTCCCACCATTGTTTTTGCTGACGGATCGGTGCTGATTGAACCTTCCAATGCTGAACTCGCCACGAAATTGGGACTGGAAACAAAGGCGAAGTGTGATTTTTATGATGTGGTTATTGTTGGTGGTGGTCCAACCGCTTTGACTGCGGCAATTTACGCGGCC
>DAOTTL010000095.1:0-12046 GCA_034438135.1 Ktedonobacteraceae bacterium | reverse complement strand
CATTTCTCCCTGAAAAGCTGGCGGCGCAGCCGCCAGCAAGAGCGTCTGCTCATTTTGCTAAAATGAGGGATGACTCATACCTCCTCACAGGACTTTGTTGGCGAAGGCGCTTCGTGGGCGAATGGCCCCTCACAGGACTCTGTTGCCGAATGAAAGGATTTGATAGAACGCCCCTAAAACAAGGCTGTTTCTGGAAGTTTTTCCGCTTCTGCTTGCTGCTTTTGCGGTTCAAAAAGACTGATTGTATCCATTGTTTCATTCGGCAACAGCGTCTCACAGGTAGAGGTTTTTCGCCGATCTGCTGCATCGGCCTGGCAGGCCATCCTACTCCATTTAAAAAGAGCAGATAGCATGTTTAGCGCAGCGAATGCGGTGCCAAACATGCCATCTGCTCTTTTTATGCTATGTCGCCGGAGGAGACGTAAAGAAAAGAATGAAGGACTAGATTCAGGCAGTTTCTACACCGGCAGCATCCTGGAGGCCCAGTTCCTCGACAGATTGCTGGCGCATGAGATACTTTTGAACCTTGCCGGTGACGGTCATTGGAAAACTATCTACAAATTTGACATAACGCGGAATCTTATAGTGAGCGATCTGACCCTGACAGAATGCGCGTATCTCATCGAGAGAAGACTCTTCTCCTGGATTTAACTGAATCCAGGCCATAATCTCCTCGCCATATTTGGCATCGGGAATACCAATAACCTGGATATCGCGAATCTTTGGATGGGTATAAAGAAATTCCTCAACCTCGCGTGGATAGACGTTTTCGCCGCCACGAATGATCAAATCTTTGATGCGTCCCACAATATTGATATAGCCATCCTCATCCATAGTTGCCAGATCGCCAGTATGCATCCAGCGAGCGGCATCGATGGCGATGGCTGTGCCCTCTGGATTATTCCAGTAGCCGAGCATCACGCTATAGCCGCGTGTGCACAGTTCCCCCGGCAGACCAATTGGCACAATCTGGCCGGTCGCGGGATCGACAATTTTGCTTTCCAGATGTGGCCCTGTCATACCGACCGTGCCCACGCGTTTATTGAGGGGAGAGTCGAGGCGTGTCTGTGTGGAAACCGGCGATGTTTCGGTCATGCCGTAAGCTATTTCAACTTCCGGCATATGCATCTCGGTGTTTACGCGTTTCATAACCTCGACTGGACATGGCGAGCCGGCCATTAAGCCGGTACGCAGGCTGGAAAAATCGTACTTTTTGAAATCGGGATGGGCGAGTTCGGCAATAAACATTGTAGGGACGCCGTAAAGCGAGGTACAGCGCTCTTCCTGAACGGCTTCCAGGGTAGCTTGAGCCTCGAACCCTTCGGATGGATAGACCATGGCTGCGCCATGAGTGATACAGCCTAGATTTCCCATCACCATGCCAAAGCAGTGGTACAGTGGGACCGGGATACAGATCTTGTCCTGCTCAGTAATGTTTTGGAGGTGTGCGACGAAATAGCCATTATTGAGGATATTGTGATGGCTGAGCGTTGCCCCCTTCGGAAATCCAGTTGTGCCACTCGTATACTGAATATTGATTGGATCATCAAATTCCTGCTGATGCTGAACGATTTGTAGTTGATCGTCTGCCACATTTTCTCCCTCTGCCATCAGGTCTGCCCAGGTTAGCATGCCAGTGATATGATCATTGCCCATGCGCACAACCAGTTTGAGATGTGGTAGTCTGGCGGCATCGAGTTTTCCAACGTCGCAGCGCTCCAGTTCAGGTGCCAGGGTAGTAACCATCTCGGTGTAGTTAGAGCTTTTGAAAGAGGAAGCGATGATGAGAGTGCTGCATCCCGCTTGATTGAGCACGTACTCAACTTCGTTTAAGCGGTACGCTGGATTGATATTAACTAAGACGGCCCCGATTTTGGCGGTTGCGAACTGAGTGATGCACCATTCTGCCCGATTAGGCGACCATATACCAACACGTTGGCCTTTCGTGATGCCCAGGTGAAGCATTGCGCGAGCACACCGATTAACCTGCTCCTGTAACTCTCGATAAGTCAGACGAATATTCTGCTGGCGTGCGATCAGGGCCGGTTGATCGGGGTAGGTATTGGCAGTCTGGTCAAACATATCGCCGATGGTCAGACCCAATAAGGGGGTATCGCTGGTCCCATTGGTATAGCTCCATCCAACCACAGTTTCTTGCGATGACGGGGTTTTTTGAGCGTTAGCCATCTAAATCTCCTTTGAGTGAGGCATTGCAACAACATCGTTTTTCGATTTTCTCACAATCCTTTTCTAGCACAAGACTAGCTAATTTCCAACCAAAAATCAAGCTCTATGTATGGCTTTGCCAGCGCGGTGGAGAAGTCTCCGCTCACTTATGAGTCATCCCTGATTTTGGCAAAATGAGCAAATATCTTTCTCGGGCGGCGCAGCCGCCCTATTTTCAGAAGAAAAGGCTGAGATTGCCAGCAGTGAAGCTGATTGCAATCTCAGCCTTTTCTTCTGTCTTTTGGGGGAGGGGTGGCTTTGCAAGCCTCATCAAAGTGAGGGATGACCATAGAAAGGGCATTTGCTCATTTTGGCAAAATGAGGGATGATTCATCCATTTTCTCATCTGGGGAGGGGCGGCTTTGCAAGCCGCTGAGAAATTGGGCATAACTTCTATATTAATGTAAGTGGACTCTGACCTCCACCTTGCCTCCTGGACGAAGCGCGAGATTGTGAACGGCGTCAGGCACGACATGCTGTCCAGGAACGAGGTCGAATGTAGCATGCTGGGCAATAGCAGCGATCAGCAATTGGCCCTCCATGAGGGCAAAGTGATTCCCAATGCAGATACGCGATCCAGCGCCGAAGGGAATATAAGCTGAACGCGGCAGGCGTTTCTCATAATCCTGGGTGAAGCGCTCAGGCTGAAAAAGCTCAGGTTCGGAGAAGTAGTCCGCACGCCGATGAAGTGCATAGGGCGAGATTATGATGGTTGTACCTTTCGGCACCTTGTAGCCATCGATCATGGTATCGTGCAAAGCCTCGCGCAGAATACCGGATGCAGGTGGATAGAGGCGCATGGTTTCCTTAAAGACCTGTAAGCAGTAAGGGAGCCTGGCTAGATCAGCGTAGGTGGGCAGACGATCCTGAAGCTCCTGGTCAACCTCCTGCTGGAGCCTCTGATAGCTTTCGGGATGTGTGCAAAGCAAGTACCACGTCCAGGCCAGCGCTGCGGCAGTCGTCTCATGTCCGGCGGTAAAGAGAGTCAGACATTCATCGATCAACTGTTGCTCGCTCATCGGCTGTCCCTCGTCATCCCTGGCCTGGAGGAGCAGAGAAAGCAGATCGTTGCGCTCTCCTGGTGACTGGCGACGCTCCTCAATCATCTGACGCAAACGCGTCTCGACCAGATTTATCGCCTGGCGGACACGCCGATTGTAAGGAGTTGGGATAGTCAACGGCAGCGTAAAAGGTGATGTGAGCGTACGAACCGCGTGGACCAGACCTGTATTGATCGCGGACCCTAGCTCGTCAGTCTCGCTGAGAAAATTCGTATCGAAAAGCACCTTACCGATAATGCTCATCGTAAAGCGAATCATAGAGTGGTTCAGATCGATGATCGATCCATCTTCCCACTCCTGCATCAGATGCTCAGAGTAGCTCACGACGGTGTCCGCAAGGCTTTCGATGTGACGTGGTTGGAAAGGGGGGGCCATCAGTTTGCGCTGACTGCGATGAAAATCTCCCTCACTGACGAAGAGACCATTGTTTCCTACTGCCTTACGCATAAGCTTGCCCTTGGAGAACGCATCCGCATGCTCGACAAGAATATACTGCGCATACTCAGCTTTATTGAACAAAAGCATGGGAAGAGGACCGATGTGAAAGCCTATGACATCTCCCTCCTGCGCCAGGCGAGTAATAAAACCCAGACGATCTTGCAAAAACGCTTGATAGCTACCGAGCAGAAAATTCTCATGAGTAAAAGGAACGTTTTTCGCTGTCGAAGGTGCAGTTGCTACGGCCATGATTGATTCCCTTCGGATACATATCGTTGATATTATTCACTGTACTAATGAATAGTATAGTCCTCTAGTGCCATTAATGTCATGGATTTTTATGCCAAATAGTGATTTGCTTGTGTCACCTGTGTAGCTCGAAGAGCGGTGAGTCATCCCGCGAAATGCGCAACGAGAGGGGAGCATGAAACTTACAGGGAGAGGTTTTTTGCTGATCTGTTGCATCAGCCTGGCAGGCCGCCCCATTCCCCCTTTAAAAGAGCAGATGGTGTGTTGTGTAGCGCATTCGCGCCACATAACACACCATCTGCTCTTTTTCTTCTTTTTTCGGGGGAGGGCAGCTTTGCAAGCCGCTGAAAAATCAGGAGATTGTCACAGCAACAATTCCGCCTAAGGTACCAACAAACACCGTCTTCTGCCAGATCGTTGGAGTCGCGAAACGCGAGGCCTGACCCACCGAGACCTGAGTGCGTATGTTTCCTGTGGCGATATTAAGAGCATAGAGCACGCAATACGCAGCGTCCATACTATACAACGTATTCCCACCGACCACAGGTGACCCCTTGATGGCACTTGAAGCATGCCAGCCCTTGACGATGTGTGAGCCATCGGAGGAAAGCGTCAGTTGACGCACCCCATCAGTGCAGGGCACGTAGGCAGACTGTCCCACCACAGCCGAACCACCGAAGGCTCCACAGACACTCAATGTCTGGATCTGTCCACCAACCCCTCCCAGATGGTCTGCCCGCAGCAGATATCCCTGACTCGACTTGCCATCGGCATAGACCCGATTGCCAGGCAATAGAACCGGTCCCATTGAACCGAGATCAAGGTCCGAGGCATTATCGCTGCCCCAGCTAGTGGGAGCGAAAGCATCCTCCAGAGTGAGCGTAGGAGAAAAGCGCAGAATCGAATCGCTATGGTCCCAGTTGCCCTGCGTCACCGCCCCATTGCCCACTGAAACATAGAGATTCCCCTGCGAGTCAATGACTGGTCCGGGAGTTGACCAGATACCCGCCTCACGAGGAGTAGGTACTTTGTACGAGAGCAAACTCCCCGTTCCATCAGTAAGTGAGGCAACAACTCCTCCATGATAGTCGCCACAATCACCGTCAAGTCCACCATAGGGGATATAGACCCGACCATTGTATAAGGCCAGCGCACCGCGCTCTTGCTCAACCTGGGGATCCTGGTCCGGCAGATCTGCCAGACGACGAACTTTGAGTGTTCCTGTGGTCGCATCCACCCCGACGAGAATATGGGCCGGACCTGAGATCTCCGCGACCGCAAACACCAGACCCGTCTGAGGATCATACACGGGGGTACCGGTGATGCCCAGTGGATCAATATCGCCACATGGTAATGACGAATGCGGGACAGGAGTCCCAACGTTAGTTTTCCACTGGACGCTGCCAGTCTGTGGATTGAGTCCATAGATCGTATCGTTTTCCGTAGCAACAATCACCAGACTATTGACTACCAGTGGCTCTGCATACACCGCACCATCGAGCTGCTTATTCCAGAGATTTGCCAGTTTCTGAGGATCGGGAGTACCTGCCACATACCCACTGCGAGCGTTGTTGAAATGATACATCGTCCAGTTATCGTTACTGGCAACCGAAAGGGTGGCCGTCGCTCTGACAGGAGGAGTTATCCTCCCAACAGTAGATGTGTTCGTCCCTGCAGGAAAGGTAAGAGGCGTGATCTGCACCGTTGGAGCCGGAGTTGACCCTCCACAACTGGCGAGAACAAAGAGCAGCGCACAGATCCAGGCCATTGTCAGTCGCCTGTAAACAATCGCCCCGTTCCGCCCGCGCCGCTGTAGAGCACCAGCCTCACGATTCAATAGGGACGACAGATTGTTTCTAAAGGTGAAACAAATGGAAACGAGGACCTTTATCATAGACATGTATCTCTTTCTCCTGACATCTTACAAAAAGACAATCTCTCTCTTCCTCATATCCCTTCTTCATGACATCACTGTCTCTATTGTGCCATCGATACATATCAATTAACAAATCTATCCATCAAATAGCGACATTTGTCATGTGATGGATAGATGAGCCATGACTTCAAGAGCAAGAAGCGAGCCTGTTTGCTGGAGCACGTGCTCCAGCAAACAGGCTCGCTTCTTCTTTGCAAAATGAGCAAGCGCCTTTTTCTGACGGCGCAGCCGCCAGATCTTTAGAAGAAAAGGATGAGTTTGTTAGCAGCGAAGCTGCTGACAAACTCATCCTTTTCTTCTTGCTTTTGGGGAGGGGTGGCTTTGCAAGTCGCAGAAGAATCAGAGAGGACGCTTCTCACCCTACTCTTTTCGTTAGTTTTACACCAGCAGGCGTTCTCTGTCGCTGGAGGCGACAGAGAAGAGCAAGAAGCTATCACCCAATCATCTTCATGATCAGGAGTGGATATTCATAGGCATGTGGCGTCACATGTATCCCTCCGGCATAAGGATTTGCCAGCGTGATAATCAGCCAGAACATAGTGGCAAAAGCCACCGTTAACAACACTCTTGTGATAATCTGATGGCTCAACGGAATATCATGAGTGTAAAAGAGAAAGCTCATAAACAGCATAACAATCGTGCCCACAAAGAGGACAAACCAGAGGTCATTGGGAAGACTTCCCTGACTGGAATCCAGACGGAGCGCACGCTGGGCACTCAGTCGATCCAGATCACCCTGAACAACGCCACATGAGCTAGCCGGAACGCCCTGCTGCTGGCAAACGGACCAGAGTGCACCAAATTCAGCCAGAGCAGTGGCAGACGTCTGACCCTTACCCTGAGCCATCAGCGGCCATTCGTCCGTCATAACAAGTTCTGTATAATTGCGTAAATGACCAATAAGAACAGCCTGCGCGATTGGTGGCAAAGTCTGGGAATCGCGAGCCAGCACCGTGATATCAGCAGCCTCGCCAGCGACAATCTGATCCGCAGTTCGATAGTTCGTCCAGGTCGTCACAATGAGAAACCCTAACAAAAAAGCCAGGATAGTACTGACCGAGCTAAAGGTAGTCCGATGCAAATCACCGATGACGCTCTTATCTCGCCCTCTGAAAAAACGATGCACAAAGAGTGTTCCAATGATCATCAAAATGGCGGGTCCGACCACCACCACAAGAAAAAGCTGCATATCCGAAAGGGCCGCCAGATCGCTCATAGGAAGAATACTTCTTTCTTTAGGTTCTACTTCTTGGTACAAAAGCATGTAACTGCTCTGGGTTCCACTGATATCCTGATGAAGCGGAGAGGCTGGTAGAAGAGGCCTGTTTCGATTGATCCGCGTTGAGGATACCGTACTATACAGTATACAGATCAACGAAAAACAAGCGAGGGTCTATCCCTCTTTTTATTATGGGGTGGCGTACCCTGCCAGGCTGATGCAGCAGATCAGCAAAAAACCTCTCCCTGTGCATAACGAAGAAAAGGGAAAAACGCTGCACCCTTCAGAGAAAAGCCTCTGAAGGGTGCAGCGTCACTTATGCGAACTGCTAGAACAGATTAGTCGGTTGCAACACCAGCAACAGAGACACCATCCGTTTCCGGCGTATAGAATTCGGCGTCAGGATTGTAGCCAAGGCTACCCATTTCAGGAATATCCAGACCTCGCAACTCCGTTGCGGCAGAGACGCGGAGACCGAAGAACCTGTCGTAAAGCTTGAAGAAGATCCAGGAGATACCAAAGACATAGACGAAACAGACGACCATGCCAATAATCTGAGCGACAAGCTGACCCGGGTCGCCGAAGAAGATGCCTTTGACCGAGAGTCCGCCATAATTGGCTATACCATCGGCAAAGAGACCTACCGAAAGCTGTCCCCATGCACCATTGAAACCATGGACGGCAATCGCGCCTACCGGATCATCGATTTTCAGAACACGCTCGACAAAACCTGCTGCAACAATGACTATCACACCAGCGATCAAACCAATGACACAGGCAAAAACCGGACTGACATAACCACTCGGCGCAGTAATTGCGACCAGACCTGCCAGCAAACCGTTACCCATCATTCCAATGTCCGGCTTTTTCACGCCGGTTAGCCAGGTATAAAGCATCGCAGAAACTGAGCCACACGCTCCGGCTAACATGGTATCAACCGCGATCAGGCCAATACGCAGACTACCGTTACCGGAAGCGCCCAGTGTACTGCCAGGGTTGAAACCGAACCAACCGAATGCCAGGATGAAACAGCCCAGCAATGCCAAGACCATATTGTGGCCAGGAATAGTATTTGGGGTACCATCTTTGTTGAATTTACCAAGACGAGCACCAAGTACCAGAGCACCAGCCAGCGCACACCAACCGCCGACAGCGTGTACAACACCGCTACCAGCAAAATCGATATAACCTTTGCCCAGACCAGCCGCACCTAACTGCGAGAGCCAGCCACCACCCCAGGCCCAGTTGCCAAAGATTGGATAGACCAGGGTCGAGACAAAAATGCTATAGACGCAGAACGCTGACCATTTCCAGCGCTCGGCCATGGCTCCTGTAGGAATGGTTGCGGTAGTGTCCATGAAGACCATCTGGAAGAGGAACATCACGGCAACACCAACATCGTAAGTACCATCACTGAGAAAGAAGCCCTTGTAGCCAACAATGCCCCAGTTCGTCCCGGCAATAGGAATTGACAGTTCGTTCTTAAGGGTCGCGAGACCACCCAGGTTGCCAACGCCAACAATGCCGACGCCACCAAACTGGAAGGCAAAACCGACAACATAGTAGCCAAGCATACCCAGACCATAAACCATGAAGTTCATGGCCATTGTATGACCGGCATTCTTGGCACGACAGAGACCCGTCTCAACCAATGCAAAACCTGCCTGCATGAACATGACCAGATAGCCAGTTACCAGCGTCCAGACAAAGTTGATACTCAGACGATTCTCATCTACCTGGAGGGCTAGATTATACGCAAATGGCTCACTACTTTGCGCTTTGCTAATCTGACTCGCAGAAGTCGCAGAACCACTACTGGTCGTTTGCACACTTGACAGATTGCTCTGATTCGCCGTCGTCAAGCCACTTCCGTCCGCTTCACCACAGGCGCTTAGAATAGCCATCGCAGCAAAGATCAGCAAAGTTCCAAGTAAAAATGCTGGCAACCGCCGCTTCAGACTGACTGGCATATGCAAGCGCTTATACCAGGGGGCTGGCTTCTCATAGCGGGTAGATAAGAAGCGCTGAAAATAGGGCAGCACTTCCGCATGACGGGATGAAATGACAACAAGGTTCAAAGGTGCAAAGCCATTTCGAGGCATCAAAGTAATCTTTGCCCCGTTCACACGGATATAGTCAAACTCTTTCCAACGACGAAATACGACATTGTTATATGCGAAGCCGTCAGATGTGAAATGATAGCGCATCGGGATATTTATAATACCCATTGCAACCATGATAATCAGGAGTTCCACTACTAAAGGAAACCACTGTCCAATTGCGCTGAGCAGAAGCAACCCTCCCAGCGCATACATATCCATGCGATGCATAAGCATGCGCTCACGGAAATTCAGCGACACGCCTCCGACTTCCCTACCAGAAGCCTTAACGCCAACAGGCAGGGCTTTGCGTAGGAGCATCAGCATAAAAAAACAACCGACTAATAACCAGACCAGCATAAGACCATCCTTTCGCCTATACTGAATCTCTCTCCTCGTTGGTATCTGGCGCTTCTTTTTGAAAAAGAGCGTCAACTCCCTTGGGCCTTAACTCAGGAGATCTGTTCACCTGACCTCGGACAGCAAAGCTGTCCACTGATTCTCCATGCGAACACGCCCAAAGACTACAAACCCTGGAAAAGAGTCAGTACTTATCAGGAAAATGAAATGTGGCATATCGTTACCCTGCCCTACAGCGTTTTTGCCGCATCTTTCCGGGACTTGAGCCTGGAAAAGAGACGCAATAAACGTTGTGGGCGTGGGTCAGGTGACTCACGAATGATGATATTTTTGCTCTTTTGACGCGACTCGTTCAGAAAACTACGCGCCAGAGCAACAACATGCTCATTTGCTCCATGAGGAGCCTGTAAACCCTGCTCTAACATCTCTACCGAGCGATTATAAAAGCCCAGGCGATAATAATAGTCGGCATATTTCACATGGACCAGCAAATTGCTTGGATCATCTCTGATAGCCTGCCCAAGTTCTTCCTCTGCTCCATAGATATCATATTTTTTAAGCAACTCGATGGCGAGAAAAGCACGCGCGGAGACATATTTAGGATCAACCTCCAACGCTTGCCTGAAAATCTCGATTGCTTCCTCACTGGCACTTTGATTATCTTGAGCAAGATAGGTCTGCGCCAACCCAAAGTATCCCTGAGGACGCTGAGGATCAGAATCGATGGCATGCTGAAAACGCACACGTGCAGTGTCGCGATCTTCACGGCGCAAACAGGCGTAGCCTTTCTCAACCAATTCGCTATACATGGCTTTCCTCCTGAATATGCGGAAACTCTTCGGGATATGTCATCTCCTCCGCAAGCTCATCCATTGAGATATCTGCAATTGTAGACCCGGAGGATGGAATGAGATAGACAAGTTTCAATAAAAGCGGCGTAACGAGCGTGGTGACGAGGGAAATGAGGATAACTATCGAAAAGAGCGATGCATCGATCAAGCCTGCCTGCAAACCAATCGTCGCTGTTATCAAGGCTACTTCACCTCGTGAGATCATCCCAACACCCACTGTCAGCGCTTCCAGAGGCTTAAAACGACAGGCCAGAGCTCCACCCCCACAGCCAATGACTTTTGTGGCAATTGCGATGACGATAAAGCCAATGAGCAGTAGCGGGGGGATCTGCAAAGCAGCGTGAAAATTTGCCTCAATGCCCACATAGACAAAGAACAGTGGAACAAAGAAGGAGTAGCCTAACTTCGACAGGCCATCATGTACCCATTCGCGCATCTCCGTGCGACTCACCAGGAGACCAGCCATGTACGCACCCGTAATCGCCGCGACGCTCCCTAATTCCTCAGCCGACCAGGCGTAAAGTAAGACCAGTGCTAACACCAGGCCAATACGGGCCTCTAGAGCCAGCATTTTAGGTAGCCAGCGAGAGAGGAACGGAAAGCCGTAATACCCAAGTATATAAGCGACGGGAAAATAGAGCACCATTTTAAGAATGCTCCAAACGGGATTTTGCCCCAGTGTAAAAGCTAAAATAATTGAGAGAAGAATAAGCCCCATCACATCATCGATCACCGCTGCCCCTAGAATAGTTGTTCCTTCTTTTGAAGTCAACTTCTTAAGATCTTTTAAGGTCTCAGCGGAAATACTCACGCTTGTTGCGGTTAACAAGGTGCCCAGAAACAGGCTAACTGGAAGGGAGTAATGCAGAGCCAGGGCGAACGCTGTGCCTACGAAGAAAGGACAGATCACACCTGTTAAGGCGGAAACAAACGCTGTGCCTCCTACCTTACGCATCTGTTGCATGTCTGTTTCCAAACCGGCAATAAACATCAAGATGATTACGCCGATATCGGCAAATGCCGCCAGGGTTCCGTTCACCTGAACCCATCCCAACAAAGACGGACCGGCGATCACTCCTACAAGGAGCTGACCCAGTACTGCTGGAACATGAAGACGATGACAGATCCACCCTGCAAATTTAGCCGCAATAAGAAGACACGCAAGCAATACAAGCAAGATAGTTGCAGACATGAGACGATAACTCCCAACTTGTTTGGCATCAGCCTCTCTGCGTGCAGAGGACGATAACCAGCCTGATCAGGCTCTAACATAGGAGAGGCAATCCATCTCGAAAGGAAAGTCTCTAATGTTTCTTAAAGAGGAATCGGGAGTGTCCACATCAATGGAGTTGTAGCGTCATCGCAATGTACCTATTAACTCCTTAGTGAGTAGTATAAGATGTAGATACAGAGAGTAAAACGGACAATTCACCATGAAATAGAAGATCTTTTTTAGGCAATTTGTATAGTTTGACTTGTTTTCTTGAGAAAATTTTGAGATCTCTGACTATTTTCTTGAGAAAATTTTGAGTATACTCCTCATTTTTTTGATAGTCTATTGAGGGATTTATCGTAACTACTCAGGTGCTCGGTCGAAACCGCCCCAC
>DAOTTL010000094.1:0-5753 GCA_034438135.1 Ktedonobacteraceae bacterium | reverse complement strand
GGAAGGAAGATCACCATTCCTGAACACCGCGTCTACGACAAGCATAGCAGAACGCGAGCCATTCCACAGTCGTCAAAAGGATGCCAAAGGGAGTAGTTATATGAGGAGAAAGGCCACCTGTTGGGAGGAATCGAGTTAGAGCAGTGAGAGGGCACGTGCCCGGCTAATCGCCTGCATGCGGCTAGAGGCTTGTAGCTTGCCGAGCAGGTTGCTGACGTGTTTTTTGACGGTGGGTAGCTCGATCACCAGGGTCTGGGCGATCTCTTGATTGGAGGCTCCGGTGGCCAGCAGGCGCAAGACTTCCTGCTCACGTCGGGTCAGGGAAGCAGTCGGCGCGGAGAACACAGACGTTGCCTGCTGAGTAGAGGGAAGAGCGGACCTGGGAGGGGGTGCTGCCGGGGATGGGTCTGCGCTTTGCCGCTCCTGCTCGAAAACGGCCAGCAGCTTTGAGATGGAGGCTCCGGTGGAGGGAGCCAACTCATGCTGCTGGGAGTGCGGAGTGAGCAGTGCCTCAAGTGCCTGACGCATTTGTTCGCCTTCATCCAGGTATACGCGCAGGTAGCCCTCTGGTTCGGTCAAGGCAAACAGACGCGTCGCGACCTCGCGAGCTTGCTCGTTCTGGCCTGTGTGGTGCAGTGCCACTATGTACTGGGCCAGATATGTGAGAGTGATCCTGCTGTTGACCGAACGACCCGGACCCTCGCTAAAGCGCTCCAGCAGCTCCAGCGCCTCTGTCCAACGATGAGCTGCAAAATACACCCGCATCACGACCGGGAAAGCCTCATACAGGCTGCGTTCCCATACCCCTTCTGGAAAGACGATGCTCGCCGCCCAGTCGGTTGCCTCCTTCATCTGTCCCTGGGCCAGCCACCACTGTGCTTGCATGCTGGGCAGCCAGTTCCGGCTGTGATAGCCTTGAGAGCCTTCCACCTGCTCAAACTCTTGCCGTGCTTGCTGGAGCGCAGAAAGATCTCCTCTTGCCAGTTCGACTTGCATCAGGCGGATGTATCCCGATAGGAGCAAATCATTCTGCTGCCAGGTAGCGGCATCCTGAATGACCGTTCGCAGCATGCTACGCGCCTCTTCCAGCCGATTCCACTGATACAACACCATCGCCAGGACATCCTTAAAGTACCCTGTGAGCAGGGCATAGCTTGCCGTCTGCTCGATCAGGTCGAGGGCGGCCAGACTCTCCTGATAGGCCAGGCGCAACTGTCCCGCCTCTTCTGCCGAGAGCGCTAACCACTGTATGACTCTGGTAGCCGCAAAGCGGCTTCCCGACTGGCGCACCCGCTGCCTGGCGTCCAGCAGTTGCGGCAAAAGCTTTGCTCTTTCTTGTCTGGCTGTGTAGTAGACGACGTGGCAGAAGAGTGGGAGCATGTGCCAGATGATCTCCTCGTCCTGGTCAAGCTCCTGCATCTCCTGATGGAGGGCGGGCAAGCGCTCATACTCCGAGGTCTCTATCGCCTCATACAAGCTCATCCCCGCGCGTAACAGGCGCAGACGTCGATGAAGCTGAGCCTCCCAGGCCGCCAGATCGATGGAGTCTGCGTGCGTAGCCAGGATCTCCTGGTTGGTCTCGTGCGCTTGCTGCTGCACGGCGGTTTCGACCCGTGCCATGAGCTGCCTCACCCGCTGGTGGCGACTTTCGCGCTGCTCACGGGTCGAATAATTGACGGGGTGGAGTTGGTAGAGTGCCGTGGTGAGGACCAGGCGTGTGTGTTCGCGCACCAGCAGATCAGGCAGCGCCAGCACCCAACTCGCCATCGTCGCCGCCTCTCCACGCATCCAGAACTGCTCGACGGTCTGCTCCATCAGCCGCGCTGCCATGGAGAAGGACGCTCCGGCAAGCGCATGGGTAATGGCTTCGGCCCACTGTCCCTCGGCCTCATAAAAGTCGGCGGCCCTGCGGTGCAAGAGCGACACCATCTCTGGTTGGCTGGTGTGGAGCGCCGAGAGCAGGGCTTCACGAAAGAGATCATGTAGCCGGTAGGTGCGCCGCTCCTCATCCAGGGGTACCAGAAAGAGGTTCGCTCGCTCCAGTAGCGCGAGCATCTGCTGACTGGCCGCCTGCGTTTGTGCGGCGGTAACGGCCTGACACACGGCAGCGTCCAGGCGCGAGAGGATGGCGATATGGAGTAAAAAGTCGCGTGTGTCGGGGGACAGACGTGCCAGAATGTCCTCCTGCACATAGTCCAGCAGGTACCGCTGGCTACCGGTCAATGTCTTAAGGTATGTTGTGCGATCCTCACGCTTCTGCATCGTGAGCGCGATCAGGTGCAGACCGGCGACCCAGCCTTCCGTTCGGCTCACCAGTCGCTGCAACTCTTCTTCCGAGAGCGGCGGGGAGAGCATCTTGTCCAAAAACTGATGCGCTTCGCCTTCCTGAAAGCGCAGCTCATCCGCACGAATCTCGGTCAACTGCCCGTGGGCGCGTAGACGCGCAAGGGGCAGGTCCGGGTCCACACGGCTGGAGAGGATCAGATGCAGATGAGCGGGCAGATGCTCCAGGAAGAAGGCCATGCCCTGGTGAATGACCGACTCTTCTATCACCTGATAATCGTCCAGAATGAGGACGATGGGAGCAGGATACACCTGCTGGCTTTCCAGTTCATGAAGAAGTACGGAAAGACAGGAGGAAAGCGGCGGTGGCTGGGGCGATTGCAACTGTGCCACCACGTTTTCCCCCACGTTCGCTGCCAGACTGGGACAGCGGCGCAGGGACGCGATCAGCGCGACCCAGAAGCGTGTCGGGCTGTTGTCCAGTTCATCCGGCGAGAGCCAGGCCACCTGGGTCTTTTTTTGTCGGTGCGCCCAAACCGAGAGCAGCGTGGTTTTGCCCCAGCCCGCCGAGGCAGAGAGCAGGGTCAGTGGTGTTGAAAGAGCCTCATCGAGGGCGGTTAGCAAGCGTTCGCGATCTACCAGGGCGTTCGGCAGTCGCGGCGGAGCAAGTCGGCTGGAGAGCAGTAACATCCCCTGCTCGGTCGTGGTCGCAGGCGGCTGCACGTGCAAGAGTTCGCTCGCCGTCTCCTCTAACCGCGCAAGCGAGAGGCTTTCTGTTTGTCCGAGATAGCGCTTGCTGGTGCGGCCCTCTTTGGTATGATAGGCATACCAGTACGCACCTCCACGTGGCCTCTTCTCCAGGTAGACATTGAGTGAGCCACCTTTGCCGTGGAATGCAAAGGAGGACACAGTGCCTGGCCAGGCCAGCCAGGCGGCTTCCTCGTCTGGTCGAAACCGAAGCTTCAGTTGGCCACGCGTGTACAGCCCATATAGACGCTGCTCAGCGGACCAGATAAGGGCGTGAAGAGGTGCTCTGGACATCGGATGTTTCCTCCTGTGTCTGCCTTGTTCCCAACGGTCCCTCAATTCCTCCCAACATCAGGAAGTATACCAAAGCAGAGGCTCATCTGCAATGCTCCTCGCCAGGGTGTTCTTTCAGTACCCTGGCGATTTTCCGTCATCCTCAGCTTTGTTTGCTGCTTTTCCGATCGACCATAGACGCCCGCGAGCACTTGCATGAAGTGCACCTTGTGCTGAGTCAGACCACGGATGCAACCCCAGACAAGCCCCGCCAGATGACTCCGGGCCGGGTCTTCCACTCAGAAAGCAATAGTCGTGCCAGAACCTTCCCTACGAGCTCGTTCCAGGAGATATTGAGCAGCCGCAATATCTTCAATGGCCAGACCCAGCGAGCGGAAGAGCGTTATCTCTTCACCGGAGGTTCTGCCAGGAACCCTATCCAGCAGGACTTCTCCCAGTTCGGCTTGCATATGAGACCGCTGGATGAGACCTCGTTCCAGGGCAAAGCGGTACTCGCCAGCTTCATTTTCGACCGATTCTTTGCAATCAACAATGAGCCTGGCCGCAGTCAGGGTGGCTGTGTCAAGCTCTCGATCCGTGGGCACACAGGCCCCCACAGCATTGATATGTGTCCCAGGCGCTAGCCAGTCGCGCTGTACAACAGGTTCACGCGCACTGGTCGCAGTCACCACGATATCGGCGTCCCGAAGGGCGGCTTGCGCGTTCTCCGCCGCCTCCAGAGTCACAGAAAATTCCGCCTGGACACGCTGCACGAAACGACGACTGCTCTCAGGTGTTCGTCCTACGAGACGCACCTGTGAAATGGGTCGGACGCACAAGATGGCCTTGAGATGATGATACGCCTGCACTCCTGTTCCGATAATGGCAAGGGTCCGGGCGTTCTCACGCGCCAGGCGGCGGGTCGCAACGGCGGAGACAGCCGCGGTACGAATCGCCGTGATTGCCGAAGCATTCATCAGGGCACAGACTTCACCCGTCAGACCATCCATCAGGAGAACGGTGCCCTGGTGAGTATCCAGACCCCGTGTGGGATTACTGGGAATAATGCTCAGGATCTTCATGCCATAGGCCGCGTCCGCGTCTGCGCTATACGCAGGCATCCAGGCAAGCATTCCATTCGCTCCTGGCGGCATGTAGATGGTGCGCAAAGGCTGATGCAGCTCTCCGCTCTGGAAAGCCTTGAGCGCTTTTTCCATGACCTCAATACAATCCTGCATTGGAAGAAGTCGTTCGATGTCTGTCTGTGTGAGAACGAGCAGTGCCATAGATGGAAACCTCCTTTCTTTACAGCATATCATGAATATGCAGCCGGGAGCACTGCTGGCTGGCTCGCGGCTGGCTCGCGGCCCCTTCTCTGGTGGTGCGTAAACTGAGAGCATCCACCCGGGTAAGGCTTTTCCACGAGGTACTGCCGCTCATCTGACAGAACCTGGAGCCACTGAAAAGAGCTTTGCTGGCAGAAGAAATAATCACAAAAGTATTTAAGAAGTATATTTGTAAAAATACACCGCACGATAAAGATGATCACTCGATAAAAGATGTCTAAAAAATGGTCACCAGCGACTTTTACTAAAAAGCTCTAGCATAAAGAATGCACATATTTTTGACAAATCATCACCGTTTCTTCTCCAATTCTCAATATACTTCACACTACCTCATCTTATGATATGTACATGTCGATATTGTGAGAGCATCAAGAATGTGCTTCTTGCGGTAGTGACTCTTTAGTATTTGTATTGGGGGAATGAGAGAGTTTTTTTGAATTCGACTCATTAGAAAAAGGAATTAGAAAAATATGAGAATCCATTCGATCAAAAACAATGGGGAAGAGAATGGGCAAGCGGTCGCATCTTCGGCCAACAAGCCATCGCGCCGTTCTTTTTTACGGAAGTCAGCCATAGGTACCGCGGTTGCTGTACCAGTGATTGCAGTCGCGGGAACTGCGGCACATATGTTAACCTCCACGACCTCGGCATCTGCTGCGTCGGCGTCGGCTGCCCTGCTAACTCTTACGCCATCCCAGGCTTTCCACGAGATTATGAGAGACGAAAACGCTCACGTCGCGTTCCTTCAGGATGCGCTGGGGGCGGCTGCCAGGCCCAAACCAACCTTCAACAATAATATCTATTCAGCGGGTCTGAGGGACTTCAAAGAGGTCGCCGCGTCATTTGAAGTCACTGGCGTGGGTGCTTATTTGATGGCTGCTCCGGCCATTGCGAATAAAGACTATCTCGCAGCGGCGGGTTCTATTTTGACAATTGAAGCGCGTCATTCGGGCTATCTGAACTCCCTGATTGGTGCGCAGCTCTCCACAAGTGGCTCTTTTGATCAGCCTTTTTCGCAATCTTCGATTGTACAGGCCGTTTCGCCTTTCATTGAGAGTCTGAACGGGGGACCCGATCCTTCTGCTCCCCTTACATCGGATGTGG
>DAOTTL010000093.1:0-6237 GCA_034438135.1 Ktedonobacteraceae bacterium | reverse complement strand
CGCTCTGCTGATCAGCAAGGTACCAGCGACCATTCTCAAACCAGAGCCTGGCGTGCCTGCGTGAGACGGTTCGTCCAGAGATAATCAGATCGTTCCCATTTGTGCGCCCGATCGTTGTCAGAGCTTGATGGAAACGGAAAAAACGTCCCGCCATCTGTCCGTTCTGGATCAGGAAACGCGCAAGAATGGGACGATTGTTGGGTCCCATAATTCTGTCCACCACTGCCTTACGATCCGCCAACTCATAACCACATGAGGTACAGAAGAGACGGTCACTGGGATTTTGCGACTGACAGCGGAAACACGAGACCGTCACAACCTGCTGCGGATTGGAGATAGGCAAGGGCTGCGAGCGCTGGTCGAGTTGCTGCGAGGGCACGTTCGATAAGGGATTGGAGTACTGCTGAAACATTTCTGCCCCTGAAATAGGCGGCAACATCTGCCAGGGGAGGGCAATACGCGTCGCCGCAGCTGCCCGAACCAGTTCTCTAATCACCTCGTTGGTTGATTGGTATCGTTCAGGAGGCGATTTTGCGCACATTTTGAGAATGATTTGCTCAATCTGAGCTGGCACCCCTACATGATGGAGAAATTCAACAGGCAACGGCTCGTTCAAATGCTTTACCGTGATTGTCAGAGGGCTGTCCGCGTTAAATGGAACGCGCCCTGTCAGGCAGTGAAATAAGACAATTCCCAGGGAATAAATATCACTACTGGCATCAACCGGTTGCCCCGTCCCCTGCTCAGGCGACATATATTGAGGTGTGCCTATTCCTGTCCCCACCCGCGTCAGGTTCGTCGTACCTTCGAGAATTTTGACAATCCCAAAGTCTGAGAGGAGAAGGTGGCCATCTTTGCGCAGGAGCATATTCGCAGGCTTGACATCTCGATGAATAATTCCGTTCTCGTGGGCTGCGCCCAATCCCTCAGCCGCTTGAATGACAAATTTTAACGCATCGGATGCAGGTAAAGCACCAACTTGCCGTAATTTATCTTTGAGCGTCCCACCATCCACATATTGCATGACAATATAGGTAATACTCTCTTCCTCGCCGAAGAGATAGATCTGGACAATATTTGGGTGATCCAGTTTTGCCACTGAACGTGCTTCACGCAGGAAACGCTCTTTAAATATGGGATCACGTGCGTGATAGTCGGGCAGGACCTTCACTGCCACGTAACGATCCAGGACAGGCTGATAGGCTTTAAAGACCGTCGCCATACCTCCAGCGCCAATCTGCTCGACAATACGAAACTGGCCAAGCGTTTTGCCAACGAGCGAGTTTATATCATCGTTGTGTCCCATTTGTTGCATAGTAAGACGACCCCCCTCTATTCCTGTCACCTGCTTGAGTGTGCTCTGGCCACCATCGAATGAGGAAGTATCGATGCTCCTTCATACTTCTGCGTCTATCCCCAACTACCTGCCCTCTGTGCCAGAATTACTTATAGTAAGATGCGCAGGGCTTTTCCTATCAACCAGATTATACAGGTTGCAGCTTCCTATGTCGAGCCATTTGTATTTCTGACCATGGCTTTCTCTATCTACACGTTCATTGTCCTTTGTCAGCCCGCGTTTTCTCGGCAGGAGATAAAATCAACATTTGATTTTATCCTTCTAAGAGCAGAGTTTCGGGATCTTCCGTGAGTTCTTTGATGCGCACCAGAAAACGAACAGCTTCACTACCATCGACGATACGATGATCATAGGACAGTGCTACATACATCATTGGACGCACGACGATTTCTCCACCCACAACGACGGGCCGATCTTGAATAGAATGCATCCCTAGAATTCCGACCTGTGGTCCGTTCAAGATGGGAGTGGACATCAGTGAGCCGAAGATGCCACCGTTGGTGATTGTGAACGTTCCGCCTTGCAGGTCTGCCAGTCCAAGCTTGCCATCACGGGCACGCTTCGCCAGGTCAGAGATCTCTCGCTCAATCTCTGCAAAACTTTTGCGGTCAGCATCGCGTACAACTGGCACAATCAGACCTTCCTCAGTAGAGACCGCGACCCCGATATCATAGTAGTGTTTGAGGACCATCTCACTGCCCTGAATTTCGGCGTTCAGACGTGGAAAGGCCTTCAGTGCCCCTGTAACCGCTTTGGTGAAGAATGACATAAAGCCCAACGATATCTGATGACGCTCTTTAAAGGCGTCCTTACGACGAGTGCGCACCTCTTTGATGGCGCTCATGTCGATCTCATTAAACGTTGTAAGCATGGCCGCGGTCTGTTGAACCTCGACCAGACGGCGGGCAATGGTCTGTCTTCGGCGCGAAAGGGTTATCCGCTCCTCTGGCCTGCTTGAGGCTGCGAAGAGTATGGGTGCGTCTCCTGAAACTGACTTGCTGGAAACGGGCGAAGGTTTCTGAGCAGCTACAGGCAGCGGTACAGATGCTGCTGGCTCATCTCCTGTGCCGGTTCTGCTTTGTTCAAGGTAGTTGACAACATCATCGCGGGTCACACGCCCGTTTGCGCTCTTTCCCTTGACCTGGGAGAGATCAACGTTGTGTTCAGCCGCAATCCGCCGGGCCAGAGGAGAAGGAGGTCGATGGCCATCGATTGAACCCGCAGGGACGCCTGAGACTGCTGCGGAATCTGGTTGGGAATTGTTGGCTTCCACTTGAGCTGCTACTGGCTGTTCTTGCTGAGCTTGAGCCGGTTGTTCTTGTGTGGGACTGGCAGCCTTTGTGCCCTCACCAATGGAGCCAAGCAGATCACCTATCGCGACCGTATCGCCCACCTGTTTCTCAATTTTCTGCAAAATACCGCCTTGATCGGCAGACACATCGACATTGACCTTATCGGTCTCCAGCTCGACCAGGACATCGCCCTGCTTCACTGTTTCCCCCTCATGTTTTAGCCAGTTTGCCACTACAGCATCGACAATCGATTCGCCCAGGGTTGGCACACGTATCTCAACTGTCATGTTTAGTGCCTCCATACTCTTTAATAGTAGAACGAAGTGCGTCCTTCATAATCCAATCTTGCTCTGATTGGAACAGGTCAGAGAGTCCTTCAGCAGGACTGGCTTGTTCGGGTCGAGCTATAACGCGTAACTCGTTACCTGGTCCCAGTAGTGCGCTCAGGCGTGGATATATGTAGGTCCAGGCCCCCATGTTTTGTGGCTCTTCCTGGACCCAGCGTATCTCTGTCGCGCGTGGATACTGTGCCAGGATGCTCTTGAGTTCGTTCCCTGGAAAAGGATAGAGTTCTTCGACACGTACAATAGCTACATCCTCGGCCTGCTTACGTTTCTCATTTGCGAGAAGGTCGATCGCGATTTTTCCAGAGCAGAGCACAATGCTGCGGATAGTATTGGCCCTGGCCTGTGCCTCGTGATCGTCCAGAACTGGCTGGAAGTGACCGTTGGCCAGGTTGGCCAGTGTTGTCGTGGCCAGAGGATGGCGTAAGAGACTTTTGGGCGTCATGACAATCAGAGGACGGGGAACACTGGATAGTGCAAAGGCCTGACGGCGCAGGACGTGGAAAAACTGGTCCGAGGTGGAGCAGTTGACGACGCGCCAGTTGCCCTGAGCTGAAAGTTCCAGATAACGTTCCAGGCGAGCACTGGAATGGTCGGGTCCACTGCCTTCGTATCCATGAGGTAACAGTAGAACCAGAGAAGAGTCCTGACGCCACTTGGCGCGTCCAGAGGCAATAAAGAGGTCGATCATGACCTGTGAGACGTTCGCAAAGTCGCCATACTGAGCTTCCCAGAGGACCAGTGCATCCTGGGCATGAACGTTGTAGCCGTACTCAAAGCCCAGAACCGCGACCTCGCTCAGAGGGCTGTTATAGATAGCAAACGATGCCCGGGCGTCCGACAGATGCTGGAGCGGGATATAGTCCTCCCCGCTTTCCTGATCGTGGAGAACGGCGTGTCGATGACTGAACGTACCCCGTTCCGAGTCCTGACCCGAAAGACGGATAGGAACTCCATCGGCCAGAATAGAGGCAAAGGCCAACGCCTCGGCCTGTCCCCAATCGATGCCTCCTTCGTCTCCCAGCGTATTCGCACGGCGTTGCAAGAGGCGTACCAGCTTTGGATGGGGCATAAATCCCTGTGGCCATGTCAGGAGTTCCTGATTATACTGACGCAGCTTTTGTTCTGGCACTGTGGGCGGGACTGCCAGCTTAATAACATGCCCGTTCGAGTATTCGTTAGTGCCCTGCCGGGTCGGAGGGTAGTGGCCGCTGTTAGCATCGTTGCGAGCTTCTTCTAGTGCTCTCATGCACTCTTTTACCATCTGTTCAGCTTCTTGAGAGGAAACGATGTCCTCACTAACTAGCTGGTTCGCGTAAATCTCGCGTACAGTTGGATGTGAACGGATGATCTCATACATCGATGGCTGGGTAAAAGCGGGTTCATCGCCCTCGTTGTGTCCCCAGCGACGATAGCCTACCAGTTCAATGAGTACATCTTTATGAAACTCATCTTGATAGGCAAAGGCCAGACGGCTGGCTGTTAATGCAGCATCCGGGTCGTCGGCATTCACATGGATAATAGGGATCTCGAAGCCCTTGGCCATATCGCTGGCGAAGTGCGTTGAGCGGCTATCCTGTGGCTCAGTTGTAAAACCAAGCTGGTTATTGATAATAATATGAATAGTTCCGCCGGCTCGATAACCGCGCAAATTCCACAGATTCATCGACTCAGCCACAATCCCTTCGCCAGAGAAAGCCGCATCTCCATGGATAACCACGGCCATGGCTCGTTCGGGATCTCGCTTTGGAAAGCCGGGCTGCGTTCGAGTCTCCTGGGTCGCTCTAACCATCCCATCGACTACTGCATTGACGAACTCTAGATGGCTTGGATTAGGGGCAAGTGTGATCTTGAGCTGAACAGAGGAAGTGCCCTCTCCGAGTAAATGTTCGGCTCCCAGGTGGTATTTGACATCTCCTGTCCACCCAAAGCCAAAGCTATCGGTCAGAGGTATGCCCTCCTCATGTTTCATATGCATAAATTCACTGAGAATTGCCCCGTATGGCTTCTCCAGTACATGTGCAAGCACGTTTAAGCGTCCCCGGTGCGCCATACCGATAATGACTTCCTCTGCTCCGGAATCAACCGCGCCATTAATGATCTCATCCAGCATCGGCACCATGACATCTGTGCCTTCTAGCGAGAAGCGCTTCTGACCTGGAAAAACCTGATGCAGGAATTTTTCAAAGGTTTCGATCTGAGTTAAACGCTCCAGGAGCTTCCGTTTCGCGACGGGACTTTCTGTCTCTCGATAGAGTTGTAGCCCTACAGCGTCGCGCAGCCAGCGACGTTCGATGGGACTCTTCACCTGGTCAAATTCGTAACTGATGGTCCCAGAATACATCATACGCAAGGCATTGATGGCCTCTAGAGCGTTGCTGGCCTGCTCTGCGGCATGACCACGTACAACTTCAGCCGGGAGTCGAGCCAGATCGGCCTCGGTGATACCGTGGGTTTCCGGCGCAAGGGCGGGATCTCCCAAAGGCTCGCTTTCCAGCGGATCGAGGTGCGCACCCAGATGTCCTCGTTCGCGAATTGCATACGCGAGTGCGGAAGCTGCAACAACATCTGCCACCTTAAAAGGTGTGTTATTGACAGTAAAATTTCCTGTTGTTGTATCTATACGGGTCTCTGCGTCCTGGGTTAATATGGGGGACCATTGCTCAAAAGTCGCGCGAGTGACAGCATCAACTGATAGTGGATCTCGCATATACTGTTCGTACAGTTCCAGAACGTACCCTGCATTAGGCCCATAGAATGTTTTTAGATTATCCATGACTATTCCTTATGAACTTTCCACCCACTGGTCATTCCTGACCTCTCTTCCCACTATAAAACTCGCCCACCTCATTGTACTGCAAAATGAGGCCAGTAATCCACTCAACAGAGGTTTTCTAATAGGGCTATTTCATTCTCCGAAAGCCTCTGGCTTTCGACCCCCTTACGGGTCTTTGTTGGCGAATGGCCCCACCCTACCCTTCTTTTTGAGAGATGTCGGGCACGGCGTTGCACGCCGTGCCCGACATCTCTCTTTTTTCCTCTGGGGTGAGGTGGTTTCCTTACACGTAGAGGTTTTTTCTCGCTTTTCCCTCTGTCGTCAGAGGCGACAGAACACACCAGTTGCTCTTGTTGTGTCCTGCCAGGGCGATCCGCTGCATCGTCCTGCCAGCACACTTCACTTCCTTTAAAGAAAGAAGCGCGGATGGTCTGTTTTGCGGCGCATCCGCAAAACAGACCATCCGCT
>DAOTTL010000092.1:0-9452 GCA_034438135.1 Ktedonobacteraceae bacterium | reverse complement strand
CATCACCACGGGTCGAGGACTCCCACTCAAGGCGCTCAGGCCAGTTAGTATAATCATTCTAGCTATCCTTACCCTGGCTCTGGCTTTTAGCATCATTTTACTTGTGGTAAATTTACCAGGCGATAAATACGCGACGTATCTCTTGCGAGCGGCAGCTCTTCTCTGGTCCTGGAATGTGCTTGTCTTTGGACTGTGGTACTGGCAGATTGATGGAGGCGGTCCATTAAAACGTCATTTTGCAAAGAATCAGGCCTCAGATTTTATGTTCCCTCAGCAAGCAGACGGAAACACCAAGTCCTGGGTGCCACATTTTATGGACTATCTTTTTGTCGCGTTTACGTGCTCCACTGCCCTCAGTCCCACAGATACCTATCCGCTGACCCGGCAGGCCAAGGCCTTAATGATGGCGGAAGCAGTTATTTCGCTCACTATTATTGTGCTTCTGGCAGCACGTGCGTTAAACATTCTGGGTAGTTAAGGGTATTTCTTGCGCTTGCCACCCCAAAGAGAGTTCACATTGGACTGGTCAGAATTCGGCTCTGGCTGTTTATCAGCCAGTAAACCCTCGTCCCTTCATGCCGCCGCAAAACGCCAGGGTTCCATGGATTTCCAATAGCGCACAAGAAGACAATTCGCTGAGAGCGAAACACCCCAGGCGCGGACGGGACCCGACAATCCGGTCAGGTGATGCAGTTTTGGCCAAAAAACCGCCTGAAAAAAGACCAATGAAACATTCTCCTCTAGAAGATAAGTATAGTACACGTGTATCAATACAAACGTAAAGGGGAGAATTTCAACGCTCATCCAAATAAGCGGCGCTGTAGAGGTGGGACACATGTAAGGGTCCACAGCGCCAGACTTCGTGGTCATCTCACTAGAGAATGCTCTTATTCAAGGTAGCCAGGAATTCGAAATTGTTGTTCGTTTTAGACATCTGCTGCATCAGAGCCTCCATGGCTTCCATACCGCGCTGGTCGGCCAGGGTAGAGAACATGCGGCGCATCACGACTACCGCGCGTAACGTCTTATCGTCGAGCAAGAGTTCTTCGCGGCGAGTGCTGGAGAGTGAGATATCGATGGAAGGGAAGACACGGCGTTCGGCAAGCTTGCGATTCAGAACAAGTTCCATATTGCCGGTGCCCTTAAACTCTTCGTAGATCACATCATCCATACGGCTGCCTGTATCCACCAGGGCCGTCGCGATAATTGTTAGACTACCGCCTTCTTCTATTTTACGAGCTGCACCAAAGAAACGTTTAGGTGGAAAGAGAGCACTGGGATCAAGGCCGCCCGAAAGTGTGCGACCACTGGGCTGTACAGCCAGGTTATAGGCGCGGCTCAGACGAGTGATACTATCCAGGAGCACAACAACGTCGCGTCCACCTTCAACCAGGCGTTTAGCGCGTTCAAGAACCATTTCCGCCACACGAGTATGCGCCTCAGTCGGCTCATCAAAAGTCGAACTGATCACCTCAGCACGCACCGAACGCTTCATATCGGTCACCTCTTCAGGGCGCTCACCGATGAGTGCAATCATAAGATGCGCATCGTTATAATTTTCAGTGATGGAATTGGCAATCGACTTAAGGAGCATAGTTTTGCCAGCTTTTGGCGGAGAAACGATCAGGCCGCGCTGTCCACGGCCAATAGGGGCAACCAGGTTAATAATACGGCCAGAAATGTTGTTGGGACCAGTCTCCAGATTGAACATCTCACGTGGGAAAATGGGGGTAAGTACATCAAAATGGGGGCGACGCTTGGCTACTTCAGGGTCTACCCCGTTAATGGCCTCAACCCGCAACAGGCCATAATACTTCTCGTTGTCTTTGGGGGGACGCACCTGTCCCGAAACCATATCGCCCGTACGCAGTCCAAAGCGGCGGATCTGCGACTGAGAGACGTAGACATCCATGTTTCCTGGGAGGAAGCGCTCCTGACGGAGGAAGCCAAACCCATCCTCAACAATCTCCAAGACTCCTGCGCTAAAAATGTTTCCTTGCTGTTCAGTATGAGCCTGGAGGAGTCGAAAGACGAGATCTTGTTTTTTGAGGGTGGTATAGCCGGAAAGTTCGAGGTCGCGAGCAATGTCGCGTAGCTCGGAGATTGTTTTGGTTTCTAGTTCAGCGATATTCACGATGTTCTAAGGCTGGGCGGTGCTTTAAGAGGGAACACGCCCTTTCTCCTTTCTCTGATGAACCGAAGTAAAGTGGGAAATAGCTTCGTAACAAGGTTGTTTTTACAGACAAACGCTTTGTTTTGGGAAACGTGGATGCACAGAGTGCGAATCGATGGGTGAAAGAGGCATTGGCCTTTGAACCTAAGACAGTATACACCACAACAATCGACACATGGGAACCAGTAGGACTAACAGTACAGCGTGGTACGTACCTTGGGAGCTACGATCACTATACCATAGAAAATCATCTAAAGTCAAGTGATTTTTCGACGTAACATCAACCACGTAATCTGCACACCCACGCCCTTTCTTCAGGAAAAAGTCTCTGTCAAACCAGAGATCTCTTCCGGCTACGAAACGGACGGTAGATACCTGGAAGATCAGCCCAACCAGCTTCTCGCTGCATATCATAAAACGTGAACCACTGACTGTCAATCCACTCATCGCAGTGACTCAGAATTTCTCCCAGGCCACGCTTCTCCAGCTCGTTCTTAACGATATTATTGGCGTGCGGATGCTCATACAGGCGCGGCATTGGTGAACCAAAACCATGCGCATAATGAGTAAGCTCATGGGAAATAGTGGCTATCAGGACACATTCTGGTACTGTTGGATGCTGCAAGAGAGCATTCAAGCCAATAAATGAGGTTCTATTATCTAACGAGAGGCGAATCACGCCCAAACGGCTCTTCCAGGGCCGACAATAGGAGATCTCTACATTGTTCACACAGGGTACATCTGCAAAATATTTCTGCCAGATAGCATTTAAATAAGTGACTACATTTCGGCAAACAGTGCTTTGCTCTGAGATATCTGAAATAATAGAAACAGCAGCTAAGGACATAAAATGGGCTCCTTTGATAAATAAGTAGTAGCCGTGAGTCCAGTATACAGGCCTTCCCGAAATAGCAGATCAAAAGAGATGGATGAGTTTGCAAGCAGGTTTATTGCTTGCAAACTCATCCATCTCTTTTGTGTTTCTCTTCTTCAGCTACTCCTGAGGTAAAAGTCCATAGCGAATAGCAAAACGTACCAGGTGAGTAATATTATCCAGGCCCAACTTCTCCATGACATTCGCCCGATGCGCCTGTACGGTTTTGATGCTTAGCACCAGAAGGTCGGCAACTTCCTGGTTAGTGTGTCCCTCTGCAACCAGTTTCAAGATCTCTAACTCTCTCGGCGAGAGAACGCGCAACTCTTCCGCCAGTTGTTTCTCTCCGCTGGCAGAATGATGACGGGAGGGAGGGATAATGGTGTAAGCATGAACGAGCGCCCTGGCCAGTCCAGGATAGAGAAACGCTCCCCCCTGCGCAACCGAGACAATTGCCATATGCAGATCGGTTGGAGCGGCTTTTTTTACCAGATATCCGGCTGCACCAGCCCTCAGGGCCGCGAAAAAGTAGTCCTCGCTCTCATGCATTGTAAGGATCAGGATATGTGTCTCGGGAGCACGTTCGTGAAGAACCTGACAGACTTCCAGGCCGTCCATATCGGGCATACTGATATCTAACACAATAACCTGAGGATGCTGAACCAGAACCTGTTTTACGGCCTCACGGCCTGTACGCGCCTCTCCCACGATCTCTATCTCTGGTTGCAGGCTCAGTAGCATCTTCAGTCCCTGACGTAGAATATCGTGATCATCGGCCAATAGTACCCGAATAGGAGATATCGCCGTAGATACTCCAGACTCAGACATAGCTGTTCTCCTTGATCGTATTGCTTTGTGGACCCTTCTCCGGCACCGGCAAGGGCAGCAGGGTTTCAACCAACGTACCATGAACTGGTAAAGCCTGAAGCTGGAATGTGCCGTTGAGCAGGGTGACACGCTCACGCATACCTGTGATACCCAGTCCTTGACTCTCAGAACTCACATATCCTTCTCCGTCATCCTGAACTCGTAGAACGATACTCTTCTGGTCCTGCATGAGTTCAATAGAGACATGAGTGGCGTGAGCGTGACGTGCAATGTTAGTCAAGCTTTCCTGAGCGACGCGAAAGAGGGTAGTTTCGTAAAGTGGTGGATAGCTATGCTCGGTTGAGGACTCCATACGAAGCTCAACCGCCAGGTGCAGACGTTGACGACAATCCTCAGCCAGCCAGCGCAGGGCGGCCTGTAGACCCAGATCGTCCAGGACAGCGGGGCGCAACTGGAGGGCCAGGGTACGAATACTCTCCAATGTATGTTGCGTAAGTCCGGTTAACTGATTAAGGCCGCTACGCATCTGCTCACGAGCCTCCACCGTCATAGCAGTAACAGGCAGAGCAGAGAGTCCCTGCTGTAAAACCTCCGTATGAACCAGGAGAGCCGTGAGATTCTGACTGCTCTCGTCGTGCAATTCCAGGGCCACGCGACGACGCTCTTCCTCCTGCGCTTGCAAGATAAGCATTGTCTGATCCCGACGCATAGTCTCCAGAGCGTCCAGCATACTGTTAAAGGACTGAGTGAGTTCGCCAATCTCAGTATCCGTTGGCAAAATCAGCGCCCGTTCACGTGTCTTGCCAGTGCTAATGACATGCATCGTTTGGAGCAGACTAAAAAGTGGTCGAAAGCTGGAACGCAGAAACAAGAGATTGATCAGCAGACTCAGCACGGTCGCACAGACCATAAATGAGGTATCGATCAGGTAATGATGACTCTCCAGACTGTGACTGGTGACTTCTAATCCTGCCAGCGCCTCACCAATAAGCATCACCGAGTTCACGAAGATTACTTTCTCAAAAAGCGAGAGACGCCAGGAAGATCGCCATCGACCAGGGAAGCGCTTCGATCTCGGCATAGATTTGGTCCGCCCCTTTCAACGGATAGCTAGCATATCATTATCTAGACTATAGCCTTTCAAAGGAAGTGAGTCAAGTTATCGAGAAGAGAAAAGCAGGGGTTCTCAAATATGAGTCATCTCTCATTTTGGCAAAATGAGCAAACACTCAATCTGGCGGCTGCGCCGCCAGATTGAAAGGGAGAAATGGCTGAGTTTGTAAGCAGCTTTGCTGCTTACAAACTCAGCCATTTCTCCCTTTTCCTGGGGGTGGGGCGGCTTTGCAAGCCGCAGAAAAGTTTGGGATGAATCTTCATAAGACAAGCAACACAATAGAGCGCTGTTTCGTCTCAAATCCATCAGCGTGCGCTGCCATATCAATTTTCCAGGAGCCAGCCATTGAAAAATGGATCGACATCAAATAGATACCCTGACCAAGGAGCTGCGTCTTGATACTCTGAGGACCCATAGGCATATTCGGCATATCCGCATTAGAGACGATCTGTGCCTCATTAATGGGCATTCCCTCAGAGTCAGTCAGACGCAGATGGACAAGGGTAGCATTTGGACCTGCGGAAGTTATGCGCATAACTGACACTTGCATGGGTATTAAGCGGGTAATAGAGACTACCAGAGCTATCACCAGGGCAGTACTACAGGCAAAGGCCAGCAAGCACCAGAAAAAGGGTCTGACACGCATGGATGCATTCCTCTATTATGAAAGTCTGTCGCTCTTCTCTTTCTCCAGATCTTCAACTATAGCTCTGCACATCGAGGCAGTTGATGTAGCTGTAGCTGGACCTCTGCGTCGGCCCACCAGAACCAGATCGGCTCCCAGGCCTACGATTAAAGCAACAATGATAGAAACAACGAATAACCAGACAGGTATGCCGGACGAGGCATTGTTTGTCGTAGAAGTACTTGTCGGAGCGGCGGTTGCGGGTGTCGGGACGGGTGTGGAGGCTGAGGTACCACTGGTATTCACAGTAAAGGAATAAACTTCCGTAGCCGCATCGCCGTCTTCAGATGAGACGATCTTCCAGACCACGACGTAAACGCCATTGATGTGGGCGCTATCGGGCTTGATACTGACCGACATCGTTTTAGGATTAGAGAGCGCAACCTGTGCATTGCCGACACCAATCAACGTATTTGTAGCATCCGCGTCAGGTCCACAGACAAAAAGATTAGTCTTGCTCGGATCCGGGTTCATATTCTCGGATGTCGTAACAGTTACCTTTGTTGGGCCAGCGGTAATGGTTGAACCGATGGCTGGATCGGAACTGAGAACCCTGGCATGAGTTAGCAGCGTCTCCCTTGTAGTTAGCGCGAAGACTGAGCCTGTAGTAATGCACAGCAGGCTCATTCCAATAATGCTGGCCAGCAGGACTTTCAATGTTTTTCGCGCTAGATACATGGGGGGTTTCTCGCTTCCTTACAAAATACATCCTACCAGACAATCTTTCCTGGGTACATGTCCACCTGGCTCCTTTGGTGCTGAGATATCTCCTCTTTTACACAAGAAGCATGGCCAGTTTGCTCTACCTCCATAGGTCGCGTGCGAGGATCAAGTTCAGCATAAAGGATCCAGGTCAATCTGTCATGAGTATCAATCCCTATTTTTCCCCGTCAGGGCTTCGCAAAAGATCCTCTCTCTGTCGCCTGAGCGACAGAACATAAGGGAACTACGCCTCTTTTAGCTCAACATTTTTTACACTGACCAGACAGAGAATCAAAGCCTCTTCAGTCAGTCATTGTACTCCAACTTTTACCTGAGTCTGTACTGAGTAAAACCAGACCCGGCAAGAAAAAACCAGCGACCAGTTCACCGGAGTTATGCGGATCAATGACCAGGGCTGTGATATCGCTACGTGTAAAATGCCAGCATTTTGTCCAGCTTGCGCCAAGATCCGAGGAGAACCAGAGGTCCGCGCCGAAAAGCGCATAGAGGGCATTTCCATCTCCACTCAACGCCAGACGGGTCGGAGAAGAAAAAACAGGAAGAGTGGTCATAGTAGTAAGGGGAGCAAGCTCATTCCCACCGCTCTGATCCTGCCAGCGATAGAGACCTCGGTCGGTCGAACAAAAGATAGTCCGTTTACCATCAGCGTTAACTCCCGTCGCAAGCAGCGAGAGCACAGTCCCCTTGATGCTTACAAAAGGCTGCCAGGTTCGTCCATCATCATGGGTTTCAAAAAGTCCCAGATCACCGCCCATCAGCAGGTGGAGAGGATCAAGCGGATCAGACAAGAGCACAGGAGTCTGAATATTTGCCATGTTGCTATCCGTAATAGCATGCCAGTGCCGACCAAGATCCAGGGTCTCAAACCAGCCAACGGAGCTAAAGAAAACATAAAAATGTCCCTGTACACCATAGCCACTTTGAATGGTATAAGGATAAGAGGTATCTGGCACATGTGGGGGCAGCGTAAATGTCCAGTCTTTTCCTCCATCCGAACTCACATAAATACCCGCCTGCTTGCCCAGACCACTGGTAGGGACGGCCAGAACCGCCAGTTGCGCTGGATTATCCGGGCTTACAGCAATTGAGGTAATCATAGTTGTATTGAGGTCGCCCTGACTCTGCGGCCACATACGACCATTGTCTGTACTTGTGAAGATGCCGTAATGCGTTCCCAGGTAGATTACGCCTGGCTGCACACTGAGAGCCACGGTATGCAGGTGATCGTCGGGATAAGAGAGAGGTCGTCCAACGACCATACTATTTTGATGATTGTTGAACAAAGTCTGCCAGACAATGGTAGCCGCCACAATCAGCAACCCTATAACAAGGACTCTTACCCTCCCTTTAACAAGGGAGTTATTGCGTTTGTGTGTATTGGTTTTCACAGCAGAAACTGGAGCAAATGGCATAGTTCTATCTTACTTTTCATAATCTTGCTTGTCCTAGATTAGTATATCTCTGTTGCACACGTTTTGCCTATTGTGAAAGATACCTATTTTCATCCTATAAATCATCCCTGATTATGTTGCAATTTCCTTACTTCATGTCTATGTCTTGCAGAGACGCCCCCTCAAAGGACTCTATCGCCTGCGCGACAGAGAATAAAAAGAGCAGATGGGGTGTTGTGGCGCGAATGAGCCACAACACCCCATCTGCTCTTTTTTAAAAGGGGAAATGGATGGTGGCGCAGCCGCCAGAAAGAGTGTTTTGCTCATTTTGTAAAATGAGAGATGATTCATAACTGCCTCACAGCATAAATAACCCCTTGTAACGTATCAAAGCCGGAGGTTGCCCCGGATACCAGGACTAGTTTGGCGCGTAACTCCAGTTCCACTCTATTGGAAAAAGTCAGGGCCTCAAGTAATTCTTTAAGAGCGTAAGAAACCCTGCCGAGTGCAGCATCAGTTAGCCAGCAGAGGCTCAAGACATGAGTTCGCTCGCGTGCCAATTCAACGACCGAGCGACAGAGATCCGCAAAAGTGGATTGAGAGCCGTAAAGCAGCCAGCCGGTGGCCAGCCATCCCAGCAGAAAATCATCTCCTGCGGGTGTCAGTCCGGGACCTCGACCAGACAACTTCCTGGTCAATTCCAAAATATCCAGATCATCCTTCGCCGGCAACAGATCTATAGCGCCGTATGGTCGATGGTAATCACAGAAGAGTTCAAGAAAATCGCCATGAGTTTTCAGCAGAACCCTATCAAGTTCGGTTGGACAATACACCTGAGGGTCCCAGCGGAGACATGTACTGAGATCAAGTGAGAGATCGAGTTCATCGATCCAGAGCCGTCCTCCTCCCGCTCCAACCCGCATACCTGTGCTCAAAAGGTTAAAGGGAAACGCGCCCGCATGTGCGCCCAGAACAATCCCATTGGACAGCAAAAACGAGTCGCTCTCCTTCAGATTGAAGGAAAGCGACGTATAATCAGCGTCACAAGCATTGAGAGAGAGAACACAATCATGTAGTAAAACCAGATTTGCAGCCGACTCAAAAACGCTGTGTACCGAGCCGTACAACGACGGTCCCATTATGCGATCAAATACAGGCTCGCTACAGCCCAGCGCTTTAAGCACCATACTCCAGTTTCCCATTCCTGGTCCACATACTATTCGACTGGCTCTTCTGGATTGGAGATGAGGATACGCAGGAACCAGCGGAACGCATAGAAGATCAGAAAGTAGACCCCCATGCCGATCAAGGTTGAAAACTCAAAGTACTGGTTTCTATGCAAAGACGGCGTAGCCACAATACCATTGAACGGCACTAGCAGCAGACCGGTTAAAGTGAAAATGAAGTTGGCAAAAGGATTTGTAGGATCTGCCCCAAACAATTTCAGCAGGAAACGGATCAGCAGGATAGTTTCTAAAACCATCAAGAACCAGCGAAGATAGTCATTCAATTTACCGATCGCAAACTTGATGGTAAGAGCATCTTCCCTACGGGCATCGTTGCTCTCTATCTCGTCCAGAGTAGGGATAGGCACAATCTCCACTCCCTGGGGAACAGGATACACCCCCTGAGGTTGAGACAAAGGAGTTTGAGGAACCATCCTG